>JAACJQ010000060.1 GCA_016879935.1 Archangiaceae bacterium | reverse complement strand
GTTGCGTTGCCGCCGCCTGTTGCGAGGCCGCCGCCCGTCGCGTTGCCTCCGCCCGTCGCGTTGCCTCCGCCCGCGCCCATTCCTCCGAAGCCGCCGCCGAGATCGTCGATGAATCCGCCGCCGCCGGCTCCGCCACCCCCAGCCCCCGTCGTCGGAGCGGGGTTGAGGGTGATGTCGAACAGCTCCACGCGACCCGAGAGCGCCGAGATGTTGGTGACGCGCGCGGGGAGCGAGCCGTCTCGCGTCGCCACCAGCGAGAACAGCCCGGGCATCAGCCCCGTCGCCTCGAAACGTCCATCGAGTCCCGTCAGCACCTCACGGCGCTCGGCCATGCTCGTGAGCGTCACCGTCGTCGCCGGCGCGGGCCCTCCGTCATCGAGGCGAACGCGGCCGGTGATGGTGACGGGCTCTTGCGGTGACGTCTCGCGACGCAGGGTGATGGTCGTCAGCGTCAGCGCCTGGCCGCTCGACAACGTGACCGCGTCGAAGCTGCGCGTGCGGTAGCCCTGCCGGAAGAACGCGATGCTCAACGTGCCTTCGGGCAGCTCCGAGAACGTGAAGCTGCCGTCGTCCGAGGTGGTGGCCGTGAAGGGCCCCTCGGGCACGAACGCGAGCGTGCCGGCGTGGCCTCGGGCGGTCGACACGTCTTCGAGCAGCACCTGACCGCGCACGGTGGCGTTCTCCGAGAGGAGCACGTCTCCAACCGAGATCTGTTTGCCCGGCCCGACCCGGGTGGCGTCGAGCGCGAGCAGCTTCTGACGATCGGCGTGGCCGTCGAGGTCGATGTCGGCGCGGAAGAGGAGCTGCTTGGCCTCACGCACGACGCCCGAGATGCGGAAGAAGCCGCTCGAGTCGGTGGTGGTCGTCAGCCCGGTGCCGAGCAGCTCGACCCGCGCGTTGGGAACGGGAATCACCCGCGTCTGGCCCGGAGCCACCATGGTGGCGCGGCCCGAGATGGAGCCAGGCGCCGGCGGCCCCGGAGGGTCGGGCAGACGAAGGTCGATGCAGGCAGTCGTGCAGAGCACGGTGAGCGCGGCGAAACGAACGGCGGTGCGAACCACGAAAGCCCCCATGAAGCGGCGTCTCCCGGCGAAGACGGAGCGGTCACCTCACCATGAAACGGGGCGAAACTGGAATCGGGTCGCGCTAGACGCGCGGCATGCGTTCTTTGCTCCTCGCCTCGTTCGTCGCCGTCCTCTGCACCGCGTGCCCGAAGCGCGCTGACACCACCGACGAGCACATGCCGCATCGGTTCGAGCACGCCGAGGAGTGGGCGGCGCGTTTCGAAGACCCGGCGCGCGACGAGTGGCAGCAGCCTGACGAGGTCATCAAGGCGCTGGGGCTTCCACCGGGAGCGCTGCTCGCCGACATCGGCTCGGCCACGGGCTACTTCTCGGTGCGGTTCGCGCGCGCGCTGCCGCAGGGCACCGTGTACGGCGTCGACGTCGAGTCTTCGATGGTCGACTACCTGAAGAAGCGCGCGGTGACCGAGAAGCTGACGAACTTGAAGGTCGTGCTCGGAGCGTTCGACGACGCGAAGATTCCCGAGCCGGTCGACTCGATCATCATCGTCGACACGTACCACCACATCGAGGAGCGGCAGGTGTACTTTACGAAGCTCGCCGCTTCGCTGAAGCCCGGTGGGCGGTTGGTGATCATCGACTTCAAGAAGGGCAGCAAGAAGGGCCCGCCCGATGCCGAGAAGATCGACGCCGCGCAGGTGACCTCGGAGCTCGTCTCAGCAGGCTACGTGTTGTCGTCCTCGTGGACGTTCTTGCCTGATCAGTTCTTTCTCGCGTTCACCAGACGCTGAGCCGCGACTGAATCGAAACAGGTCAAAAAGGAACGATGGTGATCAACGGGTGACGTTTGGACGGCACAAACCCTCCATCCATGGAGCGAAAGGCCTGTCCATTTTCGACGGACAGATTGTCTTCGTCACAAAGGAGAGCCTCCTCGGGACGACTCGACAGCCTCTCGACCGGCTTCGCCGTGTGGATTGCGCAATGCAAGCCGACGAGGGCGGCAACAATCCCGATGGCCCTTGGCTGCATGCGACGAGACTCTTTCAACTCGGTGTGACTCAGCGCGTGCGGCGACGGCGGGCGAGAAGAACCAGCCCGAAGAACAGCGGTGAGAGCCCCTCGGCGCCGAAGCAACCGCAACCCATGCCCGTCGCTCCGATGCGTTCGGTGCCGCTGCCGCCCGTGACGCCGATGGTGTTGCTGCCGCTCCCGCCAGCCTGACCACCGTTGCCGCCCGTGCCCGTTCCGCCGGCGCTACCGCTCACGCCGCCGCCAGTGCCGGCCGTTCCACCGCCCGAACCCGAGACGCCGCCGCCAGACGATCCGGAGCCGCCTCCGCTCCCGCTGACACCACCGCCCGTGCCCGACGTTCCACCGCCGGTCCCAGACATGCCGCCACCGGTGCCCGACGTTCCACCGCCAGTGCCTGAGGTGCCGCCGCCCGACCCCGACGTTCCACCACCAGTGCCCGCGCTGCCACCACCCGAACCCGACCCGGGCAGACAGAATCGGCCCTGCGGCAATCCTGTACAAATCGTCCCAGCCGGAGCGCACGTCTCGAGCTCATCGGTGCCGCACTGTTCGTAACAACCACCGTTCACACACGTGGTCGCGCCCAGGCAGTCGGCCTCGTCACGCCAGATCGTGCAACCGGTCGGAGCCACCTCACACCGCTGCGGGTTCTTCGTCGCGCACCGGCGCTCCCCGTTCGTGCACGCGTTCTGACAGGGGGGAATGCACACGCCCGCGTTGCACTGCTCACCCGCGCCTACGTCACACTGGCTCGTCGTCACCCAACTCGTGCAGCCCGTCGTCTGGAGCTGGCAGGTCTCGACGGCGCCGTTGCCACCACAACGCTTCGCGCCCTGCGTGCACGTCGTCGCGCAGGCCACGCAATTGCCCGCCGAGCAGTACGCGTTGGCGGGGCAGCGCTGGGCCGGGCCCCACACCGGGCAGCTGTTCGCGTCGGTGCCGCACGTCTCGACGCCGTTGCCGTTGCAGCGCGTCGCTCCGTTCGTGCACGAGGTTCCACACGTGCCGCACGCGCCACCCGAGCAGAACGTCGCGCAGGTCTGACCCGTGCTCCACGACGTGCAGCCGCGCGCATCGGCGACACACGTCTCGACGTTTCTTCCCGAGCACCGGGTCGAGCCAGCGGTGCACGTGCTGTTGCACGAGGCGCAGCTGCCATTGCTGCACACGCTCCCCGACGGGCAGTTGCGGCCCACCCACTGGGTGCAGCCCGACAGAATGCTCCACTGGCACTCCTCGATGCCGTTCGCCGTGCAGCGGCTCGCGCCCATCGTGCAGCCCTGGCAGCTGCTGCAGGTGGTGCCGTTGCAGACCTCGCCGTAGCCGCAGTTCTTGACCGTCTGCCACACGGTGCAGCCGCCCGCGCCCGTCACGCAGGTGCTCTCGGTGCCCGACGAACACTGCTGCGTGCCCAGCGTGCACTGATTGGTACACGAGACACACGAGCCGCCGGTGCAGACCGACATCGCCGGGCAGTTGCCGCTGAACCAGTTGGTGCACTGCGTGACAGGGTCGAGCTGGCACTGCTCACGCGCGCCGCTCGCCGTGCAGCGGGTCGCTCCCTGCGTGCAGGCGTTCTGGCAGCAGGTGCTCGTGCTCTGCGCGATGGAGTTCAGCGCCGACGTCAACGCCGCCTGATTCGAAGCGACGTACGCCGAGGTCGTTCCACCCGCTGCAGCCACCGCGTCGAGCACTGCCTTGTTGTTGCCGCTCGTGAGCGCCTGGTCGAAGCCCACGACATACGTCTTGATGCCGAGTGCACGCAGCGAAGCCGCGGCCTGAACCGTGGCGTTGTTGTCGAGACAGTCCTTCGCGCCGAGGCCGCAGCACGAGGCTCCACTGCACGTGCTCGTGTTGAGGCAGCCGGGCGTGGTGGTGGCGCACGTCGCCGGGTCGAGGCCCAGGTTGCAGTTGGGCAGACCGTCGGTGATGAGCAGCACGTAGATGGGCGCCGTCGACGAGATGGTGTTGAGGTAGCTGCGCACCGCCAGCAGCGACGCGGCCGTGGGCGTTCCACCTCCGGGGCCCACCGCCGCGAACGCCGAGGCCACCTGCGCCGCCGAACCGGGCACGCCCTGCACGATGGTGCCCGTGGTGCACGCGAACGAGGTCGACGCGCCCGGGTACATCATCACGCCGTAGCGAAACCGGTTCGCGAAGGTCGACGCCATCTGCGGCACCACCGCCGACGCGATGGTCCACTTCGAGGGGTTCGTCGTCGACGCCGTGCCTCCGGTCGGAGAGCCCGCCATCGAGCCCGACTTGTCCTGCACGATGAAGAGAATCGGCAGCTCGGTGCAGGGCTGCGCGAGGGCCACCTGCGCGGCCACGACCAAGAGGAGGATCAGCGCGCGTCGAAGGGAGAGCATGCCCATGCGATGTTATCGGCAGTGGGCACCACGATGGTGCGTAACCTGTCGAATACAGAGCTTTCTTCTCAAAGCCCGAGAGGAACTGGGCCCTTTCGGTGGATACTTCGGGCTCGTGCTGCAACGGCCTTTACAGCGAGAGGGTCTGGCGAGGGCCCTCACCGAGGTCACGGTCAGCGTTCAGCGTGAGCGGAAGATCGAAGACGCGCTCTCGGTGCTTGCTGCGGGCCTCGAGGCGATGGGGTTCGACGTGGCGATCGTCGAGCTGACCGAAGACGAGTATTCGCTGCGGTACCTCACCCAGCGGCCCCACCTGCTGGCGCTGGCCGAAGCGGTGAAGGCGCAGCTGGCGGGGTTTCCGCGGCTGACGAGCGAAGAGCTGGTGTCGGTCATGCGTACCGATCGCGGTGTCTTCATCTCTGACCTGGCGACCGCCACGGTGGCGTGGCTCGAGGTGGTCGAGGCGCCGCACTCGCTTCGCCCGTTCGTGCAGCAGGCGGTGCGGGCGAACGCCATCGTCGCGCCGCTCTCGATTCGCCGCGACAACTGGGGCGCGGTCATCTTCATGCATGACGATCTCCTCGAGACCGACATGCCGTTGCTCAACCTGTTCGCGCTGCAGGTCGGCAGCGCACTGGGCGTCGTCGAGGGGCTCGAGCTGCTCGATCGCCGCAACGCCGAGCTCGAGCTCGTGCACACGCTGGCCGTCTCGAGCACCCGCAGCGACGTGAAGGAGCTGTGCCGCCAGGCGCTCGAGACGGTGTGCCGCACGACGGGCGCCGACGCCGGCACGCTGCACCGGTTCGAGCGCGAGTCAGGCCACTTCGTGCTGGTCGGCGATGCGTTCGGTTACTCGGGCGCGCTCGTCGAGGCGTACCGCTCGTTCACCCTGCCTGATGGGCCCGTCGGGCGTGCGCCTGTTTCGATGCCGGTCGACGCGATGCCGGAAGGGTCGACGCTCGTGGGCAAAGAGGGCTTCAACCAGGCCGCCATCGTGCCGCTCACGCTCGAAGATCAGAGCGTCGGCATGTTGAGCCTCTTCCGCCGCGCGCTGAAGCCGTTCTCGGAGTCAGACCTGCGCAGCGCAGAGATCCTCGGCGTGCAGATGGCGTCGATGCTCGAGCGGCAGCGGCTGTACCAGGAATCACAGCGGCTCTACGCCGACCTGAAGGCCAGCTACGACGAGCTCGCGCGCGCGCAGGCCGAGGTGGTGCGGCACGAACGGCTCGCGGCGCTCGGTGAGCTGGCTGCGGTGATGGCGCACGAGGTGCGAAACCCGCTGGGCGTCATCTTCAACTCGCTCACTACGCTCAAGCGGCTGACGCGGCCGACCGGTGACGCCGAGATGCTGCTGAACATGGTGGGCGAGGAGGCCGATCGGCTGAACCGAATCGTGGCCGACCTGCTCGACTTCGCGCGGCCGTACGAGCTGGTGAAGAAGGCCATCGCCATCGAGCCCTTCATCGCGGGCGCCGTCGACGCGGCGACGCAGACGTTGCCGCCATCGAGCCCGCTCAAGGTCGTCACGTCGTTCGAGCGCGAGCTGCCGCCGTTTCCCATCGATGCACATCTGCTGCGGCAGGCGTTGATCAACCTCGTGGTGAACGCCGCGCAGGCGATGCCGAGAGGCGGAGTGATCACGGTGACGGCGACCATCGAACCGCCTGCGCCCGGAGCGCGGCTCCAGGTGCCGTGGCTCGTCGTCGAGGTGCGTGACGAAGGCCTGGGCCTCACCTCGCGCGCGACCGAGAAGATGTTTCAGCCGTTCTTCACCACGAAGGCGACGGGCACGGGCCTGGGCCTCGCGGTGGTGAAGCGCATCGTCGACAGCCACGGCGGCGAAGTGATGGCCCGCGCGAACCCCGAGAAGGGCACCACGTTCGTCATGCGGCTCCCCGGCGGGAGCGATCGCGACGGCACCATGACGCCACCGCGTGCGACGCCTGCCGCGAGGCGCTGACCAGGGGAATCGCTGCTTCTGTGGGGGCCGGGGAACAGGCTCTCTGAGAGCGAGAGGCCGAGTGGGCGCGCTGAAGCCTCGAGACCGGAAGACCCTGGGAATTCACGGCGGCCCGAGACCTCTCGACCCCCGCGACTTCAGTTCATTTCGCGGGAGGAGGAGGGAGCGACCCCTCACCCGGCAGGTCAGCGGCATCGGGCGTTCGACGATTCCTGCGCGACCATCGGCTCTCGAGGCTTCGGAGCGCCCGTTCCATCGCTCTCAAAAGCAACCTGCGGCCGTTCGCAAACTCCCGCCTGACGTCACGACGCGAGCGCCGACGGCCCTTCATCATCGAACGCCTCGGTCACGAGCCCATCACCCGGCCGCCAGCCCTTCGGGAAGAACTCCAGGTTTCGCTGCAGCCCGTTGAGCACGTCGAACCACATGCGCTTCTCGTCACCCGACAGGCACGCGCGCTCCATGAGCCGCTGGTTGAACTTCGGCATGAACGCGTTCTTCGCGTGCTCGATGCCGGTGACGCCGTCGAAGTGCGCGTCGATGCACGCGGTGAGCGTCTGGCGCTCGATGCCCGCGAGCGTCTTCATCTGCGGCACCATCGCGTGCGACATGGCGCGCTCCTGGCCCGTCGTGATGCGGTCTGAGAACGTGTAGCGAAGCACCGCCTTCTGCATCACGTGGTTCGCCGCTTCGTAGAGCGCGCTGCGATTCCTGCGGCGGTGGAGCAGCTCGTACGCACACGCCGCCATCATGCGCGAGACCGCCATGTGCCGGTTCTCGTCGACGGTGTGGAGCATCGACAGCTTCGCGAGCGCGGGACTTCCTCCGTCGAGCGTCGCCACCTTCGTCTCGAACGCCTTGCCCATGTGATTCACGAGCCCGCGGCCGAAGTAGTACGTGACGACGAAGTCCGCTCCGAACGCGCCCACCAGCAGGCGAATGAAGCGGTCGTTCACGATGAAGGGACGCAGCGGCTTCACCGGCATCTTCGCGGCGACGAAGCCGTGACGCTGTTGCACCGAGCTGAACACACGGCCGAAGGCCTTGATGTGATCGATCTCTTCGTCGGTCTCGAGGCGGAGCAGCCCGGCGAGATCGCGCTCCTGCGACTCGACGAGATCGGCCACCACTCGATTGCTGCACACGACGAAGCGCTCACCGTCGCCGATGCGGAAGTACATCATCGCGTACGTCCAGTGATTGAGCGCGAGCCGCTGCTCTTCGGTGAACGAGCTCCAGTAGGGCGTGTGGAACCCGAGGCTCATGTCCCACGGAGCCAGCGGCCGGTCCTTGAGGGCCTCCGCCCAGTCCACGCCGTCGAGGTAGTGAACGAGTTGTTGCCCATGCGGGTTCGCCAGCCGCCGGGCCGCGAACGAGCGCAGGGTGTTCAACTCTCCGAGGGCGAACGACGACACGAGCGCAGTTGTACTGCGGCGACGCTCAGCCCTGGTACTGGTGAATCGCCATGATGGGGTAGTTCATCGAGCTGATGGTGACGCGCTGGCTGCCGTCGCGGTTCACGTTGTTCGAGCCGATGAAGGTGGGGCGCCCGTTCTGCCAGCCCGCGAACATCACCACGTGCTGACCGTGCGCCGTGCGCATCGAGACGACGTCACCCGGCCGCGCGTTCTGCAGCGAGACGCGACGGAACTGCGGGTCGCGATCGAGGTTGTGCATCAGGCCGTAGACGCTGTTGTTGTGCTGGCTGGCGCTGATCTGTCCCGACGCCTGGAGCACGCCCGAGACGAAGTTCGCGCAGTTCACGTTGTTGGGCACCCAGTCGTGCATCGCGCGACCAACGGGGTTGTTCGAGACCTTCAGATCGCGCGCGTTCCACCCGAGGTACTGACGCGCCGTCTCGAAGGCGCTGCCGCGGCTGCCCGCTGGCGCGTCGACCGGCGACGGCCCCTGCTGCGGACGAATCGCGGGCGAGTGATCGGCCGGTGGCCGCGCGCCGTAGCTGTCGTTGCGCCCGGGGATGTTGAGCGTGTCGCCCGCGTAGATCAGATCAGCGTTCTTGATCTTCGGGTTCGCCTGCATCAGCGCCGAGACGCTGGTGTGGTTACGGGCTGCGATGGCCGAGAGCGTGTCGCCCCGTTTGATCTGGTACGTCGACATGTCGAAAACCTCCGAACGCCTTGAACTTCGTATCATCGCCCGAAACGACCGGCGGAATTCACCCTGAAATGCAACGCACGTTGACAATCGTGCACTTCAGGGAGGGCTGGTGGGTCACCGTACCGCCGTGCAAGTCTTGAGGAACACGACAGTGCGACCCCTGCTCCTCACCCTCCTGATGGCGGTAGCCACGCCTGCGCTCGCTGCGTCGATCGCGGGGCGAATCACGTCGAATGGCACTGGGGTGGCGGGCATGGAGGTGCGGCTGTGGGCCCAGACGGCGAAGGGCTTCAGCTTCGAGCCGCCCAACGGCCAGGTCGTCACCACCAACGCCTCGGGCGACTACACCATCAGCAACATCGCGGCCGGCACGTACCGGCTCGACACCCGCATGAGCATGGTGCTCTCGGCGAACTATGGCGATCGCTGGCTCGACTCCGCCGCGCCCACCGCGAACGGCTACCTTCCCTCCGCTGCTGACGACATCGTGCTCGGCGCAACCGACGCCCTCACCAACATCAACATCGCGGTCGAGGTGAACGGCGGGCTCGAAGGGCGCACGGTCGGAACGGCGGCGGCGCCACTCGGTGGCCTCTTCGTGCGGCTCGAGGCGCTGAGCGACTTCCGCGTGCACCACAACGACGTCTCGAAGACGACGCCCGCGAGCCGGCTCGGTGAGACGTCGTTTCGCGGGCTGCCGCCGCAGGAATACCGAATCGTCGTGCACGACCCGAACTACACGCGCGGCGACCTGGTGGGCCCGACCTTCACGCTCGCGGCCAACACCAACGCCACGGGTGGAGATCTCACCGTCACCCTCGCCCCCGCCGACCCCAACGAGCCGAACAACCAGGTCGATGCCGGCACGCTCGTCGACGTCTCGGCCATTCGAATGATGCCGGCGCAGGCGCTGACGGGCACCGGCTCCATCGGCCCGCGCAACTCGGGCGACGTCGACTTCTTCTGCTGGGACTCGCTCGCCGGAGAGCGCTACCTCCTCTCGGCCGTCGGAACGTTCGGCACGCTCCCCGATGGCGGCACGCGCGAGAGCCCGTGGGTCGACCCGGTGCTCTCGTTCTGGCGCGATGGCAACAAGGTCGCCGAAGACGACGACTCGGGCCCGCTTTCGTTCGATGCACGCCTCGACACGGGCGTCGTCGCTGCAGGCCGAGTCTGCGCCGGCATCACGACCTTCGGTGACACCACATGGGTGGGCCAGAACCAGGGCTCGGCCGGCCCGTACCTGGTGCGCCTCGAGATGGGCAACCGCGCGCCCAGCATCACCGCGACCTACAACTCGGCGCCGACGCCGACGCCACCCACGTCGCTGATGATGGACGAGGGCAACACCGTCACCATCTCGGTCACCTTCTCGGACCCCGAGTCGAACCCGCTCACGTCGTCGTGGGAGCTGACCGACTCACAGATGCGCGTCGTCGGGAGCGGGACCTTCAATGGCTCGACGGGCACCGTGACGTACAGCGCGAGCCAGAGCGCGGCGCGACGCAGCCCGTACACGCTTCGGCTCCGCACGGCCGACGCCGAGTTCACCACCAACAAGACGGTGCTCTTCGAGGTGCGCGGCACCAACGTGCCTCCCAGCGTGCCGGTGCCGGTGTCGCCCGATGCTGGAGCCATCGTCACCAACTCCCGGCCGCCGCTCACCTGCATCGAGAGCGCTGACGACGACGCCGACCCGCTCACCTACGACTTCCAGATCGCGTGGGTCGATGGCGGCGCGCTGCTGCAGAGCGGCTCGGCGCAGGGCAACGACGCAGGCATCGAGCCCGATGGCGGCGTGTACGGGTTCGTCTCGTTCGTGCCCATGTCGCTGCCCGAGAACGCGCGGCTGTTGTGGCGGGTGCGCGCCTTCGACGGAAACATCGTCAACGGGTACAGCTCCTGGAGCGCGGATCAGGTCTTCGTCGTCGACGTGACGAACGAGCCGCCGCCCGCGCCGACGTTGCTCAAGCCGACCGATGGCGAAGCGCTCATGGTGAGAAGGCCCACCCTCGAGGCCATCACGCCTCTCGACCCCGAAGGTGACGCGGTGTCATTCATCTTCGAGATCGCGCGCGACGCTGCCTTCACCCAGCTCGCCGTCATCAGCCCTCAGGTTCCCGCGACGGGGGGCAGCAGCACCACGAGCTGGACGGTCGCTCAGGACCTCGATTGGGGCGGCCGCTACTTCGCGCACGCCATCGCCGTCGATGCGCGCGGGGCCCGCAGTCAGCCAGGCAACGTCAATGCGTTCAGCATTCAGGGCAACTCGGCGCCGATGGTGCCCGTGCCCGGCGCGCCGTTCGCTGCGGGCCTGTGCGTCGATCAGATCTTCACCACCCCGCCGACGTCGATCGCGATTCCGCCGATTCTCGACCTGGAGCAGGACGCTGTCATCGTCGAGGTGCAGGTCACGAAGAGCGACGACAGCCAGTACGCGATGCCGCTGTTCCGCGCCGACGTGATGGCGAACGTGATGAGCGCCACCAGCGTCTCGCTCGAGTCGGTGAAGTTCGAGGAGGATCAGAAGTACCGGGTACGCATGCGCTCGAAAGACGGCCGCAACGTCACCGAGTGGGTCGAGTGCTCGTTCACGCTCGACGCGCGCATGGGCAACGGCTCGGGCGGCGGTGGCGCCACCAACCTCGTGACGAAGAAGCCGTGCGGTTGCTCCACGTCAGAGGCGGGGTTGTTGCTGCTCGTGCTTCCACTGCTGCGGCTGCGACGCCGACGCGCCTAGAACGTTCCGCTCACGCCGACGGCTCCACCGCTGAGGCCTCGAGGCCCGGCGAGCGGGGCCATGGTGAGCTGGGCCTTCAGCCCTGGCGCCACGGTCGCGCGTTCGCGCCGGGCGTTGCCGTGACTCCACTCGAGCATCAAGGGTGTTCCCAGGGCGGCGGCGATGACGCCGAGGCTGATGCCCCCTCCGAACATGGCGGTGTTTCGCGCGTCTCCTCCCGGAGCTGACGAGCTGAACGAGGCGCCCAGCACCGCCGCGAGAATTCCCACACCGGCCACCGCAAGCGACGCGAGCCAGCCCACGTAGGCCGCGCCCAGCGAGCCTTCGCCACCCATGCGACGGTGAATGCTCCACGGAACGAGCGGCGCGGCCGCCGCGCCGAGCATGATCAAGATGGGCGCGATGGTCGTGCCAGTTGGATACCCGAACGCTGCGCTGACCGCAGAGAGCAGCGTGATGCCTCCCAACGTGCCCACGAGCCCGAGTGACGAAAAGGCGAGGCGCGCGGCTGGTACGTCGATGAACGGAGCCTCTTCGAGCGCGTCGTGGCGCGACTCCAGAGCGATGGCCTGGAACCCTGCCGCGACCGCAGCGGCCGCGATGACGACCCCGAACTGCGCCTGGTTGGTTTCGGCCACGCTCAGGCGATGAATGAAGAGCAGGAGCAACCCCGTCGCCAGGCCGCCAATCATTCCGCCGACGGCGGCGCCGGCACTCACTCGCCCGCCCATCAGCGTGAAGCCCAGCGTCGCGCCCACCACACTCACGGCCGGAGCGAGGCTGGTCGCGAGCGTTCCTCCGAAGGTGAGGCCACAACCGAAGGTGCCACACGAAGGCGTGGTCGCGACCCCCAGGAGCGCGGGCACGGCCATGCCCGCGAGGCCGCCCACGAAGGCGCCGATGAAGCGCTTCGTCGCGCCTTCGGCCCAGCCCGTGGGCGGGGTGATGACGAAGTGCTCGACGGGCTCCATGGCCTCGGCGATGGCGGCCTTGCGCTCGACCGCCCAGTCGTCATCGTCACGCGGGGACGACTGCATACTCTTCGACGGGAGCGGGACGCGCTCCGGCGCCTGCGCCAGCAACGCCACGACCAGCAACAGACTCATGTTCGAAAACCCCTCCGCCCGTCGGCCCAACACGAGCGAACCACGGGGCGCCGGGTGCCGTCGACCGTCAGAACGTTCCGCTGAGGGCCAGCGCACCGCCTGCGAGCCCGTGCGGACTCGCAATGGGCGCGACCGTCACCTGCGCCTTGAGGCCTGGCGCCAGCTTCGCGCGGCCGAGCCTGCCTTCGCCATGGCTCCACTCGAGCATCAGCGGCGTTCCCATCACGGCGGCGATGGCCGCGAGGCCGAGGCCACCGCCGACGATGGCGACCGAGCGCGCGTCGACCTGAACCGAAGAGACCGCCATGGTCGCGCCGAGCAACGCGGCGGCGATGCCAGCAGCGGCGACTCCCAATGAGGCGAGCCAACCGACATAGGCCGCAGCGAGCGTGCCCTCGCCACCCATCGCGCGATGAATGCTCCAGGGCACCAGCGGCGCGACACCAGCCGTCACCAGCAGCACCAGGGGCGCGATGATCACCGCGTAGTAGCCAAAGGGCAGCGAGAGCGCGGCGAGCAGGGCGCCTGCCCCGACGGTCGCCAGCATGCCGAGCGCGGTGTAGGCGAGCCGCGCGCTGGGCACTGCGAGAAATGGCGCCTCGTCGAGTGCGTCACTGCGGGCCTCGAGTGCGAGGGCCTGGAGCGCGACCGCGATGGCGCCCGCCGAGATGGTTGCGGCCCACTGAGACTCGTTCGAAAGGCCCGTCGTCACGCTCGAGATGAGCAGCAGCAACAGGCCCGAGCCCAGCCCGCCGAGCAGGCCCGCAACCGCTGCCCCCGCGCTCATTCGGCCGCCCATGAGGGTGAAGCCGAGCGTCGCTCCAACCACGCTCAGCGGTGCCGAGAAGCCCGTCACCAGACCGGCGACCGTCGCGAACCCGCAGAAGCCGGTGGTGCAGGGCGGTATTCCAGCGGCCGCAATCGCCGCCGGAATGGCGAGCCCCACGAGCCCACCGAGGAAGGCTCCGACGAAGCGCTTCGTCGCACCCTGCGCCCAGTCGGTCTGCGGCGTGACCACGAAGGTCTCGGGCTGAGGCTTTGCCGCGGCGAGGGCACGTGCGTGGTCCGCGGTCCAGGCGTCGTCGCGTGCGGTGGGGGCCTGGTCTTTCGATGGCAGAGGCGTTCGGTCTGGCGTCTGAGCCAGGAGCGTCATCACCAGAAGCAGACTCACGTTCGCCACCCCCGACGGGACAGAACCACGCTCAACCTTCCGAAACC
The DNA here is from genome assembly GCA_016879935.1 of Archangiaceae bacterium. Lineage (GTDB taxonomy): Bacteria > Myxococcota > Myxococcia > Myxococcales > Myxococcaceae > Xiheimicrobium. Next base: position 104,951 of record JAACJQ010000060.1, on the reverse strand, counting down.
AGACGGTCGCTCGAGCCACCGATGAGTTTCGCCCGGGCCGGCGGTCTTGGTGGCGAACCCTCACGAAAGGCCCCTTCATGAAGCGCCCCTGGCTCGCGGCACTGCTCAACTTCTTCTTCATGGGTCCCGGCACGCTGTACGTCGGAGAGCGCAAGGCGTTCGGCGCCGCCCTCACGCTCGGCGCGATCGCGCTCACGTACGTCGAACTCAACGTGCAGACGCAGGCGCCGTCGCTCTACCCGATCATGTTCGGCACGGTGTTCGTGATGAACACGTTCTTCGCGCTCGATGGCTGGCGCGAGGCGAAGGCGCTCAACGAAGCGAAGCGCTGATCACTTCTTCGCGGGCGCCGGAGCGGGGGCGGGCGTGGCGAGCTTCGCGAGCTGACCTTCGAGCGCAGCGATCTTGCCGTTCGGCCGCTGCGAGTCGGGCAACGACTTGCCGTAGGCGATCGCGTCGGCGAGCGCTTTCTTCTGCGCCGCGAGGTCTCCCTTCGCCGCGAAGATCGACGCCTGAATGTCGAAGAGCCGAACGCGCCGGGGGCCGCCGGTGTTCTTCGTGAGCGCGCGGGCGATGTCGGCTTCTGCCAGCGGCAGCTGACCCAGCTCCTTGTGCGCGAGCGCGAGCCGGGCAGGCGGGTTGAAGTCTTCGGGGAGCTCCTTCTCGCTCTGCTCCAGCGCGGGAATGACGCGATCGAGCTGCTTCGACGCCGAGGCCGCCAGCAGCCGGTGGGGATCGAAGACGGCGCGTGCAGCGGGCGAAGGCGCCCTCGCCGCGACCCCTTCGAGGAACGTGAGCCACGCCTTCGACAGCGAGAGCACCGCCGCGTCGTCTTTCGCGGCCTTTCGTTCTTCGACGAGCAGCTCGTAGAGGCCCGAGACGTCGTCGGCGAGGGCTCCCGGCAACGTCAGCGCCCCCGTGGACTGCTTCACGAGCGAGGCCAGCAGCGCCTCACGATCTTTCAGGTCGGCCGGCAGCTCGAGGCCGCAGCTGAGGCCCCACGTCAGCGCGTTGATGCGATCCGACGTTCCTTTCAACGACGGCGCCTGCTCGTTCGCGGTGCGCGCGCAGCTCTCGTGCTGCTTCGCCGACGACAGCGCGTTGAGCAGCGACAACGTGGCGCGTACGGCGGCGTCACCCTTCTCCGACTTCAGGCTGGCAACGTACTTCTCGGCGGCCTCCTGCGACTTGCCCTGGGCGAGCAGCGCGTCGGCTTCGTGCACCGCGCCGTCCTTCTTGCGTGCGGCCTGGAGCAGCCCCTTCATCTGAGCGGCGTCGGCCGAGCCGATCCACTTGAAGACGAGCGTCTCGTTCGAGGGGTCGATGAAGAAGAGCGTGGGCCAGATGCTCACGGGAAACTTGTCGAGGAACGGCGAGTTCGAGGTCTTCTCGGTGTCGATGCCGGCGAAGACGACGTCTTTCTGGAACGCGGCGAACGCGGGCTGGTTGAGCACGTGCTCGCGCATGAAGACGCAGGTGTGGCACCAGGGCGCCCAGGCATCGACGAAGAGCAGCTTCTTCGTCTTCTTCGCCTCGGCGAGGGCCTTCGCGTAGTCGTCTTCGATGATCGTCGGGCCAGTCGAGCCGGCCGTGAGCACGAGTGAGAGCAGGAGCGCGGTCATGGAGTCCTCTTCATGGCACAGGGCCAGCGTCTGGTCGTTCGGCGTTCAGCGTCCACGTGAGCTGCGCGCGTTGGGTCGCGGCGGTGGTGGAGTCGAGCCAGCCTCGCACGCGGTCGGTCATCAGCAGGAGCGGGCCAATCTCGGTGGCGGCGACGAGCACGCCAGACAGCTCGGGCGACTGCACGATCTCGAGCAGGGGAATCGACGAGAGCGCCCTGGCGAGCGCGGTGGGGTCGACGTCGAACTCCGCGCCGTGTTTCTGGGTGCCAGCGGCCTTCGGCAGCGCGGCGAGCGCCGAGTCACGCGTGTCGGAGTCGTTCGTGATCCACACCGTGGTGCCAGTGACGCCCGCCTCGAGCTTGCCCTCGCGAAACTGCAGCGACTTCTGATCGACCGAGTCGACGAGCGCCTGCGCGGCCTTTTCGTCGTTCGTCTCGGCGAGCACGATGAAACGCGTCGCGAAGAAGCGCGCCGGGGCAGTGCGCAGCCCGCTCGTGACGCGAACTCGCGAGAAGACGAACGCCACGTTGCCGGTGAGCAGAGGCGCGAGCTCTTTCGCGGCGGGCGTCAGCGTTCGGCCGCCGGGGAAGGAGGGGAAGAGCTGCTCCATCAGGCCAGGCAGCTGCTCCTTCACGAACCGCGCCTTCACCGTCAGCACGCCCGGGGCCGAGAGGGCCGCGAATGGAGACGTCCCCGCGCCCTGCAGCTGGCTGATCGGGAGCCCCTTCGTCTTCGCGTCGAGCGTCAGCGTGTCGCCCTTCGCCGCGAGCGCGAGCGTCGCCCAGCCCTTGAGCCGCGCGGTTGGATCCTGTGGGCGCTCGGGCAGCATGAAGTACTGCGCCGCCGGGAGTTCAGCCGCTGCCTTCACCCACGAACCTGCGAGCGGCTTCCCCAGCGACTTCGTCACGTCGGGCAGGAGCTTCTCGACGGTCTGACCCGACGCCGAGACCGAGCACGACTCCTTGCCCTTGATCAGCGCCGCGGCCTGCACGCGATTGAGCCCGTCGCGTGCGCCCAGGGTGATCACCCCGTTCGCCTCGGTCTTGAAGAACGTTCCGTACCGCTCGAGCCGGGTCTTGCACGCTGCCTCGAATGCCTTCACGTCGCTGATTCCGTGGCAGCCGACGCTGATCGGCCCGCGCACCGAGAGGCTCAGGCCTTCGTTCACCGCGACGCCCTGCGCGCTCATCGACTCGGGCCGCGTGACGTCGAACTCGAGCAGCGGGTGGGCGCTCTCACGCCACGACGACGGCGCGACCATCACCGAGCCCTGGCCTGCGCGCGTGAAGAACGGCAGGAGCGTCGACACCTCCGAGGCTCTGGGCGCCCAGGTGATCAGCTCTGCATCTGCGAGGCCCTTCGGCGCCGCTCCCACCAACGCCACCGTCATCACCGCGATGATCATCGCGGCTGCATATCAGGGCGCTCCCGTCTGGCCGATTCGCGGCCCCGGCTGATCAGCGCACGATTCACCCCGCGCCGATTTTTCGGCCCGGGCGGCGTCGTCTTTGCTAGAGCCTCGGCCCTTCGATTTCGACTCACGGGAGGACTCCACATGGCGTTCAAGGCGCAGCAGCTGAAGAAGGGTTTCTTCGACATTCACGGCATCGAGGACTTCGTCGAGCGCAAGGTGCACGAGGTGCTGAAGGCGCTCGGTCTCGCCGGCAAGACGCCCGCTCCGAAGGCAGCCCCTGTGAAGAAGGCGGCCGTGAAGAAGGCCGCGCCTGCGCCGAAGGCCGTGAAGGTCGAGACCGATGACGCGCTCGCGGTGGTGCTCTCGGCGCTCGACTCGAACTCGAAGAAGGCGGCGCTGATCAAGGCCGGCAAGCAGAAGGATCAGCTGCTGCGCTCGCTCATCCCCCTCTACATCGCGCGCAGCTCGAACGCCGAGGTCAGCTCGGGCGTGACGTCGAAGTTCTGGGCGAAGCACGGCGTGAAGTACGCGGCGCCCAACGCGGCCAAGGCCCTGCGTGAGCACACGGGCTACTCGAAGCGCACCAAGAACGGCAACCAGATCACCCCGAACGGCGTGAAGTACGTCGAGGCGGCGCTGGCGGGCAAGAAGGCCGCCTGACCCACGCTGCGAGTGGTGCTTCAGCCCGGGGGCGATCGATCGCTGGCAGATCGGTCGCCTCTGGTGTTTTGGGGCCTGCATGACGACCACCACCGCTCCTTCGAAGCCGCGCTCGGCCCCCTGGTGGCTGGTGGTGGGCATCTTCGTGGTCGTGCCGGTGACGCTGTCGTTCATCATCTCGCGCCAGGCCGCCGCGCAGCAGATTCGCCGCAAGGCCATCGCGTCGTCACACGGCTGGGCCGTCGAGAACAAGAACGAGGGCCAGCGCGCGTGGATTCTTCACGGCTTTCACCGCGACGTGGAGTTCGAGGCCGTGCATCTGCTCCGTGAAGGCGGCGGTACGGCCTGGCGGCTGCGCATGCCGCTCGGCCGCGAGGTGCCCTCGTGGGTGCTCATCGCGAAGCCCGCTGACTGGCGCGCCCTCGACTTCGGCACCATCTCGACGCTGGTGACGCGCAGCGAGCTGCCCCCCGTCGCCAGTGGTGGGCCTGCCGACTTCACGACGTACGGAGCGCCTGCTGTGGTGACCGAGATGCTGAAGCCGCAGGTGCTGAGCGCGCTCGGCTCGACGACGCTGCCGGGCGTGTTCGCGGTCTCGTTCGTCGACGACGCGGTGATGATCGACGGCGCTGGAGACCTGCCCGAAGGTGAAGCGCTGGTGCCCTGGCTCGACTTCTCGGCGTCGCTGGTTCGGGTCTTCTCTCCCGACGCGGGCTGACAGACCCGCCTCATCGTTGCTTGACCGCGAGCGGGGACGGATCGACAACCACTTCCCTCGTGGCTTTCTCCACCCGCGTTCACGGCGAGTCCTTCAGCTTCGGCTCTCTCAAAGAGGTGCTGGGCCGCGCGAACGAGCCCCGCTCCGGTGACAAGCAGGCAGGGCTGGCGCCGCGCTCCATGCGCGAGATGGCCGCCGCCAAGGACATCCTCAGCAACGTCACCTTGAAGCAGCTCTACGAGGCGCCCTCGGTGCCGTTCGAGCACGACGAGGTGACGCGGGTGATCGTCGATGGCCTCGCGCCGCACGTGCTCAACCGCGTACAGGGGTGGACGGTGGGCGAGTTTCGCGAGTGGCTGCTCGACGATCGCACCACCGGAGAAGACATCGCCGGCGTCTCACCCGGCCTCACGCCCGAGATGATCGCCGCCGTGGCCAAGCTCATGTCGAACATGGACCTGGTGATGGCGGGCAAGAAGATGCGCGTCACCGCCCGGTGCAACAACACCATCGGCGTGAAGGGCCGCATCTCGTCTCGCCTGCAGCCCAACCACCCGACCGACGACGTGCAGGGCGTGCTCGCGGCGGTGCGTGACGGCCTGAGCTTCGGCAACGGCGACGCGGTCATCGGCGTGAACCCCTCGACCGGCGACATTCAGGGCACCGTCGACATTCTCACCGCGGTGAAGGACCTGATGCGGAAGTTCCGCGTGCCGACGCAGAACTGCGTGCTCTCGCACATCACGATTCAGATGGCGGCGGTGCGCCGCGGAGCACCGCTCGACCTCATGTTCCAGTCGATCGCCGGCAGCCAGGGCGCCAACCAGAACTTCGGCGTCTCGGTCTCGGTGCTCGACGAGGCGTACGATCTCGCGCGGCGTGAAGGCACCGCCCAGGGCCCGAACGTCATGTACTTCGAGACGGGGCAGGGCACGGCGCTGTCGGCCAACGCGCACCACGAGACCGATCAGGTGACGATGGAGGCCCGCGCCTACGGGCTGGCGCGCCGCTACGCACCGTTTCTCGTGAACAGCGTCGTCGGCTTCATCGGGCCCGAGTACCTGCGCGACGCGAAGGAGATCACGCGCGCCGGCCTCGAAGATCACTTCATGGGCAAGCTCACCGGCATCTCGATGGGCTGCGACGCCTGCTACACGAACCACGCGATCGCCGATCAGAACGACCAGGAGAACCTCGAGATGCTGCTCGCGGCGGCCGGGGTGAACTACCTGATGGGCATCCCCATGGGCGACGACGTGATGCTCAACTACCAGACGACGAGCTTTCACAACAACGCGGCCCTGCGAGAGCTGTTCGGGTTGAAGCCCGCGCCCGAGTTCGAGGCGTGGCTCGAGCGCATGGGCCTGTGGCGCAATGGCAAGTTGACCGATCGCGCGGGCGACGCGTCGGTGTTCGCGCAGGAGTTCGGCCGATGACCGAAGACGAGCTGCGAAAACTCGTGACCGAGGTCGTGCGTGAAGTGGTGAAGTCCGCCGAGACGAAGTCGCCGGTGGTGCGAGACGAAGAAGAGCCGCTCCGGAGGGGGCCGCACCACCGGCCGTTGCCTGCACCTCGAAGCGCCGAGGCGCTCGAGCAGTACAAGGCGCTCACGCCGTCACGCATCGTCACCGGCCGCACCGGCACGCGGTACCTCACGAAGAGCTACCTCGGGCTGCGCGCCGATCACGCCATCGCCCTCGACGCGGTGGAGTCCGAAGTGGCCGACGGCTGGGCCGAGCAGCAGGGCTGGCTGCCGTTGAGAACCCGCGCGAAGGATCATCAGGAGTTCTTCCTGCACCCTGATCAGGGCCGCCGCCTCGACGACGCCTCGAAGGCCCGCTGTGAAAAGGACGCCGAGCGTGGCGTCGACGTGCAGCTCATCGCCGGTGACGGGTTGTCGGCGAACGCGCTGCTCAAGAACGGCCCCGCGTTGATGAAAGCGCTCGCGACGCACCTGTCGGGTGTGGGCTTTCGCGTCGGCAAGCCGCTGTTCGTGAAGTTCGCGCGCATCGGCGTGCAGGACGAGATCGGCGTCATCACCCAGGCGAAGTCGACCATCATCATCGTCGGCGAGCGGCCGGGCCTGGGCACGGGAGACTCGCTCTCCATCTACACGGCGTACGGCCCGAAGCTCGGGCAGGACAACGCCGAGAAGGACTGCATCTCGAACGTGCGCGACCTGGGCTTCGTGCCCGAGCGCGCGGCGGCGCGGTGTGCAGCGCTCATGAAAGAGACGTTCGCGGCAGGTGGTGGCGGCGTGAAGCTGACCGGCGGCGACCCCGCGTTCCGTCCCCACGTGGTCAATCACTGATGCTCGTTCGCCTGCCACCGAAGCTGTTGTCGTGTCGTCTGCTCGAGCAGGTCGAGCCGTCGCTGGGCCGCGCGCTGGGCTGTTCCGAGCGCCACGTTTCGGTCGGCATCGTCACCTGTGATCAGGACGATTCCCTGTACGCGGCGCTCGATCACGCCACCAAGTTCGCCGACGTCGACGTCGTCTACGCGAAGAGCTTCTACGCCGGCAGCGCGCACGCCTCGGGGCCGTTCTCGGGCGAGATCATGGGCGTGCTCGCCGGCCCGAACCCCGATGAGGTGAAAGAGGGGTTGTGGGCGTTGCGGGAAGCGCTCACGAGCCGCATTCACTTCGTCGCGGTCGAAGGCACGACCGCACCTGCGTTTTTTCCCCACGTCATCGAAGAGACCGGGCGCTACCTCGCGCCGCTCGCCGGTGTCGCCGTGGGGAGCCCGCTCGCGTACCTCATCGCACCACCCACCGAGGCGATGATCGGCCTCGATGCCGCCCTCAAATCGGCGAGCGTCAAGCTGCTGAAGTTCTTCGGCCCTCCCACCGAGACGAACTTCGCGGGCGGCTATCTGGGCGGCGGCTCCGTGGCCGACGTGCGGGCGGCCGCAGACGCTTTCAGTGAGGCTGTCGAGTCGGTCGTGCGTTCGCCGATGGCGGGCCTGGTGCGACCCGAACGCGAGCGGCGCTGATCAGCCGTAACGTCGTGCAGCGAAGCACCCACTCCCGATGTGTCGTGGGGAGCTGACAGCACAACCCAGATCGGGAGACACTGTTCACCTCACCGGGGGCATCTGCACATGGAGCATCTTCGTTTCATCGTCGAAGGACGTGGCGACGCACCGCACAGCCCGGAGCAGATCCGTCAGCTGTTTCGTCAGGGCGTCATCACCAACGCAACGCGGCTCTCGCGCGACGGCAAGCAGTGGTTCCCCGCCGTGCAGCTGTTGAACCGGTTGCCAGACGAGCCCAAGCCCCGCGCGCCGACGCCGGTGCTGGGCGTGCGATCTATTTCGTGACCTGGCGGTAGTTCTTGCCGCCGTCGTTGAACCAGAGCTCGCCGATGTCGCGGGCGCCCGCGGCGTCCTGTTCCGCGCGGCACTTCAGGCCGACGTGCAGCGCGAACTCGACCGTGGTGCCCGCCTTCACCGGCAACGTGAAGAAGCCAGCGGTGATGGGGCAGGGCACGTCGTGCGACGAGAGCTTGTTCGTCGTCTTCCAGCCGTCGATGGTCCAGTGCAGCTCCTGCCAGGCCACCGTCAGCACCTCGAACCCCTGCGAGAGCCAGCCCCGCGCCGCGGCGTAGGCCACCACTTCGGGCAACGTCGGGTTCACGTCGAAGTGAATCCGGCTGGTTCGCACGATGGGGGACGTGGTGGGTCTGACATAGCCGGGCCGAATCGGCTCGCTGCCCCCGCCGCCAGGCTCATCCCCCGTGCGATGCTCCATCGAGTTGGCGTTCATGGGCGGCACCCTAGCGCCAGCCGCTTTGACCTTTCAAAGGGTGGGGTGTTGAGGGTTCGTGACGGTTCGGTCTCCACCAGCGCTGCGGCTCGTGCCCCCGCCGAGTCAGACGGATGGCGCCCTGTGCGCCGCGTTTCTCGAGGGCGACAAGAACGCCTTTGGCGAGCTCATGCGTCGCCACCAGCAGACGGTCTTCCGCCTGGTGCGCCGGTACGCGGCGACGCCCGACGAGGCGAGAGACCTGACGCAGCGAGCCTTCCTCCAGGCCTTCGAGGCCGCCAGCCGCACGCTCCCGAGGCTCGCCGCCGCGCCCGGAGAGATTCCCTTCAAGGCGTGGCTGCTGCGCATCGCCATCAACCTCGGGAAGAACCAGGTGCGCGATGGCGCGCGGTGGGCGAGGGCCCCGCTCGAGGCCGTCGAGGCTTCGGCCGAACGGCCGCCAGATGCACAGGCTGCCCTCGAACGTGCCGAGTCAGAGGCGCTGACCCGCCGCGCCGTCACCGCGTTGCCGAAACGCCAGCGTGAGGTCTTCACGCTGCGCATCGACGGCGGGCTGCCGTTCGCAGAGATCGCCGAGACGCTCGGCATCAGCGAAGGCAACGCCAAGTCTCACTTTCATTATGCGGTGAAGCGGCTGCGTGACGAGGTTCGCACGCTGTCGGTCGTGCCCAACGTTCCGAAAGGTCAGTCATGAACTGCGAACAGGTCGAACTCGCGTTGCTCGAGCCCGAGCGCAGCCCCGAGGTGCAGGCGCACCTGTCGACGTGTGAAGCGTGTCAGGCGTTTGCTCGCGACCTCGGCGTGGTGACGGAGCTGGCTGCGTTGCCCGAGCCCTCGGCCACCGAGCGTGCGGCCCTCGAAGGCCTGCCCGAAGCGACGTGGGCCGAGTGGCGCAAGGGCCAGCGGAGCCGTCAGCACTGGCTCGGCTATGCGGCGGCCGCCGGTTTCGGAGCCCTCGTCGCCGCTGCCGGGTTCTGGAGCGCGCGCCCCGTACGTGAAGTCGTCGTCGAGCGCGTGGTGGAGCGCCCGGCGGTTCAGCTGGCGAGCGCCGAATTCGAGCAACCCAACCTCTCGCCCGATGACGTGTTCTTCGAGGTGACGTGGCCGGACCTTCCCGAAGGAGAAGACCCATGATGCAGAAGCTGATGGTGGCAGTGATGCTGGTGTCGACGCTGGCGTTCGCAGGGCCTGGCAAGACGGGGCCCGCGAAGTGGGACAAAGGCGAAGACCGTGAAGAGCGGCAAGAGGAGCACGCGCGGCAGGGCCGCATGATGCTCGTCGTCGCCGTCGCCGAGGCGCTCGAGCTGAACGAGGCCCAGGCGCTCAAGGTGGCCGAGAAGGTGAAGGCGTTCGACGAGAAGCGTCGGCCCGTGCGTGAAGCGATGGGCGAGGCGATGCACGCGGTGAAGGCCGCAGCCGATGGTGACGCGGCGGCGCTCGCTGCCCTCGATGCGAACGTGCAGAAGGTGCTCGATGGGCGCGTGCAGATGGCCCAGCTCGACAAGGAGCTGTTCGCCACGCTCGGTGAAGGCCAGCCGCCCCAGAAGCGCGCGAAGCTCGCGGTGGTGCTCGCGAGGGTCGGCGCCGAGCTGCGTGGCCGGGGCAACAAGGGCCGGCACCAGTCCGAGTGACCGGGCTGGTCATGTTGGTCGCGCGATGGTGCGGGTTGTGAGGCACATTCCGCCCATGAACCGAACTGTCGTGCGTGTGCACAAGCCTGGTGGTCCCGAGGTGCTGACGGTGGAGCAGGAGCCCGCTCCGTCGCCCGGCCCCGGGGAAGTGCAGGTGGCCCAGACCGCCGTCGGGCTCAACTTCATCGACGTCTACCTGCGCTCCGGGCTGTACCCGTCGCCGTTGCCCTTCATCGGCGGCCAGGAAGGCGCTGGGGTCGTCACCGAGCTCGGCGCGGGCGTCACGACGCTGCAGGTCGGCCAGCGCGTCGCCTACGCAGGGGCGGTGGGTGGGTACGCGAGCGTGCGAGTGCTGGCGGCCGACAAGGTCATCGCGCTCCCCGATGGAATCTCGGAGATCACCGCCGCGGCCATCATGCTCAAGGGCATGACCGCGGAGTATCTCGTGCGCCGCTGTCATGTCGTGAAGCCCGGCCAGCTCGTGGTGGTGCACGCGGCAGCCGGTGGCGTCGGTCAGCTCGCCTGTCAGTGGGCGCGGCATCTCGGTGCGACCGTCATCGGCGTCGTCGGGCGGAGAGAGAAGGCCCAGCTCGCGACGGAGTCCGGTGCGCACCACGTCGTCGTGCTCTCGGAGCAGTCGCTGGTCGACGAGGTCAAGCGGCTGTCGAACGGGCACGGCGCCGACGTGGTCTACGACTCGGTGGGCAAAGACACGCTGAAGGCCTCGCTCGATTCGCTCAGAGCCCGCGGGTTGCTCGTCAGCTTCGGCCAGTCGTCGGGCATGCCAGACCCCATCGCGCTCGCGACGATTGGTGGCGCGCGCTCGCTGTACATCACGCGTCCCTCGATGCACGCGTACACGCACACGCGGGCCGAGCTCGAAGAGTCGTCGTCGGCGCTCTTTGACGTGGTGCTGAAGGGCGTCGTGAAGGTGAAGCCGCCCACGACCTTCCCGCTGACCGAGGCCGCCGCGGCGCATCGTGCGCTCGAAGCCCGGCAGACGACGGGCTCGGTGGTGTTGTTGCCGACGGTGTGACGGGTGCGGAGATGCGCCGGCTTCGCAGCTCCTCGGTTGCCGAGCGTTTCAGGTCTTGCGTGTCTGTGAACGCGGCAACTGGGGGCGGTCTCGCGCGTCGAGGGCGTTGAGCGCGCGGCGTCGATGCGCCCGAGGCAGCTCGGCTGCACCAACCACGATCGCCGCGCTCCGTCTTGCGCGGTGAACCCGGTCGCACGAGGCGTTTCCCCGTGCGGCGCCACGGCGTTCCGAGACAGCTGCTGCACCGAGGTCGAGCGATTGCCCCGCGCTCCTCGCTGCGGAGGTCAGATTCCTTCGGCCTGCAGCCGGCCTTCTTCCCAGCCGAGATCGACACACAACGACCGGGCTTGATTCGCCAGCTGCTTCGCCTGGGTCGTCTGCCCCTGCCGCTTCGACACGCGGGCCTGCTGAAGGAGCATCTTGGCCTGGAAGAGCAGATCGCCAGACGCCGCGCCCGCCACCGCAGCCGCTTCGAAGTGCCGGCTCGCCTCGACGAGCTGATTCGTCTGCACGCAGAGCGTCCCGAGGTTCGCCAGCACGCGCGCTTCGGCCGACGGCCAGTTCGCCTGACGCCACCGTGCGAGCGACTTCTCGAGCAGGGCGCGAGCACCGCCCGACTCCTTGCGCATGAGCTTCGCGCCCGCGAGCCGCGCTTCGACGCGAGCCGTGAGGTTCACCTCACCGTGCCAGCGGGCCAGCTCGTCGGCGGCATCGGAGCGCTGCAGGCTCGACTCCCACGCCAGAACGGCTGCGGGCAAATCGCCCTCCTGCTCCCTCGCCTCGGCGCGCTCCGCGTCGACGAGCGCCATGAACGGCGTGTCTCCTGCGCGCTTCTCTGCGAGCGCCAGCGCCTCCGCGGCCCGGGCACGGCGGGCTTCGCTTCGATGCACGCGCGCGAGCGAGAGCGCCAGCTCGGGCGAGCCCAATTCCTGGCCCTGCTGCAGCGCCACGGCTTCGTCGACCAGCGTTCGCGCCAGCGCCGCGTCTTGCATCGACAACGCCATGCCGGCCGCGCGGGCGAGGGCGTCGACGCGGGCTCGTTTGAGCTCGGGCGTCACGGGCGTCGTCTGGCCGAGCGCCTCGACCCAGCCTCGCACGGCGGTGATGGCGTCACGCAGGGCGCGGCGAGCCAACGCGGTCTCGGCGGCGTGCTTCCACAACGCCGCCGCGCGCACGCCGTCTTTGGCGGCGTTCAAATGGCCACCGAGCTTCACGGGGTCGATGGAGGCCGGCGCGTTGCGGGCCTGCTCGACGAGCGCCGCGGCCAGCCGCTGGTGCATGAAGAGGCGCTCGGGCGACGAGGTCTCGAGCACGATCTTCTGCAGCCGGGTCGAGGCGAAGGCCCAGCGGCGAGGCCCCGCGCTCTTGAGCAACCGGCTCTGCAACGCGAACTGCAGGGCCTGTGGCGTCACCTTGGGCAGCGCGATGCTCACCTGCGAGCCTTCGAACGAGTCACCACACAGCGCCGCGGCCTCGAGCAGCCGCACCACCTCGATGGGCATCGCCGCGAGCCGCGCACGGGTGATGGCGTCGGCATCCATCTGGGGAATGTCACCGACCAGGGTCGACTGGCCAGCCTGCTGACGGAGCAGCCCGCGGTCGTGCAACCACCAGGTGAGGTCGACGATTCGGCCGGGCACGCCACCCGAGACGGCGAACAGCTTCTCGGTGAGCGCGGACGCTGGAGGCAGCGCCAGCGTCGCCGTCAGCCACTGGGCGACGTCGGCGCGGGTCATCGCCGTGACGTCGGCCGAGGGCACCGAGCCCAGCCGATCCATCGGGACCTCTGGGTCGACGAAGCCGATGGTGAGCTCTTTCGGCGCCGCGTGCGTGACGAGCTCGCGGAACGTCTCGACGCTGGGCCCATCGAAGGCCTCGATGCCGTCGAAGAGGAGCAGCACGGTGCGGCCGTTCGCGCCCGCCCGCAACACCGCGCGGAGTGCCTGCGCGGCTTGCCCCGCCGTGAACGGGTGCGGCAGCTGAACGACGCCGCAGATGACGAGCACCGCGGTGAGCGTCGACTCGGGCAGCGTGAGCTTCTCGAGCGCCGCGCGCAGCGACGTCGTGCGCACCTCGGGCGGAACCCCGGTGACGGCGCAGATGAGCTCGGTGATGGCGCCGAAGGGCACCTCACGCAGCGACGCGGGGCTCCGCGCGATGCCGACGACCGAGCCCTTGTTGCGCCCACGGGTGGCGAGCTCGGCGATGAGTGACGAGCGGCCCGACCCTCGCGGCGCGCGCACGAGAAACGGCGCCACCACCCCGCCCGCGAGGCTGACGAGGCGTTTGTCGAGCAGCTGCAGAATGCCCTCACGCCCGATGAGCGGTGCGTTCGCCGCCTGGGCGCTCATGCGAGAGCGGCGGCCCGTCACTTCGAGCGCGTCGAGCTGCTCGACCACCCTGGTGTCGACCACGTCGGCGCACTCGGCGCCCAGCTGACGCTCGATGAGTACGGAGCCCGCAGCCACCTTCGCCGCCAGCACCTGCGCCTTCTTGGAAACGCGCTCGTCGATGTCGTGATCGAGGTCGGTGCGTGTCGAGGCTTGAATGACGGCCGCTCGAACGGCGCCCGGGCCTGCGTCGGGGGCGCGCGCGGCTTCGTCTGCCACCGCGTCACGAATGGCGAGCAACGCGGTGACGGTTCGGGCGGTGGTCGCGAGCGCTTCTCCGCCGAAGAGCAGAATGGCCCGATCGTCATCGACGACGTCGACGGCCGCGCCCCACGCGCGAGACGTCATCAGCGCTCGGGCCATGCAGCGGCGGGCGCGGGCCGAGCGCACCGGCGCGCCGAGGATCTCGAGGTGCACGACGAGGAGCCGATTGCCGGTGACACCGAACGACTCGCGCGCCTTGACGAGGTCGTCGAGCACGGGCGGAGCCAGCGGCAGGGCGAGCGCCTCGAGGCGGGCACGGCGCTGCGAGAGCGGCGCTGCGGGTGCTGGCGCCCCCGGGGTGATGGGGCCCGACTTCGACGAGAAGAAGTCGTCAGCGGCGGCGGGCGCAGCGATGGCGGGAGCCGCGGCCATCGGTTGAGGGGTCGCGCGCGCGGGCACGGGGGCGCTCGGTGCAGCGGGCGGCCACGCGTCGTCGACCGCGGGAGCCGGCGGCCACACCTCGGCGCCGGTGACTCCAGCGCCCTGCTCCGACTGCGTGAGGCCAGTCTGCAGCGCCTTCGCGAAGTCGGCGGCGCTGGCGAAACGGTCGGCCTTGTTCTTCGCGAGCACCTTCAGCACCGCGTCGGTGAGCGGCTTGAAGAGGGCGAGCTCGCTGCGCCGCTTCGAGGGCTCCTCGGGCGCCTGGGTCAGGTGCATGCCGATGACCTGCGTGAGCTCGGGGGCCGAGAACGGAGGGGTGCCGGTCAGCAGCTCGTAGGTGACACAGCCGAGCGAGTAGAGGTCGGTGCGTTCGTCGAGCGCCGCGCCCAGGGCCTGCTCGGGCGACAGATACATCGGCGTGCCGACCACCATGCCGGCCTGGGTGAGCCGCTCCTTGCCATCGGCCTTCTTGTCGCTCGCCCGCGCGATGCCGAAGTCGAGAATCTTGGCGAGCTCGCTGCCGTCGCGCTTCTTGCCGAGCACGATGTTGGGCGGCTTGAGGTCGCGGTGCACGATGCCGAGCGCGTGGGCCTCGGCGAGGCCGTCACAGACCTGCGAGATGATGTCGACGACGCGGCGGGGCTCGAGGGGGCCGCGCGCGACCTCGGCGTCGAGGGGCGTGCCTTCGACGTACTCCATGGCGAGGAAGGGTTGGCCCGCCTGCGTGCGGCCGAAGTCGAAGACGCGAACGACGTGGGGGTTCTCGAGCTGGCTGACGAGCTCGGCTTCGCGCTGAAACCGGGTCCACATCTCGGGGTCGCTCGCGAGGGCGCGTTTGAGCAACTTGAGCGCGACCGACCGCTTCAGGGGAACGTGCGCGGCCCGATAAACCTCGCCCATGCCGCCCGATGCGATGTGGGCCTCGATGCGGAAGCGCTCCTCGAGCAGGGTGCCGGGCTCGAGGAGTGGCTCTTCGACGTGCTCGCCGGGCGCGGTGATGACCTTGCCGTCGGCGGTACGAATCGTCTTTGGCCGCGTGAAGCGCGTGGTGGCGAAGAGGCCCGAGGGGCGGGTCTCGTTCGGCGTGAGCATCGCCGCGACGAACTCCTTCAGCGTCTTCACCGAGTCTTCGGTGAGGGTGACGGCGAGGCCGACGTTGCCGTGGTCGTCGAAGTCGGAGCCCTTCACCAGCCCGAGCAGCTCGACGCGTGAGCCGTTGGCCAGCATCACGTCGATGGCGGCTTCGGCTCCATCGGCCACCTCGTCGGGCCAGGGCACGAAGACCTCGCTCTGTTCGAGGCGTGCACCAACGCCCGCCTGGAGATCGGCGGGCGTGTCGAAGGTCACACCGCAACGAACCTGCTCTGCCATCGGGACCACGAGTGTCGCCCAGGACGGCGGCTGAGCCCAGTCTTGACTTGCCACCATGGGCCTCCATTTCCCTTGCGTCGCCCACGGTTGCTGCGTGCGAGGTCGACGGGTCGGGAGCGCGCGGTTAAGCGTTCGCTCATGCGTTTCGTCGTCACGTGTCTCGCCTTCACTCTCGCCGCCTGCAGTCCGCCTCCGCTCGTGGTCGACGCGGGCTCGGCGGGTGGTGGGCTGGGTGGCTTTGGCGGTGGGGTGTCGGCAGGCGGCGGCACGACGGCAGGTGGGGGGCTGGCGACCGCGGGAGGCATGGCGGGCGGTGGCTTCGTCGCCGATGCGGGCGTGTCGACGACCACCATTCGCGTGCACTACCCCACGGGAGCGCGGCGCATGTTCCTGCGGGGCGCGCTGGCTCCGCTCTCGTGGACGGCGGGGGTGGCGATGCAGCAGCTCGACGCCGACACGTGGGTGTACTCGGTGCCCGCGCACGCGATGGACCTGGAGTTCAAGCCGCGGCTCGACGAGACGGAGTGGTCGAAGGGGCCGAACTACGTCGTGAAGCCCGGCGAAACCCTCGACGTGTTTCCCCGCTTCTTTCGCGACAACGGCGAGGTCTCACGACGCTGGGTCGACTTCCGCAGCACGGCGCTCAACAACACGCGCGGCGTCTGGGTGTACCTGCCGCCCACGTACCTCGAGAACACCACGTTCCGCGCGCCGGTCGTCTACATGCACGACGGGCAGAACCTGTTCGACGCCTCGACGGCCTTCGGTGGCACGGAGTGGCAGGTCGACGAGACGATGAACCGCACGGCGAACGATGGCTTCATCGCCGAGGCCATCGTGGTGGGCCCCGAGAACACGGCCGCGCGCATCGACGAGTACACGCCGACGAGCACCACGCAGTACGGAGGTGGGCAGGGCGCGACGTACCTTCGTTTTCTCGTCGACGAGCTCAAGCCGGCGGTCGACCGTGAGTACCGCACGAGGCCGGGGCGCGAGAGCACGGTCGTCATCGGCTCGTCGCTGGGTGGGCTCATCTCGACCTACGCGGGCGTTCAGAAGCCCGAGGTGTTCGGCAACGTCGGCGCGATGTCGCCGTCGACGTGGTGGGACAACCGGTGGATTCTGGGGTCGGTGGCCGGCCTGCGCGCCGCGCCGCTTCGTCCGCTGAAGGTGTACGTCGACAGCGGCAACGCGGGGAACTCGATGGATGACGTCACGAACACGGCCGACCTCGCGCAGGCGTGGAGAGATCGCGGCTACGCCGACGAGGTGACCCTCAAGTACGTCGTGCAGAACGGCGCGTCACACACCGAGGCGTACTGGGCGCAGCGGTTGCCGGTGGCGTTGCGGTTTCTGGTTGGCCCGGGCCGCTGACGCTCACGTTTCGATGGAGCTGCGGCCGGGCGCTCAGCTCAGCGGCGGTCGACGGCATTCGGAGTCGCGGTGAGCACCTCGCAGGCCGTCGGCGTCACCACGATGGTGTGTTCGAACTGCGCCGACCAGCGGCCATCGACGGTCACCACCGTCCACCCGTCGGAGAGCACACGCGTCTCGGGTCTGCCCAGCGTGATCATCGGCTCGATGGTGAAGGCCATGCCGCTCTTCAGCTTGATGCCCGTGCCTCTGCGGCCGACGTGCGCGACGTGCGGCTCGAGGTCCATCTGCCGGCCGATGCCGTGGCCGCCCCACTCGCGAACGACGTCACAGCCCGCCTCCTTCGCGAGGGCTTCGATGGCCGCGCCGACGTCTCCCAGATGCGCGCCGTGGCGCACGACCGCGATGCCTGCCTCGAGACACCGCCGCGCCGTCTCCACGACGTGTCTCGCCTCGCCCGAGACTTCGCCGATGCAGAACGTCGCCGAAGTATCTCCGTGCCAGCCGCCGAGCTCGCTCGTGACGTCGACGTTGATGATGTCGCCTTCGCGCAGCACGTCGGTTTCGCTCGGCACGCCGTGACAGACGACCTCGTTGCGGCTCGTACACACCGCAGCGGGAAAGCCGTGGTACCCGAGCTGACTGGGCCTCGCGCCGTGCCGGAGCGTGTCTTCACGCACCCACGCGTCGATGTCGGCGGTGCTGATGCCGGGCCTGAGCCGTGAGGCAACCAGCGCGAGCGTGTTCGCTGCGACGGCGCCGGCACGGCGAAAGTGGGGCAGCTCCCGGTCTGAGATTTTCGGTGGCACGGCTGAAAGGAATCGCGGCTCGGCGAGCGGCTCGCCAATACCGATTGGGTATGGAGCGCGCGGAACGCAAAGCCATTATCCTCCGAGACGCATGAGCCTCACCCAGCTCGAGTACTTCGTCGCGGTGGCCGAGAACGGCAGCGTCACGCGCGCCGCCGAGAAGTGTTTCGTCTCGCAGCCTCCGATGACTCGGCAGATTCGTGCGCTCGAAGACGAGCTGCACGCGAAGCTGTTCGAGCGCAGCACCCGGGGCATGCAGCTCACGGCCGAAGGCGAGCGGCTCTTGCGTCACGCACGCTCGGTGCTCGAGCTGGTGAAAGCGACGCCCGCCGTCGTTCGACGAGGTTGTTGAAGTCGAGTCGCGCGGCTGCGTATGTGCGTTTCATGACTCGCGCACGCGTCGGCATCGTCGGAGCCTCGGGCTACTCGGGGTTGGACCTCACGAAGCTCCTGCTCGGCCACGAGCGGGTGACGATCGACTTCCTCACGTCGGACCGGTGGGTCGGTCAGCAGGTGGAGTCGCGCGTCGGCGTCGCGGTGAAAGAGGGCGCCACGCAGTACGTGTCGGTGGAGGCCGGCCTCGAGCGCGCCGCGCAGTGTGAGGTCGTCTTCCTCGCCACGCCGGCCGAGACGTCACTCGAGCTCGCGCCGAAGCTGTTGCCGAAGACCCGCGTCATCGACCTCGCCGGCACGTTCCGGCTGCGCGACGCATCGCTCTACCCGTCGTTCTACAAGTTCACGCACCCCGAGCCCGCGCTGCTGCAGCAGTCGGCGTACGGCATGCCGGAGCTGTTCCGTGAGCGCCTCGTGGGCCAGCGCTTCATCGCGAACCCGGGCTGCTACGCGACGGCCGCGGCGTTGTCGGTCGCGCCGCTCGTGAAGCAGGGCCTCATCGACCTCGAGTCGATCGTGATCAGCGCGGCGTCGGGCGTGTCGGGTGCGGGGCGAAAGGCGAGCGAAGACTTCACGTTCATGGAGATCGACGCCGACTTCCGCGCCTACAAGGTGCTCTCGCATCAGCACACGCCCGAGATCGAGCAGACGCTCTCGACGGTGGCGGGCAAGCCGGTGTCGCTCGTCTTCACGCCGCATCTGTTGCCGATGAAGCGGGGCATTCTCTCGACGGCGGTGGTGACGCTGAAGGACGGCGTGGGCGCGGCCGAGGTGAGTCAGGCCTACGAGCGCGCGTACGCGAAGGAGCCGCTGGTGAAGCTCATGGCCAACGCCGAGGCCGTGCGCATCGCCGACGTGGTGAACACGCCGAAGACGACCATCGGCGTGAGCGTGAAGGGCAAGCGCTGCGTCGCCATCTCGGCCATCGACAACCTGCAGAAGGGCGCCGCGAGTCAGGCCGTGCAGAACCTGAACCTCGTGATGGGCTGGCCCGAGACGACCGGGCTGCTCTGAGCGGCGCGGCGTTCAGTCGCCGAAGCTGATGCCCATGTCGCGACCGGTCATCAGCGTGTCGCTGTCGAGTGGCACGGCCTTCATGCGGCCGGCGACCTGCTCGAGCGGCACGTACTGCACGTTCGGGTGCGCCAGGCTCACCATCACGTTGCTCTGCCCGTCCGCGAGGGCGCGCACGGCGGCGGCTCCGAAACGGAGGGCCGCGAGGCGGTCGAACGAGGTGGGGCTGCCACCACGCACGAGATGACCGAGCACCACGGTGCGCGTGTCTTTGCCGGTCTTCTTCGAGAGCGCGCGGGCGACCTGCTCACCGATGCCGCCGAGGCGCTCGGCCTGGCCCACCTCTGCGGCTGCGAGCACCGACAGCTGGCCGTCGATGACGCGCGCGCCTTCGGCGACCACGACGAGCGAGTAGCCGCGCCCGTACTCGTCACGCTGGCGAATCTTCTCGGCGACGATGTCGAGGTCGAAGGGAATCTCGGGCAGCAGAATCGCGTGCGCCCCGCCCGAGATGCCCGAGTGCAGGGCGATCCACCCGGCGTAGCGGCCCATCATCTCGACCACCATCAGGCGCTGGTGGCTCTCGGCGGTGGTGTGCAGGCGGTCGAGGCACTCGGTCGCGAAGGCGACGGCGGTGTCGAAGCCGAACGTGGTGAACGTCTTGTCGAGGTCGTTGTCGATGGTCTTCGGCACGCCGACGACGCGCAGCCCCTTCTTCGCGAGCGCGTGCGCGATGGTGAGCGAGCCGTCGCCGCCGATGGAGATGAGGGCGTCGATCTGCTTCTTCGCGAAGTACTCGATGATCTCGTCGGAGCGGTCGATCTCCTTCACGGTGCCGTCGGGCATGTGCAGCGGGTACTTGAGCGGGTTGCCGCGGTTCGTGGTGCCGAGAATCGTGCCGCCGAGGTGGGCGATGCCGCGCACGCGATCGCGCGTGAGGCGAACCGAGCCGCCGTCTTCGTAGCGCTCGGGGAAGAAGATGCCGTTGAAGCCGTCGCGCAGGCCGTAGCACTCCCAGCCATGGTTGATGGCAGCGAGCGTGGCTGCCCGAATGACGGCGTTGAGACCCGGAGCGTCTCCGCCGCCGGTGTTGATCGCGATGCGCTTGATGCCCATGCGCGGGTTCTACCCGGTCGTCGCCGAATGGCTCGAAAACTGTTCGGCGCGCCCGCCTTGATCGAACGGCACGCGGAATGCGGTTGATCAATCGTCCACTCAGTCCGTATGTCGCGGCCACTCGATGCCCATCGCTCGCGGTTTCACGTTCTCGGGCCTGCACAGCGGCATCAAGCCGTTCAAGAAGGACCTCGCCCTCATCGTCTCGGAGCGCCCGTGCAGCGCCGCCGCCGCGCTCACCGTCAACGCCGCGAAGGCCGCGCCGATCGTCGACTGCGAACGACGGCTGCCGGCGAGCGGTGTTCGCGCCGTGCTGATCAACTCGGGCAACGCGAACGCGCTCACGGGCCCCGAAGGGCTCGCCGACGTGACCGAGCTGTGCGCCGCGACGGGCAGAGCGCTCGAACTCGACGGCGCGACGGTGCTGATGGCCTCGACCGGCGTCATCGGCCAACGGCTCCCGAAGCAGAAGATCGTCGACGCGTTGCCGAGACTCAAAGGGCAGCTGAAGGCCGCGGTCGAGATGGCGGCCGAGGCGATTCTCACCACCGACACGCACATCAAGGTCGCCTCGCGCACGGTGAGGCTCGCGCGCAAAGAGGGGCGGCTGACGGCCATCTGCAAGGGCTCGGGCATGATCGCGCCGCAGCTCGCGAGCACGCTGGCGTTCATCTGCACCGACGTCGCCATCTCTCCGCAGATGCTGCAGCGCGCGCTCGCCGGCGCGATGGACGGCAGCTTCAACAACCTCACCGTCGACAACGACATGAGCACCAACGACATGGTGCTCGGCCTCGCGAACGGCGCGCTGGGCAACCCCGAGATCACCGAGCCCGGCCCCGACTTCGACCTCTTCGTCACGCAGCTGCAGTCGATCTGCGCCGAGCTGGCGAAGGAGGTCGCGCGCGACGGTGAAGGGGCGACGAAGCTGCTCGAGGTGCGCGTCAGCGGAGCGCCCAGTCGACTCATCGCGACCGATCTCGCGCGCTCGGTGGCCGGCTCGACGCTGGTGAAGGCCGCCATCTTCGGCGCCGACCCGAACTGGGGCCGCATTCTCGCCACCGTCGGCGCGCGCTGCGGCAGCCAGAAGTACCCGGTCGACCCCGCGGCCTCGAAGGTCACCGTGCAGGGCATCTGCGTCTACGACACGCGGCCCATGTTCGACCCCCGGGAGCCGCCCGGCCCGCTCATCGCCAACGACGCGAACGAAGGCCCCTCGGTTCCGCATCACAAGAGCCTGCGCGCACGCATGCGGGCGCCGGAGGTGCTGGTGGAGATCGACCTGCGCTCGGGCGCCGAGTCGGCGGTCGGCTGGGGCTGCGACCTCTCGTACGACTACGTGAAGATCAACGCCGACTACACCTCGCTGCTCGTGCCGACGGCCGATGGCAGCGTGGCGAAAGACGATCGGCTCACGAACTACTCACCGAAGTTCAAGGTGAACCTCGTCACCGAGGCGCTCACGTACATCTCGCGCTTCGCAGGCAAGCGTGTGGTGCTGAAGCTGGGCCGCCAGGCGATGGGCAAGGACTCGCTGCGGGCGTCGATCGCGCAAGACGTCTCGTTGCTCCGCGCGGTCGGCATGGTGCCCATCATCGTTCACGGCGAGAGCCCCGAAGGCGCCTCGAAGGGCGACACGCGCAGCCGTGAGATGGTGCTCAACGGCCAGACGAACACCGAGCTCGTCACGCTCCTCAACCGCTCGGGTACGCACGCCATCGGGCTGTCGGGAATGGACGCGTCGTTTCTCAAGTCGACGCTCGCCAAGGACTCGAGCATCGAAGCGCCGCGTGGCGAGGTCACCAGCATCAACACCGAGCTGCTCGAGCTGTTCCTCCAGCGCAACTACGTGCCCGTCATCTCTCCCGTCGGCTTCCTCGAAGACGGCACCACGGTTCCCCTCGAGCCTGATCAGGTGGCCAGCGAGATCGCCGTCGCCGCGAAGGCCACCAAGCTCGTGTACCTGGTCGGCGTGCCGGGCTTCACCGAAGACGACTCGCTGCTCGGCCAGCTCACCACCACGCTGCTCGCGGCGAAGATCGCGGCGAACACCTTCAAGCCGAACCTGGCGCGCAAGGGCCGCTTCGCCATCGCGGCGCTCGAGCGCGGCGTCGAGCGCGTGCACGTCATCGACTCCCGTACTCCGCACAGCATCATCGCGGAGTTCTTCACAGAGCAGGGCATCGGCAGCCTCGTCACCCTGGGCTGAACACCTTTGAGAAGGAGCATCACCATGGCGCTCGCGAAGACAGATGCATCAGGCGGCTCGGGGCTGTTGCCCGAGGTGCTGGCGTTCTCGACCTCTCTCGGCCTCGACCGGCAGCTGCTGAAAGAAGACCTGCTCGGCTCGATGGCGCACGTGACGATGCTGGGCCGCACCGGCGTCATTCCCGCGAAGGAAGCGCGCGTCATTCGCGACGGCCTCGTCGACCTGTGGAAGCGCGACGACGCGGGCACGCTCGTGTTGCCCGACGAAGAAGACGTGCACATGGCCGTCGAGGTCGAGCTGAACCGCACCATCGGCGCTCCGGCGGCGCTGCTGCACTCGGCGCGCAGCCGCAACGACCAGGTCGCGACCGATCTCCGGCTCCACGTGCGTGACGCCGTCGCCACCGCCATCGGCTCGCTCACGCAGTTGATCGACGAGGTCGTCGAGCGCGCGAAGAAGGACGGCCACCTGCTCATGCCGTCGTACACGCACCGGCAGCGCGCGCAGCCGATCTCGCTCGGCTACTGGCTCGCGTCGTACGGCGCCGCGTTTCTTCGTGATGCGCAGGCGTTCTCCTTCGCGCTCGATCAGGCCGACGCGCTCGCGCTGGGCAGCGGGGCCATCAGCGGCAGCTCGCTGGGCATCGATCGTGAGATCACCCGCGGCCTGCTCGGCTTCTCGCGGCTCACCATGAACGGGCTCGACACGGTGGGGGAGCGCGACTTCGCCCTCGACTACCTCTACTCGACGGCGCGCTTCTTCGTGCACGCGAGCCGGCTCTCGACCGATCTGATCGACTTCACGACCTCGGAGTTCGGCTTCGCCACGCTCTCGGGCGACATCTCGATGGGCAGCTCGATGATGCCGCAGAAGAAGAACCCCGACGTGTTCGAGCTGATCCGCGGGAAGTCGGGCCGGGCCATCGGCAACCTGATGGGCCTGCTCACCACCGTGAAGGGCCTCCCCGGCGGCTACAACCGCGACCTGCAGGAAGATCGCGGCCCGCTGCTCGAGACGAAGCCGCTGTTGCACGGCGTGCTGTCGGTGCTGCGCCTCTCGTTGCCGCACGTGACGTTCAACCCCGAGAGGTGCCGCGCCGGGCTCGACGAGGGCTTCACGCAGGCGACCGATCTCGCCGAGGCGCTGGTGAAGAAGGGCATGCCGTTTCGGGTGGCGTACAAACACGTCGGCGCGCTCGTGCGGAAGTGCCAGGAGCAGGGCCTCGCGTTGTCGAAGGTGTCGGTCGAGCTGGCGAAGTCGATCGACCCAGCCATCGACGCCGACGTGTTGTCGGTGCTCGAGGCCTCTGGCGCGGTCGCGCGCAAGCTGAGCGCCGGCAGCACGGGCCCCGCGTCGGTGAAGGCGCAGCTCGAGGCGCTCTCGTCGCAGGCGAAGGCCCTGGGTGACAAGGCGAAGTCGGTGCCGCGCTTCGGTCAGCTCTTCGAGTCGATCGCCGCGTCCGCGCTCTGACATGGCGCCGTGGGAGCGCATCGCCTTCATCAACGCCGGGCTCGCGTCGGGCGATTCGGCGCGAGTCGAAGCGGCGTTGAAGGAGGTCGAGGCATTTCAGCGCGAGTTCCCCGAAGGACGGCCTGACTTCGAGTTCGTCTCCGCGTTCAGCTGCGCGTCGTTGCCCGACGAGGTCTTCGAGCGGTTGACGGTCGCCGCGCTCGAGCAGGTGCTTACGTTCGAGTCGTCGCTCGAGGCCGCGATGACGGCGGCGTTGCAGCGAGCGGCGGCGCAGCAGTCGGCCTTCGTGCGAGTCGTTCAGGAGGGCCTCTGTCGCGTCGTCGAGCCAGAGCACCTCGAGCCTGATCACGTCTTCCTGCGGCTGCTGAGCGGTGACGAGGTGGCCTCGGAGCGCCTGGCCGAAGTGCTCGAGCGCGCCCTCGACGACGGCCGCCTGCTCGACTTCGGGCCGCTGTTGCCGAAGCTGCGGGCGCGCCATGGTGACGCCGTTCGCGCGGCAGCCATCGCTTCGAGGGCCCGCGCGGAGTTCGATCGGCTGGGCCGGGGCCATCGACTGGGAGACGCGTGATGCGACGACTCAAGCGTGCCGCTGCCGTCATCGTCGCCATGGCGCTCGTCGTGGGCGGTGCCGTCGGCGTTGCCGCCTACCTGCGCTGGCAAGAGGTGGTGACCGAGCGCTCCGAGTCGAAGACGCGCGCCGCAGCGCTGCGAACGAAAGAGACGCTCACCCTCGACGAGGCCTGCTGGATCGCGAAGCACTGGTTCCACCACGGCAAGGGCCTCGCGGGCTTCCGGCCGCTGGTCGAGTGCGAGGGCCCCATCGAGCTGCTCCCCGGCGGCATGAAGCTCAACCGCGTGCGCACCCAGTCGGAGCTGCTTCAGGGCCACTTCGTGCGCTCGTTGTGTCTCGTGAACGCGAACGGCTGGGAGGTGCTCGGAGACGCGTTTCAGTTCGACGAGTGCCGCTCGTTGCCGAAGGGTGACGCGAAGATGGTGGTGAGCGCGCTGCGGGCCGAGGTGACCGACGCCGTGCATCGCGCGAGAGGGCAGGTGGCCCAGGCGCTCGAGACGCTCCAGCTCGCACCCGAGTCGTGTCCACCCGGGCTCGTCATTGCACCGGAGCAGCTCGCCCTCGTCGATGCCTCACGCGTGCTGACGGAGCAGCCGTTCGGTGCGCTCGTTCCACACGCACCCGAGTGGTCGGCCTGCGACCCGGGTGATGCCCGTGTGCTCGACGAAGGGCTCGCGGCGTTCGTCTGCGGCCGCCGCGTGAAGTGGTCGTACGCGCTGGTTCATCAGCTCACGCTCGACGCTCCGGTGCTTCGTGACGAGGGCCGGTTCTCGGGAGGCCGGGTCACCGGCACGGTGGCGCTGGTCGACCTCTCGAAGGCGCAGGCCGTCTGTCGCACGGCCGTGGAGGCGCAGCTGCCCGAGCGCGTCTTCGGCAAACGCGGCGTCATGGGCGCCGAGCTGTCGTTGGCGTTCGGCGAGCTCGTGCGCACGACTGCGGACGACGCGAAGAAGCGTCTGCTGGCGCACTGAGCACGCCCCTTTCTCGCGGCGCTCCGCTATACGAATCGCTCACACGACGAGGGCCTCATGAAGCGCGATTTCCTGAACCTGTTCGACCTCTCCAGTGACGAGCACAAGGCGCTGTTCCACCGCGCCCGCACGCTGAAGGAGGCCCGCAAGCAGCGCCGCGTCGTGAACACCATGGCCGGTCGCACGCTGATCATGATCTTCGAGAAGGCCTCGACGCGTACGCGCCTCTCGTTCGAAGCCGCGATGGCACAGCTCGGCGGTCACGCGATCGATCTCTCGGCGGCCAACAGCCAGATGGCCCGTGGCGAGCCGCTCGCCGACACCGCGCGCGTCGCCGGCCGCTACTGCGACGTCGTCATGATGCGCACCTTCGGAGACGAGCGCATCGCCGAGTTCGCGAAGCACTGCGAGGCACCCGTCATCAACGGCCTCACCGACGGCGGCCACCCCGTGCAGATCCTCACCGATCTGTTCACCATCGAAGAGCGCTTCGGCACGGTCGCGGGCAAGACGCTCGCGTTCATCGGCGACACGGCCAGCAACATGGGCCGCAGCTTCACCGAGGGCGCGAAGCTGTTCGACTACCAGCTCAAGCTCGCTTCACCGAAGGGCTACCACCCGGCCGACGACGTCGTGAAGCTCGCCCCGGGTCACGTGCACCTCGTCAGCGACCCGCGCGAGGCGGCGAAAGACGCCGACGTCATCATCACCGACGTGTGGACCTCGATGGGCCAGGAGGCCGAGTCGAAGAAGCGCCTCGCCGACCTCGCCGGCTACCAGGTCGACGCCGCGCTCATGAAGCTCGCGAAGAAAGACGCCATCTTCCTCCACTGCCTGCCGGCGCACCGTGGCGAAGAGGTCATGGGCGACATCATCGACGGGCCGCAGAGCGCAGTGTGGGACGAGGCCGAGAATCGCTTGCACGTGCAGAAGGCGCTCATCGAGACGGTGGTGCAGGCGAGCGACCGGCTTCGTGAGATGGGCCCGGCGTTGAAGGCGGCCCGCGGTTGATCGGTTTCGCCGTGCCCTGAACACCAGCGGGGCATGAAACGAATTCTCGCGATCGCGTGCGTGGCGCTGTCGGCGTGTGGCGTCGGAACCTCAGGCACCTGCTCGACCGATTCGACGCTGACCTGGGAGTCGTTCGGCCAGAGCTTCATGACGACGAACTGCACGTCGTGTCACGGCGCGACGAACGCGTCTGACGGCGTCTCGTTGACGAGCGTTGCGCTCGTGCGGGCGCACCTCAACAAGGTCGACTCCGAGGTGGCCTCGGGCGCCATGCCGCCGCGAGGCTCGACCGCGCTCACCACGCAGCAGAAGACCGACCTCGCGAACTGGCTGGCCTGCGGAGCACCCTGAGTCAGTCGACCAACTCGAGCGTCACGCCGTGGCCGGTCTGCTGAAGAATGTCGACCAGCGCTTCGAACAACGTCTCACCGCGCTGGTGCTTCGCGTGCTCGAGCCGTCGTGAGAACTCCGCGCGATTCGACGCGTGCACCTCGGGCAGCCGTGCCTCGAGCCACTTCACCGTCGCTTCGAAGCCCAGCTGCTGGCGTGACCTCGCCGCGTTCACCCAACGAACCCGAAACCCGCCCGCGGGCAGCCCGAACCCACCGCTCAGCACGTCGCTGAACGCGTCGAGGTTGCGGCCCCACGCCTTGCCGGGAATCAGCACGCGCTCGACCTCGTCCCAGAAGCCGTCGAGATCGTCGAAGCGCGCGCCGTCGAGGGTGAAGACGTCAGGCATTCATCACCACGCCCTCGGGCACGTCGTCCGAGATGGCGCGGGTGCGTGACTTGAGGAAGTCGACGATCTAGGCGTCGGTGCGCTCGTCACCCGGCATGCGTACGAAGCGCGACGCGAGAACCCGATACTGGCGCGTCCACAGCAGCACCGAGACCATGAAGAAGTCGACGCCGTGAAACACCACGCAGCCCTCTTTCTTGTATCGCTCGAGGTTCGCGAGGAAGTCGCCGGGCATCTCGCTCCAGTGGCGGTTCTGCTTCACGTGGTGGCCGATGTGGTACCCGTCATTGAAGCAGCGCGCGTTGTAGGCCGCGTTGATGCACGTGATGCTGTTCGTGTAGCTGTCGCCCGGCCGTGACGGGTCGATGAACGCGTGCTGGCCCCAGTTGCCGGCCATCATCGCGAAGCGCACCGCGAGGTACGGCACCACGAAGCACACCACCGTCGCCTGCCAGTGCACGAAGCACAGCGCCGCCATGCAGAGGAGGTGCACGAGGTCGCTCGCGATGGCGCGAATGGCGAACGGCGCGCGGCCCTTCTTCACCAGGTAGAGCGACAGCTCGACGGGAATCAGGAAGAGGAAGCGGCCGACGTAGAGCAGCCAGTGGAAGAAGTTGTCGCGGTCGAAGCGCATCGTCGACGAGAGGTCGGCGCGCAGGTTGTTCTCCTGGTGGTGCATGCCGACGTGGTGCTCCATGTACCCGGTCGGAATGCCGAACAGCGCGCTCGACGTGTATGGCACCACGCGGTTCATGAAGCGCCAGCGCTTGAAGAAGGGCCGGTGCATCGTGTTGTGCAGCATCAGAATGACGGGAGGCGCCATCCACGCGACTTGAAACGCGAAGACGAACGGCGCGGCCCACCACGAGAACTTCCAGAACGTGAGGCCGATGACGGTGCCCACCAGCACGAACGAGCGCAGCCAGAGGCGAACGAAGACGGCGTCGCGGGGGTCGAAGAGCAGCGACTCGATGAACCGTTGAAACGTCGTGGGGCTGTACGTCGGAACGGTGGTCGGGTCGGTGATGCTGATGGGGCTGCTCATTGAGGGTGCGAGGGCGTAGGCCGGATGACTTGGGCGAAGCAACCTGCCTCGACTTTTTCTAAGTCGGCTCCCATACGAGCAACGTCGACCCGTGCACCAGCGTGGCGCCCGACGGTGAGGGCACCCACTCCGGCGACGCGGAGGGGAACACCGCAGCCCTGCCGCCGCCTTTCGTGACGACGAGCAAGCCGTTCGAGACGGTGCGCCACAGTGACTCGGCGAGCGAGGGCGGGCGAAGGCCCGAGAGCCACTCCACGCGAGAACGGCGAGCGCCGATGGGCGCGAAGGGCTCGGGTGCATTCCATCGCTCCGAGCCATCGAGCCCGATGACGACGGTCGAGGTGCGACTCCCGACGGCGATGGCGCGATCGTCGGCGATGAAGGCGATGGCGGTCGCGCCGGGAAAACGACGGAGCCGCGTGCCGCCCGCCTGCAGCTCGACGGTGCCATCGGTGTGCAGCAGCGCGAGCTGCGCGCCGAGCTGGTCGAGCGCGATGGCCTCGAGCGGGCCCGACGCTTCGACCGTCGACTGCCCGTGCTGCGTGTGGAGCGTCACCGTCGAGCGCTGCCGCTGGCACTTCGCGAACACGCGGCCGTCACCCGACCAGGCGACGCGATTGGAGAGCGTGGCGTGAACGCCAGCGAGCGTCGTCACGTGGCGGGTCGCCAGTTCGATGGTCTCGGTGGTGAAGGCCTCTGAGACGCAGAGCCGCTCCCGCCCGAGGAACACGCCGTACGGTGCCGGGCCGCCTTCGAGGTACTCGCGGTGCACGTGCTGGTGCGTCGTCTTCACGGTGCCGTCGTTGCCGTCGAGCACGTACTGGCCGAGCAGGAGCGCGCTGCCGTCGGGCGAGAAGAGGGGCCCGAGGCTGCGCTCGACGAAGGGGCGCGCTTCGGTCAGCGGGCGCACCCGGCGAACGCGCACGACCCCTTCTTCGACGGTGGCCACGAGGGCGCCAGAGGGGCTCACCGCCAGAGACGAGGCCGGCGCGGCGGCGACGCCCTGCTCGAACCCGGTGGCCAGCGTTCGCACCGTCACCACGCCGTTGCGGTTCTGCCAGACGAGCTGCGCGCCGTCGGTCGAGAGCGCCGGAGCGACCGACCCGCGCAGCTCGACGCTGGCCAGCTGTTCTCCGGTGCGCGTGTCGAAGACGAAGGCGAACGTCTCGTCGAGGTCCGAGCCCTGACACACCAGCCGGTCGGCGCGTCGGCTCAAGTCACTCACCGCCCACCCCGGAGGGATGAGCCATTGCACGTCGGCGCCGCGTTGAAGCGTGAGGCCACCACCGGCGGGCATCGCGACGGTATGCGGCACCGGCAACGCGTGGCGCTTCACGGGAGTGCTCTCTCCCGTCGAGAAGCGCCAGGACCAGGCCTCGTCGGCTGCGTTGAAGTCGACCGACGTCTCGCTCATCACCGCCAGCGCGGGCGCTTCGAAGCGGCGCAGCTCGGCGATGAGCGCACCGCCCCACGGGGTCGTCGGCGTGAGCGCGCGCAGCCAGGGCGTGTCGGGCTCCAGCGCGCGGCGCTCCCACAGCCACCGGCCCACCAGCTCGAACACGGGCATCTCGGGGCCGGGGGCGCTGACGCCGAACGTTCGCGCGCGGGGAGAATCGACGAAGGCGCAGTGGGCGTAGAGCACCGGCCACAGCGCGTCAGGGCGCTCCTGCAGCAGCGCCAGGTGAATCGAGAGGGCCTCTTTCACGCGCTCGAGCACGAAGCGCTCGACTGGCGGCCGGGCGACGGCCTCGTGCTCGAGGCGTTCGAGGTGCTTCGTCACGCCCTCGTCGCAGGCGACCTCGAGTGCGGCGAGTGACACGAGCGGAGTCACGCCCCGACTGTAGCGCCGCTCATCGCCCCGACGTCAGCGGCTGGTGTCGCGCGCGCCATTCGCCCGGTGTCTGACCGTGGGTCTGCTTGAAGCGGCGCGCGAGGTGCGAGGCCGAGTGGAACCCGCTCATGGCCGCGATGGCGTCGAGGGTGAGGTCGGTCTGGGCGAGCAGCTGCTCGACGGAACGCGAGACGTGCAGCTCCTGTTCGGCGCGCAGCGAGGTGCCCACTGCTTCGAGGCGCCGTTGCAGGGTGCGCTCCGAGACGTTGAGGCGCTCGGCGAGCTCGGCGCTCTTGAGCCGGCCGCCTTCGCGCAGCGCGTCTCGAACGGCGCGAACGACTTCGGGCACGGCGCAGACGGCCTCGACCTGCGCGCGGTACGCGGAGCGGAGTCGTGGCACGCCGCTCCAGGCGAAGGCCGCGACGTCGTCTTCGAAGGTCTTGAACGGGTAGGGCGGCCGCGCGACGTGGAGCGCGCCGGCGACCATGACCCCGATGAAGCCCGAGGGGTGCAGCACGGCCTGGCGGCCGATGTTGGGGCCCCAGACCTCGCGGCGACGCGTCACGTAGGCGAGCAGCTTGCTGAACGCGAGCACGTCGATGGACTCGAGCCGGCGCCCATCGACGAACGACGAGTGGCCGCGGTAGTGGCGCTCGGCGCCGAGCTCGAAGACGGGAATCATCTGCTCGATGTCGGCCTCGAGCGGGCGGCCCCACATCACGGTGCCCAGCGCGCGGGTGCCGTCCTGCCAGTACATGAAGCAGCGCCCGAGGAACGCGAGTCGGCCCTCGCCCGTGAAGGCGCGCTCGTCGAAGACCTGGGTGAACTTCGCTGACACGGCCGCCGCGACGTAGCACGCGGCCGGGAGCGGTCAGAGCGCGATGCAGGCGCCGCTGATGCGGCAGGTCGCGCCGTCGAGCCCGTTGCAGGTCATCGTGAGCGAGGTCTGCGAGACAGCGGTGCAGCTGCCGGTGCCGGCCGTTCGAACGGTGGACAAGGTGCCGAGCGTGAAGCCGAGCGGGCAGATCTGGGTGGAGCTCACGGTGAAGGTCTCGGTCGCAGGCACGCCGAAGCAGGCCTTCGTGGCAGAGCTCGTGCGATAGCCGTCGGAGATCACACACACCGAGGTGGCCAGCGCGTTCGTGTCGCGGCAGTCGTCGGTCGGGCTGCAGGTGGCCGGCGCCCGGAAGCCCGAGGGCGGAGTCGCGCCGCTGCATTGACTGGTGACGGGGCCGAAGCAGTAGCCGTCATTGTCGCCGTCGGGGCGCACCGAGAGCAGTTGGTAGCGCGTGGGGTCGGCGTCGTTGCAGTCGTTCTGCGTGATGCAGTTGAAGGGGAAGGCGAGGCCCGGCGGCGCGCTGTTGCCGGCGCACTGCGAGACGGGCGCGGCGCTGCTGCAGCGAAGGTCGCCGTCGGCGTCGACGATGAAGGTCGAGACGGTGAAGAGGCTCGCGTTGGTGTCGTTGCAGTCGTCTCCGACGCAGGCGCTGGCGAGGCGTCGGCCGGCGGCGACGGCGGCTCCGGAGCATTCGTTCATCGCGGTACCTGCGCAGAAGGAGTCTCCGTCGGCATCGGCGCGGGTCGAGAGCAGTTGGTAGAGCTGCGGGTTGCTGTCGTTGCAGTCGTCGGCACCGGTGCAGGTCGCCGGAGCGCGTTGGCCCGTGGCCAGCGTGAGACCGACGCAGGCCTGGAACGTGGCGCCCACGCAACGGCTGTCGTTGTCGGCGTCGGCTCTCGCGGCGAGCTGCTGAAACGCGAGCGCGTTGTTCGGCGCACAGTCGATGCCGAGCGAGGTGGCCGGAGACGTGTAGCCAGCCGGACACGAGCCGAACACGGGCCGAAGGCTGTCTGGGCAGAGCGGAAGGATGGCGGTGGAGGTGGCGTAGCGATCGCCGTCGGGGTCGGCGCTGCAGAGAATCGTCACGCCTTCGTCGATGGTGCCGTTGCAGTTGTTGTCGAGACCGTCGCAGATCTCGGGCGTGGGCGTGCACGACGTGCCACCCGCGGAGCCGCCGCCGACGTTGCCACCCGCGGAGTTGCCGCCGGCCGAGTTTCCTCCCGCGGAATTGCCGCCGCCGCTGTTGCCACCCGCGGAGCCGCCGCCGACGTTGCCACCTGCGGAGTTGCCGCCGGCCGAGTTTCCTCCCGCGGAGTTGCCACCGCCGACGTTGCCACCAGCGGAGTTGCCGCCGCCGACGCTCCCACCAGCGGAGTTCCCGCCGCCGATGTTGCCACCAGCGGAGTTCCCGCCGCCGACGCTGCCACCGGCTGCGTTGCCTCCGGCCGAGTCGCCGCCCGCACTGTTTCCTCCGCCGGCCTTTCCTCCGCCGGCATCGCCGCCTGCTGCGTCACCACCTGCGGCGCTTCCACCTGCGGCGCTTCCACCCGCGGCGCTTCCACCCGCGGCGCTTCCACCCGCGGCGCTTCCACCTGCGGCGTTTCCACCCGCGGCGTTTCCACCCGCGGCGTTTCCACCTGCGACGTTTCCACCTGCGACGTTTCCACCTGCGACGTTTCCACCACCCGTGGAGCGCCCACCGGCACTTCCACCAGCGGTTCCTCCGTCGTCAGTGGCCGACACGCCTCCACAGCCGACGACGAAGAAGACGAGAACGAGCGCGACAGCTTGAGCGAGCGGGCGGAGTGACATGGAAGGCCGACCCTACCGACTGCCTTCCGCATTCAGGCTCCGTGGCGCCTTCGTGACACCCTTTGGCGGACCGCGCGGCGAGGGCGCGAGCAGGACCAGAAACGAATGACCACGCTCTGGTTGGCCGTTACCCAGCGGCCACCCCGCATGCCAGTCATCACCTTCGATGGACACCGACTCTCGATTGAAGACGTGTGCGCGCTCGCACGCCGTCGTTCGATTCCTGCACTCTCCGCGGTTCCGGCGTTTCGGGAGCGCATTCGGCGGGGCGCAGCGTTCGTCGGTCGCACGCTCGCTGACGAAGGGGTGATCTATGGCGTCACCACCGGCTACGGAGAATCGGTCGGCGTGGCGGTGCCGCGTGAGCTGGTCCACGAGCTGCCCGAGCGCCTGTCCACGTACCACGGTGTCGGGTTGGGCCCGCCGTTCGGCGCCGAAGAGACGCGCGCGATCCTGGCCGCGCGGCTGCAGTCGTTGGTGCAGGGATTCTCGGGCGTCTCGGAGGGGTTGCTCGAGGCGCTCACGCGGTTGCTGATCGACGACGTGTTGCCGGTGATTCCGCAGGAAGGCTCGGTAGGTGCGAGCGGAGACTTGACGCCCTTGTCCTACGTGGCCGCGGTGCTGCGTGGTGAACGTGAGGTGATGCTCGACGGCGTCATCGTGTCGACACGGTCGGCGTTCGAAGCGCGAGGCCTGTCGGCGTTGCAGCTCGCTCCCAAAGAGGGGCTGGCGTTGATGAACGGCACCGCGGTGATGACGGGAGTCGCGTGCCTCGCCTTCGAGCGCGCGGCGTACCTGTCGAGGTTGGCGGCGAAGCTGACGGCGATGGCGTCAGCCGCGCTCGGTGGAAACCCGGAGCACTTCGGCGAGGCGCTCTTCCGGGCGAAGCCGCACGTGGGGCAGCAGCGGGCGGCGGGGTGGGTGCGGGACGATCTCTCGCGTGGCCCGCCGCAGACGACGCGTCTGCAAGACCGCTACTCGATTCGTTGCGCGCCGCACGTCATCGGCGTGGTGGAAGACACGCTGCCCTGGCTGCGAACGCTGCTCGAGAACGAGCTCAACAGCGCGAACGACAACCCGCTCGTCGACCCCGACACGGGAGCGGTGATGCACGGCGGTCACTTCTACGGTGGCCACGTCGCGCTCGCGATGGACACGCTCAAGAACGTCATCGCGAACCTCGCCGACCTGATGGATCGCCAGCTCGCGTTGCTGGTCGACGCGCGCTTCAACCAGGGGCTGCCGGCGAACCTGTCTGGAGCGACGGGCCCTCGTGCGGCCATCAACCACGGGCTCAAGGCGCTGCAGATCGGCGCGTCTGCGTGGACCGCCGAGGCGCTGAAGCTGACGATGCCGGCGTCGGTGTTCTCGCGAAGCACCGAGTGCCACAACCAGGACAAGGTGAGCCTGGGAACCATCGCCGCGCGTGATGCGATGCGGGTGCTCGAGTTGACCGAGCAGGTCGCGGCAGCGCACCTCGTGGCGACGCGGCAGGCGGTCTTCCTGAGGTCGAGCTCGGGCGTCGCGCTGCCGAACGCCGTCGTCGAGTTCGCCAACGGCATCGGGGTCGAGCCGGTGCTCGAAGATCGGGCCCTCGAGCGTGAACTCCGCGGGCTGTTGGTCGCCATTCGAGCGCAGCGCTGGGCGCTTCTGGTGCGGCGCCCATGACGCGAGCGGTACAGTCGGCAAAATCGACAGGGCCTGTCGAAACGCATGTCGCTCGCGCATCAACCCACCGGCGGCAGGTGTGCTGCTGACCCAAACCAAGGAAACCGCTCATGCAATACATGCTGATTCACATGGAGACGACGAAGGAAGTCGCCCGCAAAGACGACCCGAAAGAGGCGCCCGCCTACTGGGGTGCGTGGAACGCCTACGTTCAGGAACTCTACGCAGCAGGCATCGTGAAGAGCGGCAACGCGCTTCAACCGCCGCACACGGCGACGACGCTCCGTATCGAGAGCGGAAAGCGGCACGTGCAGGACGGGCCGCTCCCGGACGCCAAAGAACACCTGGCCGGCTACTTCATCATCGACGTGCCCGACCTCGGCATCGCGCTTCAATGGGCGGCGAAGGCGCCTTGTGTGAGCCGCGGAAGCGTTCAGGTGCGCCCTGTTCTGCCTCCACCGCCGCAAAGTTGAAGTGGTGAACTCGGCCGAGGATGCCGCCTCGACAGCCGCCCGTGTTGCGCGCGATGCCTACGGGCGGCTCATGGCTGCGCTGTCCGTGCGCTTCCGCGATGTCGCGGCGGCAGAGGACGCACTCGCAGATGCGTTCGCGCAGGCGCTCGCGCGGTGGCCACAGAGCGGGGTTCCTGCCTCGCCCGAGGCATGGCTGCTGACGGTGGCGAAGAACCACCGCCGGCAAGGCGCACGGCACCGCACCATGGCGTCGAGTCCTCGCGTGCTCGGCGCGCTCGAGCAGGCGCTGGTCGAATTGTCGGAGCAACCCTCCGAGAGAGGTGACTTGCGCCTCCGCCTGCTGTTGGTGTGCGCGCACCCTGCCATCGATGAAACCGTTCGGACGCCGCTGATGCTCCAGGTCGTGCTTGGGCTCGATGCTGCACGTATCGCGCGCGCTTTTCTGGTCACGCCCGCTGCGATGAGCCAACGCCTCGTTCGCGCGAAGCAGAAGATCCGCGACGCGGGCATTCCTTTCGACGAACCGGAGCCTGCCGAGCGAGCCGGGCGCATGGCCGCCGTCTACGAAGCGATCTACGCCGCCTTCGCCGTCGACCACGATGCCGCCGAAGTCGAGCCCGGAGTCGGGTCACTGGCAGAAGAGGCACTCTTCCTGGCCCGCGTGCTCACCGAGCTGTCCCCCAACGAGCCTGAGGCGCTCGGGCTCTACGCCCTGTTGCGGTTCAGCCACGCACGCCGAGCAGCAGGCACGGCGGCAGATGGCTCCTTCGTGCCGCTCGCCGAACAGGATGTCTCGCGATGGGACCGCGCCGCGATTCTCGACGCCGACGCGGTGCTCTTGCGCGCCGCCGCCTTTCGGGTGCCTGGCCCGTTTCAACTCGAGGCGGCCATTCAGTCTGCCCATTGCCAGCGCCTCTTTTCGGAACACACGCCTTGGAACGCGATCGAGTTGCTCTACGCGACCCTGAACGCGTCGTGGCCCACCGTCGCAAGCGCGGTCGCGCACGCAGCCGTTCTCGTCGAGCTCGGTCGCCAGGGCGAGGCCAGCGCACTGCTCGCTCGCGTCGATTCCGCACGCGTCGCTGAGTACGCACCCTATTGGGTCGTCGTCTCACACGCGTGCCGGCGAAGCGGCGACCTGACCGGCGCCCGCGACGCGATGACCAAAGCGATCGCGCTCACGCGAAGCCCACGCCTTCGCAATTTTCTCGAAGCGACGGCGCCAGAAGACCGTTGAGGTTCCGCCGCTTCGAGCGCGCGACCCAACCCTGACTGCTCGCTCGATGGAAAAAGAGACGGGTCCTGTCGAAAAGCGCGTCGCTCGCGCCTCTTTCCGGTGACGGCACGTTCGCCGCCGACCCGAACCAAACCAAAGGAATCCACGATGACACATGCTCTTGTACTCACCTGCAGCCCGAATGGCGCGACCTCTGTCTCGAGCAAGATGCTGAAGAACTACCTTGCTCGCCGCAAGGCCAGGTTCCCCGACGAAACCCTGACGGTCCGTGACCTGACCTCGCCAGAGAATGCGCTGCCGCATCTGAGCGCCGACTTCGTCACCGCGATGTTCTTGCCACGCGAGGCGCGAACGCCGGAGCAGACACGCGCGCTCGAGCTGTCGGACCAATTGACCGCCGAGTTCCAGTCGGCCGACACGCTGATCGTGGCGACGCCCATCCACAACTACACGGTGCCGACGACGCTCAAGGCCTGGATCGATCATGTCGCACGCCCCGGAGTGACCTTCACCTACGAGGGCGGCGTGCGCAAAGGCCTGGCCCGTGCGCGCTCGGCCGTGTTCCTTTTGGCCAGCGGCGGCGTGTACACCTCGGGCCCGCAGATGGTGGAGGACTTCCTCGCCCCGTATCTGCGCCACATGATGGTGTTCTTCGGCATTCCCGACGTGAGCGTCCTGCGCGCCGAGGGTGTTGCGTGGGACGCGCCCACCGCCGTCGCCCGGGCCGAGGAGCAGATCGCCGGCGCGTTCTGACCCCTCAGGGCCTGACGGTTTCGCGCGGTCGTCGCGTTGCCTGTCCGTCACGAAAACTGCCGCTCCCGATCTCCACCAACTTCAGCTAGGCGACCCCCATGCCGCGTCGCCCTGACATCAAGAAGGTGTTGCTCATCGGTTCGGGTCCCATCGTCATCGGCCAGGCCTGCGAGTTCGACTACTCGGGCACCCAGGCCGTGAAGGCGCTCAAGGAAGAGGGCATCGAGGTCGTCCTCCTCAACTCGAACCCCGCCACCATCATGACGGACCCGGAGTTCGCGCACCGGACCTACGTCGAGCCCATCACCGTCGAGGCCGCGACGCGCATCATCGAGCAGGAGCGCCCCGACTCCCTGCTGCCCACCATGGGCGGTCAGACCGCGCTCAACCTCGCCAAGGCGCTGGCCGAAGCGGGCGTGCTCGAGAAGTACGGCGTGCGGCTCATCGGCGCGCAGCTCGGCAGCATCAACAAGGCCGAAGACCGCCAGCTCTTCAAAGACGCGATGGAACGCATCGGCCTCGAGGTGCCCAAAGCCGGCATCGCGCACACGATGGATGAAGCCTGGGCCATCGTGAAGGAGACGGGCTACCCCGCCATCATTCGCCCGGCCTTCACGCTCGGCGGCACCGGCGGCGGCATCGCGTACGACGAGAAGCAGTTCGAGACGATCATCCAGTCGGGCCTCGCGGCGAGCCCCGTGAAGCAGGTGCAGATCGATCAGTCGGTGCTCGGGTGGAAGGAATACGAGCTCGAGGTGGTGCGCGACCAGAAGGACAACGTCGTCATCATCTGCAGCATCGAGAACTTCGACCCGATGGGCGTGCACACGGGCGACAGCATCACCATCGCTCCGGCGCAGACGCTCACCGACAAGGAGTATCAGCGCATGCGTGATGCCGCGATCGCCATCATGCGCGAGATCGGCGTCGACACCGGCGGCTCCAACGTGCAGTTCGGCATCGACCCGAAGACCGTCCGCATGGTCGTCATCGAGATGAACCCGCGCGTGTCGCGCTCGTCGGCGCTCGCCTCGAAGGCCACCGGCTACCCCATCGCGAAGATCGCCGCGAAGTTGGCCATCGGCTACTCGCTCGACGAGCTCAAGAACGACATCACACGCGACACGCCTGCGTCGTTCGAGCCGGCCATCGACTACGTCGTCACGAAGATTCCCAAGTTCAACTTCGAGAAGTTCCAGGGCGCCTCGAAGGTGCTCGGCACGATGATGCGCTCGGTCGGTGAAGTGATGGCCATCGGCCGCACGTTCCGCGAGTCGTTCTTCAAGGCCGTGCGCTCGCTCGAGCAGAGCCGCCTGGCGATTCCCTCGAAGGCCGACGCGAACAAGCGCCCCGAGGCCGAGCTGGTCGAGCTGCTCAAGGTGCCGACGCCCGATCGCCCGTGGGCGTTGTTCGAAGCGCTCCAGCGCGGGTGGACCGTCGAGCGCATCTTCGAGCTCACCAACATCGACCCGTGGTTCCTGCGGCACCTCTCGGCACTGGTGATCGAGTTCAACGAACTGGCAGCAAAGGGCTCGCTCGCGAACGTCACGAACGAAGAGCTGAAGCTCGCCAAGTCGCACGGCTTCTCCGACGCGCAGCTGGCGATGGCCTTCGGCGTAAAGGAGCCCGTCGTGCGCGAGGAGCGGTGGAAGCGCAACCTGCGCCCCGTCTACAAACGCGTCGACACCTGCGCCGCCGAGTTCGAGGCGTACACGCCGTACCTGTACTCGACGTACGAAGAAGAAGACGAAGCACCGCCGACGAAGCGCGAGAAGGTCGTCATCCTCGGCTCCGGGCCCATTCGTATCGGGCAGGGCATCGAGTTCGACTACGCGTGCGTGCACGCCGC
Organism: Archangiaceae bacterium; assembly: GCA_016879935.1. GTDB lineage: Bacteria > Myxococcota > Myxococcia > Myxococcales > Myxococcaceae > Xiheimicrobium. The sequence continues at coordinate 66,518 of JAACJQ010000060.1, read as the reverse complement.
GTTCGCGCTGCGCGAGGCCGGGTACGAGACCATCATGGTCAACTGCAACCCCGAGACGGTGTCGACCGACTACGACACGTCTGACCGCCTCTACTTCGAGCCCCTCACCATGGAGGACGTGCTCGAGATCATTCACCGCGAGAAGCCGCTCGGCGTGATCGTTCAGTTCGGTGGCCAGACGCCGCTGAAGCTGTCGAAGCCGCTCGAGGCCGCGGGTGTTCCGATTCTCGGCACCACGCCCGAGGCCATCGACATCGCCGAAGACCGCGAGCGCTTCGCGAAGCTCGTCGAGAAGCTGCGCATCAAGCAGCCCGAGAACGGCGTGGCGCGGTCGCCTGACGAAGCGTTTCGAGTGGCCGAGGTGATCGGCTACCCGGTGATGGTGCGGCCCTCGTACGTGCTCGGCGGGCGCGCGATGGAGGTGGTGCACGATCGCTCCGACCTCGAGCGCTACATGCGCGAGGCCGTGCTCGCGTCACCTGAGCACCCCGTGCTCATCGACCGCTTCCTGCGCAACGCCACCGAGGTCGATCTCGATCTCGTCTGCGACAACACCGGCGCCTGCATCGTCGGCGGCATTCTCGAGCACGTCGAAGAAGCAGGCGTTCACTCGGGCGACGCGGCCTGCATCATGCCGCCGCACTCGCTGGGCCCCGACGTCGTCGAGCGCCTGAAGGACATCAGCATCGCGCTCGCGAAGGAGCTGAAGGTGGTCGGCCTGATGAACGTGCAGTTCGCCGTTCAGGGCAAGGCCATCTACGTGCTCGAGGTGAACCCGCGCGCATCACGTACGGTGCCCTTCATCTCGAAGGCGACCGGCGTTCCCCTCGCGCGCATCGCCTCGCTCTGCATGGTGGGCCGCTCGCTGAAGTCGCTCGGCCTCACGCGCGACCCCGAGGTGCGCCACATCGCCGTGAAAGAGAGCGTGTTCCCCTTCGCGCGCTTCTCGAACACCGACGTCATTCTCGGGCCCGAGATGAAGTCGACGGGCGAGGTGATGGGCATCGACTCCCGCATCGACGCGGCGTTCGCGAAGTCGCAGCTCGCGGCCGGCACCAAGCTGCCCACGGGCGGCAAGGCCTTCGTCTCGGTGAAGGACGACGACAAGCCGGGCCTGGTCGATCTCGCACGTCGCCTCGAGGCGCTGGGCTTCGGGCTGCTCGCCACCGGCGGCACGCACGACTACCTGCAGAAGAAGGGCATCACGACCACCAAGGTGAACAAGGTGCTCGAGGGCAGCCCGCACATCGTCGATTGCGTGCACGCCGGCGAAGTGACCCTCGTGTTCAACACCACGGCGGGGAAGAAGGAGATCGCCGACTCCTTCTCGATTCGTCGCGAGTCGTTGCTCAAGGGCGTGGCGCACTTCACGACGCTCGAGGCGGCGCGCATGATCGTCGGCGCCCTCGAAGCGCAGGCCACCTCGAAGCGCGAGTACAAGCCGATTCAGGAGTGGCTCAAGCCCCGCTGATGCGAAGGTCGGGCGCATGCCCTACCTGACCTCAGGCTTGCTGGCCTTCAAGAAGCCGAACGCGAAGCTGGTGCTCGAGCTCGGCGAGTGGATTCGCCAGTACTCGAGCCCGAGCGTGACGTACCTCGTGCAGCTCGACGGCGGCCGCGCGCTCGCGATGGCCGTCGAGTCGCGCGTCGGAGATGACCGCCAGAACGGCGACGTCAGCCACTTCGTCGACAAGCAGGTGCTCGGCGGGTTCGCGAAGGCCTTCAAGCGGCCGTTCTGGGGTGGCTTCGCCGAAGGCGGGTACAGCAACTCGCAGCGGGGGCTGGCTGTCGACGCGAAGGGCAAGGCTCGCTGGCGCTCGGCCTGGAACTTCGACTTCCCGGTGAAGGTCGAGGCGAAGGGCCTGTACCCGCTCGCGACGCCCGGCGACAACGCGGCGCTGTACGCAGCCGAGCGCGCAAAGAAGGGCTACGGCCTCATCGGCAAAGAGCTGAAGGCCGACTTCTTCGAGTTGCTCTCCATCGAGCGTGGCGACCCGCTCACGACCGTCTCGTTCCTCGAGCTCACCGAGAAGACGACGGAGCGCGCACTCACGAAGTGGCTCTCGAAGTACGTGCCTGTGAAGGCCGAGCCGAAGCAACCCGACGCTGATCACGTCTTCATCGTGCTCGATGGCAAGCGGGAGCAGCCCCAGCAGGACCTCGCCGTGTTGGCGACGATGATGGCGATCGCGTGTCAGCACCGGAAGTTGCCGCTGCCGACGTTCACCGCGTTCGGGACTTCAGAGCGGGTCACCTGCGGGCTCAAGGGCCCCGCCGCCGCCGTGCTGTCGACGATTCTGCAGCGGCAGCCGTTTCTCGACTTCGTCGGTGAGAAGCTCGAAGCGCCGGTGCGCGTGGTGAGCGTGCGCAAGGGCAAGATCGTCGCGTCGAACGGCCGCATGAACGCGATGGTGCAGATGCGCGGAGGCGCTCCGCTCGAGTTGCCCGAGTCCATCGAGTGGATGGGTTTCCCCGAGCTGCCCGTCGACGTGTTTCCAGCGTTCGATCGTGGGCTGCACCGCTGGGCGAAACAGCAGGCCACCCAGGGCGGCGGCCCTCAGGTGATCATGCGCACGGGTCTGGGGTTGTTCGGCTGATCAGCGGCAGCGGCCGATGCCCACCACGACGTCGGTGGGCGTGAGCTGCACCCAGTCGGGAACGCCGTCGCCGGTGACATCGGCGAAGCGCTCGACCCGTCCCGTGAAGCCGCGCGTCACCACGTCGGGGTTCGCGAGCACCGTCGACGTGAATTGACGGCTCACGACCTCTCCACGCCCGTCACCATCGAGGTCGACGATGAACGAAGCGTTCGTCGTGACCGGAGCCGGTCTCCAATCGGTGCCGCGCGTGAACACGCCCGCGCCATTGCCCGTCATCAGCACGCCCGTGCTCCCCGCGAGATCGGGGAAGGCGTCGTTGGTGACGAAGCCGGCCGCGAGCCCCGTGTCGAAGTCGAAGGTTCCGATGCGCGGCGCCAACGCGAAGCCAGTTCCCCGCGAGTGGAGCACGTAGACCGAGCGCGGCACGTTCGCGTTCGCGAGCACCACGAGGTCGGGCCTGCCATCACGGTCGACGTCGGTGACGGCCAGCTCGACCACCGCAGGGAGGAACGGTGTCACCGCCGGAGCCGCGAACTGCCGCATGCCCAGGTTGCGGAAGAGCAGGAAGCCGGCCCGCGTGCGCGCGAGCACGTCTGGCTTTCCATCAGCGTCGAAGTCGGCCGCACGCAGCTGCACCTCGGTCGCAAGCTCATCGAGGGTGAGCGAGAGACCGGTCGCACCGAAACGGAACGAGGCTCCGAACTCGATGCGCGCGAAGCACGGCACCGGCGCCGGGTTGTAGCCACCGTCGGGGAGCAGGGGAGCAGGGCAGTCGAGGCGCAGCACGTCGACGTTCGAGTCGGCGTCGAAGTCGGCGAGCACCTCGGGCTTCGTGAGCGCGTCTTCAGCAGCCACCGTGAACCCACCCGTGCCGTTCGCGCGCAACACCCGGCTCTGTGTCGTCACTGGCAGCATGCTGATGACCGACGCGCGGCGGCTGACGAGCAGGTCGTCGCGGGAGTCGCCATCGATGCGGCCCGCCAGCGCGAACTCCACGCCGCCGGGCACCGTCGTCTTCACCGTGCGCTCGAATCCGCGACCCGAGGCCGTGTTGCGCACGAGCACCGGCTTGACGAGCGTGTTCGAGAGCACCGCGTCGAGCCGCCCGTCTCCCGTCAGGTCCACGAGCTGCAGCTGCGACGCTGGAGACGCCGGCGTGAAGCCATCGACCTCGAACACCTCGGGCGTCGAGAACGTGCCCGCGCCCGTCGACCACAACACCTCGAGGCCGCGACCCGTGCCGAGCGCGAGATCGGTGAAGCCGTCTCCGTCGAGGTCACCTGCTTCGATGGCCGCCAGCGTCGAGCCTGCGTTCGCCGCGAGCACTGGCGCCGCGAGCGCGCCCGTTCCGTCGCCTGCCCACACGAACACTGCCGCCGACGTGATGGTGGCGACGTCGCGGTTCGTGTCGCGGGTGAGCTCGGCCGCGGCGAGCCCGATGACGCCGTTCTGCACCGCCGGTGCGGGAGTGACCTGCGTGAACGCGTTCGCACCACTCGTCACGAAGACGCGCAGCTGACCGGCCTGTGCGGTGACGACATCGGCCCGCGAGTCGTTGGTGAAATCGGCTGCCCGCGCGAGATCGGCGAGCTGCAGGTTCGGCGCCGCGTTGCGTGTCTGCGAGAACGGCGCTCCACCGTCGGCCGACTGGTTCACCCAGAGATCGGCGTTCAGGTTTCCAATCTGCGGCACCCGCACGAGGTCGGCGCGCCCATCACCCGTGAAGTCGGCCGCCAGCGCGATGCCGTTCTGCCCGTTGGTGAAGAGAATCACCGGCGTCTGGAAACCACTCGGCGTCTGCTGCACGACCCACAACGCGCGCTGGTCGCCGGCGATCAGATCGCTACGGCCATCGAGCGTGAAGTCGGCGACGCCGAGGGGAAGCAGCGTCGTGCCCGCGTCGGCAATCGTCGGAGCAGCGAAGCGGGCGTTGCCCTGGTTCTGGAACGTGAAGCGGCCGGTACCAGCCGTCGCCACCACGTCGAGCCGCGCGTCGCCCGTCACGTCGACGGCCCAGAACCGTTGGTCGAGGCCGGTGGTGAACGAGTGCGGCAGCGACTCCCCGATGCCGGCGAAGAAGACGCCGTTGGTGCAGGCGGTACGGCACTGGCCCTCGACGCACGCGCCGCCGCTGCAGGCGTTTCCACACGCGCCGCAGTTCGAAGGGTCGCGCTGCTTGTCGGCACACGCCGCGCTGCAGGTGTCGATGCACGCGGTCGCGCAGGTGGTGCCGGCACACGTCGCCCGCTCCAGCGCTCCGCCGGCCGGGCACGCGTTGCACGAGGAGCCACACGCCGAGGCCACGCCTTCACCCACGCAGTTCATTCCGCAGCGCGTGTTGCCCGCCGAGCACGTCGTGCTGCACGCCGTTCCATCACACGTCGGAATCGAACCCGGCACGCCCTGCGCACAGCGGGTGCACGAGGCGCCGCACGCAAGAACATCGGTCGCCCGCGCACACTCGCCGTTGCACGGGTTGAAGCCGCTCGCGCAGGTGTAGCTGCAGGCGTTGCTCGCGCAGACGGCCGTTCCACCATCGGGGGGAGCGCAGGTCGTGCAGGCGCTCCCGCACGCCGTCACCGACGTGTCGGGCACGCAGCTGCCGTTGCACTTGTTGAAGTTCGCGTTGCAGGTGAAGTCGCACTGGCCCGCGGTGCAGGCCGCGGCGCCGTTGGCCATGCCGGGGCAGGGCGTGCACGAGGTCCCGCACGTCGCGGGAGAGGTGTCAGAGACGCACTGCATGCCGCAGCGGTGGAAGCCGGTGTTGCAGACGAAGTCGCAGGCCTGCGCCGAGGTGCACACGGGCGTTCCGTTCGCCGGCGCCGTGCACGCCATGCAGCGCGTGCCACACGAGCCGACTGCGTCATCGGGTTGGCAGGTGTCTCCGCAGCGGTGGTAGCCGTTGTTGCACTCGAAGTTGCACGCCGCGTTGATGCACGCGGGCCGCGAGTTCTCGGGGAAGGAGCACGGCCCACAGCGATTGCCGCACGAATTCACCGCCGTGTCGTCGGCGCAGACGGTGCCACACGCGTGAAAGCCAGTGCGACACGCGACGCCGCACACGCCCGCGTTGCAGGTCGGCGTGCCCGTCGGTGCCGTACACGGCGTGCAGCGCGAACCACAGCTGGCGACGTCGTCGTTCGACGCGCAGGTCTCGCCGCACTTGTGGAAGTTCGCAGGGCAGGTGCCCGCGTCGGGTCGCACGAGATCGCAGCGCTTGTCGGCGCAGGTGTCGGTCGGGTCACACTCGCGGCAGAAGAGGCCGCCCGTTCCGCACGCCGCCTTGTCGTTGCCGGGCTGACAGACTCCGGCCGACGTGCAGCACCCGTCGGGGCACGTCGTCGCGTTGCAGGGCGGCTCCTCTTTCGGGCACCCGGCGAGCAGGAGGGTGACCAGCACCAGAACCGGAATCGAGCGCACGAACATCGGCCTTTCCATCGTGAGGTCGGCCCTGCTTCCTCACGTGAGCGGGCGGCTTACCTAGCGTCGATGCGCGACGGAGTCACTTGTTCGGGGTGGCCTTGTCGTCTGGCTGCGGCGCGAGGCCAGGCAGCGTCTGGGCCGTCGACGAGAGCGTCTTGATGTCTTGCGTCTGTGTCGCCACCGCAGCGTCCCGCTTCGACGACGGGGTGGGGAAGAACGCCGCTTCGTCGCTCAGCGTCTTGCGCGCGTCGGCGACCCACGTCGCGAGCTGCTTCCGGCCCATCACGCGATCGGTCAACGACGGGTCGAGCGCATCGAGGCGCTTGAGCACCTGCTCCGCCGACTGAAATCGTGCCGACGGGTCGCGCACCAGCAGCCCCAGCACGATCTCCTCGAGGCCCTCGGGCAGATCGGCGCGGAGCCCCTTCGGTGACGGAATCGGCGCCTCCAGGCACGCGCGGTACAGCGCCACGTCGTCGACGCCGGTGAAGGGCTTCTGCAGCACGAGCAATTCGAACGCCGAGATGCCGAGCGCCCAGAGATCGGCGCGGGTGTCGTAGGGCTGACCGAGCAGCTGCTCGGGCGCCGCGTAGCCGACTTTGCCGCGCAGCATGCCTGCTTCGGTGAGCTGCTCCTTGCCCGCGGCGCGCGCGACGCCGAAGTCGTTCAGCTTCACCTCTCCGATGCGCGAGACGAGTACGTTGGGCGGGTTCACGTCGCGATGCACGAGCTGCAACGGTGCGCCTGTCGCCGACGTACGCGTGTGAATGTAGTCGAGCGCCTGCGCGAGCTGATCGATGACGTAGACGCAGGCCGCGAGCGGCATCGGCGTCGCCCCCCGTCTCGCGTGCGTCAGCAGCCGACTCAGCGGAAGCCCGTCGACGAACTCCATGGCGATGAACCAGGTGTCACCGTCAGCACCGAAGTCGAGCACCTGCACGACGTTCGGGTGCGCCAGGCCTGCGCCCAGCTCGGCCTCACGACGGAAGAGGGCGATCGACTCGGGCCGCTCCGCGTACGAGGGCAGAATGCGCTTCACCGCCACCTTGCGCTCGAAGCCGCCCTCGGGGCTGTAGGTGGCGAGAAACACCTCGGCCATGCCACCCGCGCCGAGGCGCTCCCCGAGAATGTACTTGCCGACGAGGTCTTTCTTGCGCGCGGCGTGCACGAGCGATCGAACCCGGCTCACCATCGTCGCGCCGACCACACCGACGGCCGGAGGAATCATGAGCGTCAACACGATGGGCGGGCCGGCCATGTCGAGCGTCAGCAGCCGACGCAAGATGCTCAGCGTCGCCATCACCGAGGTGATGCCGATGACCGTGCGCGAGAGTGAGAGCGTCGACAGCGCCACCAGCCCGCAGGGAATCGCGACCGCGGTGGGAATGCCCATCCACGGGGCGGGCAGCTTGTCGGCCTGCAGGGCCTGAATGACGCTGATGGCCGGCAGGTCGACGAAGGCGACCGCGAGCGTGCCCCACTTGCCCAGCGAGGGGACGAAGCGGGTCACCAGGTAGACGACGGTCGCCACCGCCGCGAAGAAGAAGGTGCCGTAGTAGGTCGGCCGCAGGTCGGAGCCGTCAGCCTTCACGGGCGCGAGCACGACGAGACACGCCACACCCGAGAGGACGAGCCGAATCTGCGCCATGCGCATGGCCGCGCCGAGCTGCTCCTCGGCCAGCACCTTCTCGAGGTTGGCTTTGACGGCTGCGTTGACGGTGCCCTTCTCGGCCATGCGGTGCGACCTTTCCGAGACCGACCGCTACCTCGTCACCAGCCACGCCACCAGTGCGCCAAGTGTCAGCGCCGCTCCGAGCAACGCGGCCCACAGGCCCACCGGCCGATTCTCTGCTGAGGACTTCACCCCCGGCCGCTTCGGGGCGAGCACCGTGCGCTCCTCGGAGAGGGAGCTCGCCGTGGGGTCGGTGTTGTCCTTGAAGTTCACCACGCGCTTGAGCGCAGGGGTCGTCGTCTGCAGCGCTGCGGTCGAGATTGGCACCGTGCGGTCGCGTTCGCGGTTCGGCGGCGTCTCGAGGTTGGCCGTCGCGCGTGGAGAGGAGATCTCCTCCAACGCCGCGCCCAGGTCGGCCATCGGCGTCGCCTGTGTCACGTCTTCGGGTTGCTGCAGCCGGCCTTCGGGGTCGGTGATCGACACCACGTCGGCGTCGGGCACCTGCGAGAGCTCCTGCATCGAGAGGCCGAGATCTTCGAGCTGCGCGTTCGAGAGCACCGGTGCGACCGGCGGCCATGCGGGAGCCTTGCCGCTGACGAGCTTGAGCTCGGCGGGTTTGCGGCGCGGCAGGCCGACGGGGCCCACGCTCGCGGCGTCGATGAGCGCGTCGAGGAAGGCGTCGACGTCGGCGTACCGCTGTTCGGGTTTGCGGCTCATCGCCTTGAGCAGCACGTCGGAGACCGGCCGGGTGATCTGCGAGTGCAGCAGGTGCGGCGGGCGCGGATCTTCGGTGACGCGCGAGGCGAGCATCTCGCCCGTCGGCTCGATGGCGAAGGGCAGCTGGCCGGCGAGCAGCTCGGTGGTGAGCACCGCGAGCGAATAGAGATCGCTCCGACCGTCGAGGTTGGTCGAGCCCGCGGCCTGCTCGGGCGACATGTAGTGCGGCGTGCCGAGAATGGTGCCGGGCCGGGTCATGCTCGTGTTCATCGAGCGCATGAGGCCGAAGTCGAGCAGCGTGGCGAAGCCGTCGGGCGCGACCATGACGTTGCCGGGCTTCAGGTCGCGGTGAATGAGCCCCTTCGCGTGCAGGGCCGAGAGCGCGCTGCCGATCTGCACCACGAGCGGGAGCACCTCGGTGAGCGCCATGCGCCGCTTCTCGCGGAATAGCGTCGTGAGGCGGCGGCCCTCGACGTACTTCATGACGATGCAGGGCACGGTGCCGTCGCGCTCGACGGCGTAGAGGTGCACGAGGTTCGGGTGATCGACCCGCGCCATGTTGCGCGACTCCTGCTCGAAGCGGTGCACCGAGTCGGCGTCTTTCTGCAGCGCGGTGTGCAGGAACTTCACGGCCACGGGGCGGCCGACGCTCAGGTCTTCGGCGCGGTACACGGTGCCCATGCCGCCCGAGCCGAGGCGCTCCTCGAGCTTCCACTTTCCGTTGACGACGTGGCCCAGGTTCGGGTCGTCGACGATGACGACTTCACGGCACTTCGGGCAGCGGGTGAGCAGCGGCTGAATGAGGCCGGGAGACGTGCGGGGTGGGCGTACGGGCACCTCGCGCTCGAGGCCGGTGTTGCAGCGCTGGCAGACGACGCGTACCCGCGGCACGGGGCGCATGTGAGCACGCACGGTCGGCCGGGCCAACCGTTGGCAGCGCTACCTCGACTCGACGTGCCGCTTGAGGACCCCGACTGTTCCGCGCCAATAGAAGTCGAGGTGTTTGAAGATCGACTCAGTGGCGAAGCCGGTCAGCGTGACGGTGAGGTCGGTGTCGCCCTCGATGGGTGACAGCGTGAAGCCGATCTCGGTCTCGTGCTCTGGCGTGTCCGAGAGTCGAGAAAGCGAACTGAGGTGGCTGTAGCGGAGCGCGTGTGGTGGCTCGAACTCCAGCACCGTTCCTGTGTTCTCGAAGCGCGCGTGGTGAAAACCGCAGATGCGTATCGGGCTACCGACAGCCCATGTGGTGTGGACCTCGAGCTGCATCGACGGTTCGCCCATCCACCGGGTCACGAGCTCAGGCGTGGTGAGCGCGCGCCACACGACGAGCGGCGCCGCGTGAATGCGTACGTGGTGCCTTGTCTGATGAGGGATCAGCGCGGCCATGAGGTCTGCTCCTGTGCGAACACGTCGAGAATCGATCGTGTCGCGCCGCGGGCAAAGTGTGGCAACGGCGCGGTCAGCGGCGCGCGCCGAACGCGGCGGCTTCGATCAACGCTGACACCATCGGCGTCTCGTCGGCTTTCCCGGTCTTCGCGAGCGAGTACGCCGTTCCATGATCCGGAGACGTTCTCGGCACGGGCAACCCCAGCGTCACGTTCACCGTGTGCACGAAGTCGAGCGTCTTGGTCGCGACCAGGCCCTGATCGTGAAACATCGCGAGCGCGACATCGAACCCGCTGCGATGAGCGAACAACCCATCGGCTCCGTGCGGGCCGGTCGTCTTCACGCCACGCCGCGCTGCCTGCTTCATCGCGGGAATCACGACTTCGACCTCTTCACGCCCGAGCAGCCCACCTTCACCCGCGTGCGGATTCACCCCGCACACCGCGATGACCGGCCGTTTGCCCAGCACCGGCGTCAGCCCCGTGTCGATGAGCGCGAGCGTCTTCACCAGCCCCGCCACCGAGAGCGCCTTCGACACCTTCACCAACGGCACGTGATTCGTCGCGAGCGCCACCGACAGCTTCGGCCCCTTCATCAGCATCACGACCTCGACGCCGAACGCCTCGGCCAGCACCTCGGTGTGGCCCATGAACGGAATACCCGCGCGGCTGATCTGCTCCTTCGACACCGGAGCCGTACACATCGCCGCCACGTCACCGCGCTTCGCCGCCTCGATGAGCGCCGCGAACGCTTGGTACTGCGCCCGACCTCCCGCGCGTGACGGCTCACCCGCGACGCGCTGCGCGCTCTTCAGCGCCGACACCGCGTGAAACTCGACATCCTTCGAGAAGCGCGACCGATCGCCTTCATCACCGAACACGACGGGCTCCACCACCCGGCGAACGCTCGGCCGCCGCAGCGCCTTCGCCGTCACCAGCGGGCCGATGCCGCTCGGATCACCCAGCGAGATGCCGACGCGAACGCGCTTCACAGCTTGATGTCGATGGCTGCAGCGGCGCGAAGCTCCTGCACGTACTGCTCGGTGTACTTCTCGAGCTGCGTCCTCGCGAGGCGCTCACGGAGCACGTCTTTCATCTCGTCATACGGCTTCGCCGCCATCGCGCGCCGCTCTTCGACCTTGATGACGTGCCAGCCGAACTTCGTGCGCACGGGCTCCGAGATGCCGCCGATGGGCATGCCGAACGCCACCTTGTCGAACTCGGCCACCATCACGCCGCGCTTGAAGAACCCGAGGTCGCCACCATCGCTCGCCGACGGGCCCTCGCTCTTCGTCTTCGCGAGGTTCCCGAAGTCGACGCCGGGCTTCTTCGCCTCGTTCATCAGCGCGACGGCCTTCAGCCTCGCCTGCTCGGCCTGCTCCGGCGTCGCCTTGGGCTGCACCTGCACGAGAATGTGGCGGGCGCGCACCTCGAAGTCCTGCAGCTCGTCACGCGACACCTTGTTGTACTCGGCCTTCATGTCCTCCTCGGTCACCTTCACCTTGGAGCGCACCTTCAGGTTCACCAGCTTCAGCTTCGAGAGGTGCTTCTTCATGAACTGGCGGAAGGCGGGCACGGTGTAGCCCTCCTGCGCGAGCAGCTGCTCGAACTGGGCGCCGTCGACGTTGTTCTGCCGCTTCACGTCGTCGACGCCGAGATCGACCTCCGAATCCGACACGTCGATGTTCAGCTCGCGCACCTGCGCGTCCATCAACTTCTCGCCGATGAGGCCATCGAGCACGCGCTTGACGAGAATGCCACGCAGCTCGGCCCGCTTCGCCGCGTCGGGCTCACCACGAAGCCGCTGCAGGTCTGGCGCCGCGCGGGCCTCGACCTCGGACAGCGCGATGACGTCGTTGTTCACCACCGCCGCCACACGGTCGACCAGCTCGGCGTGGGCAGACAGGGCGGTGAGGAGAGTCAGCAGGGGCAGGCGCTTCACGCACGGGGGCATACCCTCATGACGGCCGTGGGCTCAATCGAATGCACGCACGTTCGGGCTGGCTCAGCCCTGCTCGAAGTCGATGAGCTTGAAGCCCAGGGCGTCACGCGCATCGGCGAAGAACGCCCGCACGGGCGCAAGGCCCGCTGGTGACCGCAGGTGCACACTCGCTCGAACGGCTGCAGGCAGCTGCGTCACGCGGCTCACGCGCACGAAGGCGAGCCCGCTCACCTCGGAGCCGATGATGAACTGCCGCCACGACGAGGCCTTCTGCGCCTGCGCAAAGCCCTTGTCTCCACGCTCGAGCGCGCCAACCGCCCTCAGCACGAAGGGGTGACGCCGGCGCGCGATCGCGAGCAGCTGGCCAGGCGAGAAGACCTCGGGGCACTCGAGCACCAGCGTGCCGGGCCCCGAGAGCGTCGCCCAGTCCGTCTCTGGCTCGACCTCGTCGGCCGTCAGCGCCACGTCGGGTTTGCCGATCTCGAACTCGTGGGTCGCGCTGCTCAGGTGCCCGATGGCGTCTTCGAAACGAAGGCCGTCGAGCAGCTCGGCGAAGTGCCCGAAGACGACGTGGAGAAACTCCGGTTCTGCGTCGTCAGCGCCCCAGCTCGTCTCGAACGAGAGCAACCCCGGCCGGGTCGCGAGGGCTTCGCGAGCGGCTGGCGACCATTGCCGGTCGGGCGACAAGGCGCCGTGGCTCGACGTCTCGTGGAGCGCGACGTGAACCCGCGCCTGGTGTGGGCGTCTCGCCGCGAGGAGCGTGCACGGCAGCGTTGGCGTCGCGCCCTTGCGCACCGAGACCGTTCTGCCCGCCTTGCTGAAGCCCAGCGTGAAGCCGTCCTGCGCGACCCGACCTGCGAGCTCGAGCCAGAACGCGGGAGCCAAAACGCGCCGAGCAAAGACGATGTGTCTCAGGTCGCTCATGGCGCCCGGAGGTCAGGGCTCGACGGTGGAGCCGCCGAGCGGCCGGCCGGTGACCGACTGAAACGCTGCGTCGTTCACCTTCACCTGCGCCTTCTCGCGCAACCCCTTCACGTACGCCGTCTGGCGCTCGGCACGAAGGTCGGTCAACAGCTTCTGCTCGATCTGCCCGCGCACCTCCGCCAGCTCACGCTTCCGCGCCGGCTTCTTCTCGATGAGCTTGAACAGGTGAAAGCCGTAGTCGGTCGACACCACGTCGCTCACCTGACCTGCGCCGAGGCGGAAGATGGCGTCGTCGAACGCGGGCGGCATCTCTCCGCGCTTGAAGAAGCCGAGATCGCCACCCACCTTCGCGTCGGGTGACAACGAGTAGCGCCGGGCGAGGTCGGGGAACTTCTTGCCCTGCCACAGCAGATCCTTGAGGCGCTTGGCTTCGTCGAGGCCCTTCACGACGATCTGCTGGGCGTGCACCTGCTCAGGCTCGGTCCACGCGTCGGGGTTCTCGTCGTAGATGCGGCGCAGCTGATCTTCCGTGACGGCGACGCGCGAGAAGACCTGGTCGGCCAGCAGACGCTCGACGAGCAGCTGCTCTTTCGTGCGGCGCGCGAGCTCGGTCTTCGAGGTCTGGCTCTGGGCGAGCGCGGTGTCGAACGTGCCGGCGGGGTATTCGCTGGTGAGCGCCAGCACGCGGCGATCGACCTCTTCGGCGCTGACCTGCACCTGCAGCTCACGCGCGGCCTGGAGCAACACGAGGCGCTCGATCATCGTCTCGAGGAGCGTCTGCTTGAACGGCTCGATCTGCTCGGGTGACCGCGGCGCCGCGCCCTCCATCGCCTGCGACTCACGCGAGAGCTCACGCTCGAAGTCGGCGCGGGTGATCACCTCGCCGTTCACGGTGGCGACGACGTTCGCGTCTTGCTGCGGCTTCTGCTGCTGGGAGCAGGCCGTCAGACAGGCGAGGCTGATCGCGAGGGCGCGGAGCACGTCGGCAGCGTTACCAACAAAGCTCCGGCCGGTACAGGTCACCTTCGCCGACGGGCGAGCAGGGCCAGCACACCCACCAGGCCCAACACCCCGGGCACCGAGTTCGCGCCGCAGCCGTAGCGAATCGGGCCGAGCGTCGCCGTCCCGCCAGCCGTACCTCCGTCGGAGGCGCCGCCACAGTCACCAGCGCGGTTCGGGTTGGTCGGGTCAGGCATCGCCTTCAGCTCGGCGATGTCGGTGCAACCGTCGGCGTCGCTGTCGGTGTTCGCCGCCTCGATGGCCGCGAGCGCCGCCTTCAGCGTGGCGTCGTTGTTCGGCATCAGCCCGTTCATGCGCAGCGCGCGGCCGAAGGGCGTCGTGACCGTGCCGGTCGCGGTGACGCCGTTGAGATGACAGACGGCGCAGACGCCGGGCGGAGGCCCCGACATGCCCAGCTCGGTCTGCATCACGCCCGTGAACGTCGGAGTCGCCAGCGCCGCAGAAGCCGCCAGCAGCGCACCCATGAGAATCGCCCGATCGAATCGCATCGTTGGCCTCACAGGAAGAAGTGCAGCTGGGCGAGGAGCGTGAAGCTCGTGGTGGCCGGGTCGGGCAGGGGCCGCGCGTTGCGGCGCAGAATGCCGTCGAGACGAACTTCGACGTGCGGCAACACGTACCAGGCGGCAGAGATCCACCCGCCCAGTGACGGCCCACGCTCTCCCGAACCCGTGTATTTGCCTTCGAGCGAACCGATGAGGTGCAGGCCCTGCATCAGCTCGTAGTCGGCCTGCACCATCGCCGCGAACCCGAGCCGATCGATGAGCGTCGGCTGCTGCCACGCGAGGAAGTCGGCTTCGGCCATGAGCGCGAGCGGCTCGATGGGGCTCCACCGCGCGGTGACGCCGTGTGCGTGACGTACCTGCGGCAGCTGCAGCAGCGGGTCGGCCTGCGCCGCCGTGATGAGGCTCGAGACGCCGAGGAAGAACTTCGAGGCCACCGAGTATTCGGCGAAGGCCGAGTAGCCACGCTCACGGTACGCGTCGGGCCCGAGCTGGTAGTTGCCCAGCAGGCCCATCACCTCGCCGCGCAGGCGCTCGCCGTTGTAGCTGGCCGCGATGCCCACCTGCTGATCGAGGTTGGTGTCGGTGTTCGTCGCGTCACGCACCCACATGAAGTGCTCGTTGTTGCGCAGGCCGAAGGGCACGAACATTCGCCCGGCGCGCACCATGACGGCCTCGTCGGCGAAGGTGGCCCCCGCCCAGAACTCGCGCGCGACCCACTGCGCGTTGCACGGCGTGTCTCCACCGCACGCCGGCAGAATCGCGGCGGGCCCGACGTTGCGCAGGCCGACGCCCGTCGTCGCGTGGAACACGAAGCGATCGACCTTCACGGTGCCGTAGAGGTCGGCCGCCATGAAGAGTGGGCGCACCTGGCTGCCGATGGGAATCAGCGCGCCGCCGCGGAAGTTGCCCGACAGGTTGAGCACCTCGGGCAGATCGATGAACCACAAGAAGCGCGTGGTGGGGCTGGGCTCCTGCGCCTCTTCGGCGGTCGGCTTCTTCAGCTTCCACCGCAACAGCACGTCACTCTGCGCGCGGCCGTAGGGCGTCAGCTGCCCGGCTCCGGAGGGATCGACGTGGCAGACGGCACACGATTGGTAGTCGTGCTTCACCATCCACGGGAACGCCGCCGCAGACGAGGCCGACAGGCCCGCGACAGCGAGAAACCACCCAAATCGTCTGAACACTACGACCCCTCGCGTTGACCTGCTGTACGGCTCAGCCCTTCTTCGCGTTGAACTTCGCGAAGACGGTGATGTCGGGCTTCACGGTGATGCCCATGTAGCTGGGCACGTTGATGTCGAACTCCTTGAAGTTCACCGGAGCCTCGCCATCGATGGCGTACGTGCCGCCCGTGTTGCTGATCTTGTACTTGAACGACACTTCCTTCGTCTTGCCGTGCAGGCCGAAGGTGCCCTTCGCTTCGCCTTCTGACGACTTGCCGTCTTCAGGCCACTTCACCTGATCGAGCGGCACCACCAGCGTCGCCTCGGGGTACTTCTCGACGTCGATGTACTTCTCGCGCATGTGCTTGTCGCGAAGGTCGATGCCGGTCTCGAGGTCCTTCAGGCCGACGACGACGGTGATGGCCTTGCCATCGTCTTTCACGTCGACGCTCTTGGTTTTGCCCTCGATCTTGAAGCCTGCGGGCCCCACGCCCTTGAACGAGGCGACGCCATCTCCCGTCTTCGTCCACCCTGCGAAGGCGGTAGCGGCGAGAACCAGCGAAGCGGTCAGAACGGCGCGGAGCGAACCCTGGAGCGTCATGTGTGTGCCTTTCATACGGGGCGCGGAGTCTGCCCCAAGCCTGCGGAATCCAAAACGGAATCGCGTGCGCTCACTTCGACGGATGATGGCTGCGGAAAGTTACGGGTGAAGACTCCTCCGACGAACGGCGCCCAAGGCCAGACCTGGGTGCCCCGAAGGTCTCGAAACGGTTCAACCAACGGTTCCCAGGTAGTGCAGCGAGAGCGTTCTGCGGTGCGGGCTGGTGCGGTGCTCCCACAGGTACACGGCCTGCCAGCGCCCGAGGGTGAGCGCGCCTGCCTTCACGGGAATCGACAGCTGGGTCTGGGTGAGGGCGGCGCGAACGTGCGCCGACATGTCGTCGGGCCCTTCCTCGGTGTGCTGGAAGATGGAGTCACCGTCGCGCACCAGCCGCGAGAAGAAGCGCTCGAGGTCGGCGCGCACCGTCGGGTCGGCGTTCTCTTGAATCACCAGGCTCGCCGAGGTGTGGGTGCAGAAGACGGTCAACACGCCGTCTCCCGCCCTCGCGCTGTCGAGGAAAGCCGTGAGGTCGGCGGTGACATCGACGAAGCCGCGGCCGCGGGTGGGCACGACGAGGTCGTGATGCGACTGGCTCAGCATGGGAAGGGGCACCTCTCTTCGGCGCAAGGTAGCGCTTCTGAGGAAAAATCAGGTCGCAACGCGTCCTCCGATCCGTGATGATGATCAGGCCAGATGACGACCAGCCGTGCCGACTTTGCCCGACTCGCCAGCGACTACCTGCGTGCGCAGGGAGAAGCCCGGCCCATTCACTATGACGAAGGCCGGAACCGGCTCGTCGTGGGCGACGGAGACTGGACGAGCTTCATCTCGCTCGATCACGCGCTCACCGAATACGAAGCCAACGCGGTCTCCGAGAAGGCCCGCGTGCTCGCCCGACGCTTCTGGAGCTCGGTTCGCCGCGCTGAGCCGCCCTCCGAGGTCGACGTCATTCGCAGCATTCTCCCGCGCATTCGTGATCGCGCCTGGTTCTCGGCAGTGCGGCGTCAGGCCGAGCTCGAGCTGGGTGCCGACGAAGAGGCCATCGACGAAGTCACGCTGCCGCACCGGGTGATCAACGACGAGCTCGCGGCGCACCTCGCGTTCGATCTGCCGACCTCCGTCATGGAGATTGGCCCCGACCGCCTCGAGGCCTTCGGGCTGAAGTTCGACGAGCTGTTCAACCGGGCCGTCGAGAACCTCCGCGAGCGGCCGCAGGTCGACTTCGAGCAACCCGACTCGACGGTCGCGGCGTTCGTCTCGCCCTACCGCGACGGCTTCGACGCCACCCGCATGCTGCTGACCGAGCGCTTCACCTCGCTGCCCGTGAAGGGTCGCCCCGTGGTGCTCGCGCCCACCCACGACATCGTGCTCGTCGCTGGTGACGAAGACGAGAGCGCCCTCGAGGCCATCGCGACGTGGGGTGAGCAGGCGCTGCTCGAGCCCAAGCCCCACACGGCCCACGCGTTTCGCTACGAAGACGAGCGCTGGCGCCCGTGGTTGCCGGTTCGCATGCACCGCGCCTGGCAGAAGCTGAAGGTGCTGCAGCTGCAGTCGTTCGCTTCGGCCTACGCCCGCCAGAAGGAAGTGCTCGAGGCGCTGCTCCAGGCCAACGGCCACACGATTCTCGTCGGCACGCTGCGCGCGTTCCGCACCCCGGGTGGCGACATCTTCACCAGCACCGCGTGGAACTCGGGCGTCGAGGCGCTGCTGCCGCAGACCGATCGCATCGACTTCGTGCGCACCAACCCCGATGGCAGCACCTCGGGCGCGAAGACCTGGTCGACGACGTTCGACGTGGCGCGCAAGGTCGTGCCGCACCTGATGGAGGCGACGGGTGACACGCCGGAGCGCTGGCGCGTCATCGGTTTCCCCCTCGACTCCGAGCTCGATCAGATGGCGTCGCTGGGCAAGCTGCCGGAGTAGCCGCGCACCCGGCAGTCGCTGCCGACCCCACCGTGGGTGAACGAACTGGCCCGCCTGCGGGTGGATCGTCGCTTGCTCTCGCTGCTCAGCGTGTCCAGGAAGCTCATCATCGTCGTGGCCGTGCAATCTGCCCTCGTGCTGGGCCTCGGTGGGCTCGCCGTCGGTGTCTCGATGAGTGGCGGTGACGCGCCGCCAGCTGCGCACGCGAAGAAGAAGGCGCCTCCCTCCGAAGACGACGCCGCCGCCGAAGAAGACGCCGAACCCGAGCCCGCGCCTCCGCCGAAGAAGAAGAAGTCAGCGCACGCGAAGGCCGAGGCGGTGAAGGCCGCGAGAGAAGAACCGGAAGACGAAGACGCCGAGCCTGCTCCAAAGCCCGACCCGCACGCGAAGCCGGCGAAGACCGATGCCCACGCGAAGGCCGAGAAGCCCGAGAAGGCGGAGAAGGCCGACCCGCACGCCAGGGTGGCCGAGGGAGCGAAGGAAGAGCTCACGCCCCTGCTCGCGCCCGTGCCGAAAGACCCTCTCGAGGTGTTCGCGTGGCTCGACGAAGGCAATACGCGGTGGAGCCAGGGCGTCTCGAAGTCGCGTGACGTGGTCGCGCAGCGCGGGGCGATGGCGAAGGCGTTCGCGCCGTGGGCCGTGGTGCTGACCTGCGCCGATGGCCGCGCCGTGCCCGAAGCCGTGTTCGATGCTCCGCCCGGCACTCTCGCGACGCTGCGGGCGGTGGTGCTCAAGGCCGACGCGCCGACGGTGAACTCGGTCGAGCTCGCGATGAAGCGGTTCTCGCCGCCGGTGCTGGTCGTTCTGGGTCACCAGGGCTGCGACGATGGCTCGGGTCGTGACGTGGGCGAGCAGGTGACGCAGGTGACGGCGAAGGTGCTCGGCAAGAAGCTCATTCGTGATCGCATGAAGGGCGGCCAGCTGCTGGTGCTGCGCGCGACCTACGACCTCGAGAGCGGCCGGGTGCGGTGGCTCGACTCCGAAGAGGGCAAACACGACAAGAGCGCCTCCGCCGAGCCCGCGCATCACTGAAAACGAAACGGGCCCCGAACGAGACGCTCGGAGCCCGCGACGTCACGACTCGTCAGCCATTACTTCTTGGCCGGCTTCTTCTCGTCCTTCTTCGGCTCGGCGGCCGCGGGCGCAGCGGCGGTCTTGCTGAGCGAGCGCACGAAGGCGGCGACGTTCTGAAGCTCGTCTTCCTTCAGGGCGGCCTTCCAGCTGGCCATCAGGGGCGACTTGCCATTGGCGGCGCCGCCTTCCTTGATCATGTTGAGGATGTACTCGTCGGTGACGGTCGCCGCGTGCGCCGCGTCGGTGAAGTTCGCCGGCTTCGGCGTGAGGGCCGCAGCAGCGACGCCGTCGCCCTTGCCGGTCTCGCCGTGGCAGCTCACGCAGAGCTCCTTGTACTTGGCGGCGCCCTTGGCAGCGTCGCCGGTGATGGCGACCTTCTTGGCGTCGGCAGCGGGGGCGGCCGCGGGAGCCGCCTTCGGGTCGGCCGGCTTCTTCGCAGGCTCAGCGAACGCGACGACGGCGACGAGCGACGAGATGATCAGGATCAGCTTCTTCATGTGCAGGACCTCCAGGGGTGGAACTTCGAAACATCGAATACGACACGGTGCGGGGGCACCGACGGATGCCGTTCGACCGCATTCACGCGGGCGGTGTGAGACAGAAACCAGACCAGGGGTTCAGGGGCAAGGAGCACGTTGCCGCCTCTGACAGGTCAACTCAGCCGGTCGATGAGCGGGCGTGCGTCGTTCACCTTCGGGAGATCGGGGGCGAGCAGCCTGGCCCCGGCCTTCGTCGTCACCACCAGCATGCCGGCGCCTTCTTTCGAGTCTTCGAACGGCGTCAGCGTGAGCGTCACCTCGCCGCGAGGCAGGTCGACCCGGCCGACCCGAAACTGGCCCCAGCCCTGGCCGTCGACGACGCCGCGTACGTGCGTGCGATCGATCTCGAGGAAGACACCGAGGGCAGCGCGGCGCAGATCCTTCACGGCGGCGAGCAGGGCGATCAGCGTCGTCACGCCGAAGAGCACGATGAGGCTCGAGGTGATGAGCCACAGGTTGTCGGCGTCTTTGAGGCTCACGCCGAGCAGCGCGAGCGTCACCACCAGACAGCCGCCCATCACCACGAGCCGGCTGAGCGCGCGCTGGCGATCGACCGACGGCGGGCGCGAGAACCGCACGCTGTCGGAGCCCAGGCGTTCGAGCACCCAGCCGTCGCCGAGCGAGTCTCCCTGCGAGAGCGGCATCAGACGTCGAGCGCTTTGATGGCGGTGCGCAGCACGGTGAGGCGTGCGTGCCGTTTGTCGTTCGCGGGCACCACCACCCACGGCGCGTCGGGCCGGTGCGTGCGATCGAACATGTCCTGGTAGGCCTTGAGGTAGTCCTTCCAGCGTTTGCGGTTTCGCCAGTCGTCTTCGCCGATCTTGAAGTTCTTGATCGGGTCCTTCTCGCGATCCTTGAAGCGCTGCAGCTGCTCGTCCTGGTCGATGTGCAGGAAGAACTTCACCAGGGTGCAGTTGTCGTCGGTGTGCATGCGCTCGAACGCGTTGATCTCGTCGTAGGCGCGCTGCCACTCGTGTTCGTCGGCGAAGCCCTCGACGCGCTCGACGAGCACGCGGCCGTACCAGGAGCGATCGAAGATGGCGATGGTGCCCCGTGGCGGCATGCGGGTGGCGAAGCGCCAGAGGTAGTGGTGGGCGCGCTCCTCTTCACCGGGCGCTGCGATGGGCCACACCTTGTAGCCGCGCGGGTCCATCAGGGCGGTCATGCGCTTGATGGCGCCACCCTTGCCCGCGGCGTCCCAGCCTTCGAAGAGGAAGACGGCGCGCCGCTTCTCGAGCCAGTACCGCACCTGCAGCTCGAAGAGGCGCTCCTGCAGCTCGAGGATCTCGGCGTCGGCGGCCTTCTTGTCGGGAGCCTTCTCCGAGAGATCGACGTCGCGCAGCGAGATGGTGCCCGGCTTGTAGACCTCGAAGTCGTAGGAAAGCGGGGTGGCGTCGCTGAAGCGGCTGCCGTTCTTCGGTTTCTTCTTGCTCATGGCCGACTCAGTCTCGCCCCCGCCGAACCCGCATGAAATGGTTTTCTCGGCCCCTCGTTGTGCACAGGCATGAACCTCGTACAGATCCGCCGCTACTTCCGTGACGAGAAGGTTCCCGGTTGGCGCAAGTTCGTCGTCGTGGGCGCGGTCGCGTACGTGCTGTTGCCGATCGACCTCATCCCCGACCTGGTGCCGGTGCTGGGGTGGCTCGACGACATCGGCGCCATCACCGCGGCGCTGACCTTCTTCGCCAAAGACGTCTCGAACCACGCGGCGAACGCGAAGTCGATTCCGTCGGTGTCGAGCGAGTCGTCGGGTACCGGTGTGCAGATCGTCGACGCGCAGCCGCTGCGGCGCTGAGCCTCACCAGGGCTCGAGCGGCTGTTCGAGCGGCAGCGCGTCGTTCGCCGTGAGCTTTCGTGCGTCGATGATGCGCTGGCACTCGGCGTCTTCGCCTTCCGTCGCCAGACAGACCACCGACACGCTGTGCACCTTCTTCGTGGTCTTGCCCACCCAGAGGCGCATGCAGGTGTGGTTGAGCACGGGCGGCGTCTTCTTCGACTTCGTCACGTAGCAGTTCTCGCGTGAGTCGAGCTCGAGGCTCGAGGTGGAGCTGACGACTTCGAGCCCCGACTCCTTCAGCGCCTGGTTCAGCTCGAGCCACGTGCCCTCGAGCACCGACTTCACCGGCAGCGGCTTCGCCATCAGCGGGCGCATCGACGTGCGCTGCAGGTACATCCACGGGAGGGCAGCCCCGGGCGGTTTCCGTCCCACCATCGCGACCTCGACCGTGCCATCTGCGGTCTGGGCGGCGTTGCGCAGCTTCTCGACCCGCTCGGGATCGATGGTGACCCAGTCTTCGGGCACGGTGCTCGAGATGCCGTCGATGACGAGGGGAACGCGCTCCTTCTTGCAGGCGGCGCTGGTGACGGCGAGCAGGACGAGGACGAGCGTTCGCACGCGGCCGACTGTGGCATCGATGCGGCGAGGGGCGAAGCGCTCAGCGCGTGACCTTCAAATCGAGCGGAAGGCGCGTGCGATCCTGAAAATGGGCCATGAGCGTTCGGTTGCCGCGCCGCAGGCCCTTCACGTGAATGACGCGGAGATCGCGCGAGACCCCGACCTCGACCACGTCACCACCACCCACCGAGACGAAGCGAAGCGAGCGCGGCACCGTCAGCGTGACGGTGTCTCCCACGCGCACCTCGACCGGCGAGCGGCCGTCCCACGAGAGGGGCGCGGCATGGAGGACGAGCGCGAGCAGGGCGGTCATGCCCTGCTGAGACAGCGACCCGCCAGAGCGTGCACGACCGGTTGAAGTACCCGAGATCGCTCGTTAGACGGCAGGCCCATGACGCGTCTGCTCCTGCTGGTGCCGCTGCTGCCCGCCCTCATCGTGTTGATGCCGGGCGAAGCGAGGGCCTGAGGCATCTCTCCCACCGTCGGTCCGACGGGGCTTGCGCAGCGCTGCACTGGCAAACACGAGGGCGACTCGAAAGAGGAGCCTCCGCACTTTCGCGTCGGCGCGAGCTACGGCGCGTTCAGAACGACGCTCGTCTTCGACGGCGCCGATCGTCTCAAGCTCGAAGCGATGGCGGTGAGCGGCACCTTCGAGTGGCGTGCGTCTCCACGGTGGACCTTGTCGGCCTCGGCGGGCGGCATCTTTCTGGGGCGCCTCGCGTCTGAGACCGAGTCGTTCGACGTCTCGGGCGGGCTCGTCGGCAGCTTCAGTGGCAGCGTCCTCGCGCTCGAGCAGGGCAAGTACTCGCCCTTCATCATGGTCGCGGGCTCGGTTGCGGTGAGTGGTGTGCGCGCGGCGCCGACGGCGTACGTGGCGATCGATCTGCGCCTCACCACGGTCGTGGGGTGGACGTTGTTCGAACGCTTCACGCCCTACGCGGTGGGCCGGCTCTTCGGCGGGCCCGTCTTCTGGCGCAACCAGACGGGCACTGACCTGTACCACTAGCGGGCTTCGTGGTGGGCCTGCCGTTCGGGCTCGATCTCTCGGCCGAACTCGTTCCGCTCGGAGAGCAGCGCGTGACGGCCGGCCTCGGCTACAGCTTCTGATCAGCTCACGTTCAGCTTCAGCTGGTTGAAGAGGTTGAAGCCCTTCGCGGCCAACTCGGCCGGCGTGCCGTTGAAGCTCCAGACCTCGGTCTGATCGCGCACGGTGTCTTCGGCCTTCACGCCGATCTTGAACACGCCGGCTTCGATCGACTCGTCGACCTTGAAGCCAGACTCCGTGTACGAGTTCACCGCCACGTCGAGCGTCGTCTTCGAGCCCAGCTCGGTGAGCGCGCCGCTCAAGTCGCCCGAGATGGCCAGGCCGAGCGCGTGGGCGAGATCCTTCGTCTTCGCTTCGCCCGAGAGATCGATCGTCAGCCCACCATCGGCGCCGAGGTTGAGCGGCAGCCCTTCGGTGGCGACGCCGGCGTGAATGTCGACGCCGAGCGAGAGCTTCGTGGTCGCGTTGTCGATGGCGTTCTGGCCAATCTGCCGCACGGCGCCGGCCGGGTCGGTCGCGAGCGATCCAATGTCGAAGTGCTCGGGCAGCGGCACGCGCGTCTCGGCCGAGATGGTCGCGCTGCCATCGAGCGTGCCGCCGTTGAGCTTTCCTCCCAGCGAGGGAATGTCGACCGGCCCACCGAGCGCGAGCGAGCCCTTGGCCTCGACGCCCTGCTCGAGCACCAGCGCCGGCGGCTTCCCGGGCTCCACTTCGATGCGCGCGCCCGTGGTGACGGTGCCCTCGACCGAGGCGCCGATGCCGATGCCCGACGAGCCCAGCTCGGCCGCAGCAGACGCCGACAGCTCGATGCCGATGCTGCCGCGCGTGAAGTGCTCTCCGATGTCGCGAATCTCGTCGCCCGCCGACGCGCCCGTGAGCAGCGCTCCTGCTGGGCCGCCGACCGCCGACGCGAGCCCGATGCCGGCCACCGTCTCGGCCGCCTTGATGGCCTCTTCTTTCGTCGCGAACGTCATGGTGGCGCTCGCGATGCCGGTGACGTTCGCTTCGCCCTTCGCCTCCGAGAGGCCGGGAATGTCGAGGCCCGCGAAGACGCCGCCCGAGAGCTGCCCGGTGAGCGTCATCTCGTAGCCGTTCGCCGTCTGCTTCACTTCCATCTCGACCTCGGCGCCGCCTTGAACACCCGCCGCGCCGATGGAGCCGCCGACGCCGATGGTCACCGTGTCGCCTTCGGAGTTCAGCTGACCAATCTGCCCGTCGACGTCGATGAGATCGGCCGCCATCTCACGCGCGTGATCTCCGACGAAGTTGAGCGCCTCGCCCGCGAGCTTGAGCCCGTTCTCGGCGGCGTACTTCGCGGCCTCGGTGACCTGCTCGGTCGTCCACGAGGCGGCGTCACCTGCCAGCTCGACGGTGCCCTTCGCGACGTCGACGGCCATCTCGCCCGCCGAGCCCACGACCTTCAGCACGCCGTTCGCTGCGTCACCCACGAAGCCCGTCACCGCGCCTGCCACGCTGCCCACCGCGTCGGTCACGTCGCTGACGCGATCGCCGACCCAGTCGAGGAAGCCTTCGTTGCGGTTGAAGAGCTCTTCGTGCGCCTTGCCCTTGTCGAGCGACTCGAGGCGCGTTCCGAGCGCCGCCATGAGGTCTGGCTTCCCGCCGTTGTCGACGTGCTCGTAGAAGCCGTCGTCGAGGTGCATCAGCTCGCTCTGGTTCGGCAGCTTCTGGGCGATCTGATCAGCGAGGTAGGCGGAGCCGATGGGCCCAGCGTCGGTGGCGACGTCAGAGAGCGCGCGCACGGTGTCTTTCACCGCGCGGGCGTCGGTCTTGCCCGTGAAGTCTTCGTCGCGAACATTCTTCTCGAGCACGTCGGTGACGTGGTCGAGCGTGGGGGCCGACGCGCGCAGCAGCGCGTTCGTGTACGCGGGGTCGTTCGCCGAGTCGGAGAGCTCACGGATCTTCTGCGACGCGGCGTTCGCGGCCTCGGCGTCTGACTTGCCCGCGGCGTGCGCGTCGTCCCAGGCGCGCTGCACTTCGGTCGCTCCGGTCGCGGCGCGTTGATCGACGGTGGGCGGCAGCGGCGCCGAGGTCTGCTGCGCGGCCTGCCGGCGCTCGATCGCATCGGGAGAGCCAGCGAAGGTCTGGGGCGTGCCCGTCTGCGCCTGTTGCGCGGTCTGCGCGGGGAGCGGCGCGTTCGACGACTGCAGCGCGCGCAGCTCGTTGAGCGACATCGTTCGGCCGGCGGTCGGAGCGCTCGGAGGCGGCGTGCCCAGGCCGTCTTTCGCGCGAGCCCGCAGGGAACGGCCCAGGCCGGTCGAGAGCTCGTCTTTGCCGAGCGCCTGACGCACGCCCGAGGCCGTGGGTCTGTTGCCGGCGCTGGCGCTGAGGGCCTTCTTCGCCGCAGCGTCGACGGTCTTCTTCGCTGCCTGCTGGGCCTGGCGCTGGGCGGCAGCTTCGGCGGCCTTTCGCGCGGCCTCGGCAGCGCGTTTACGGGCCGCTTCTTCGGCAGCACGGCGGGCGGCTTCGGCGGCAGCGCGGGCTGCGGCTCCAATATCGTTGCTCATGGGAAGGCTCCGGGCGGACAGCGCTGGTGCACCATCATCGGCTGAGAAAAGTGACCGCGCCGTCGACAGAACGTCAGGCCCGGTGACAAGGCGCGGCGAATTTCGGGGTGAATTTCGTCGAGAAATCAGCCCTGCAACCACCGACGCCTACCTTCTGCGCCATGACCGGACAGCGCGGTAAGGTTCGCGCCGTGCGCTCGACCATCGATCTCCACCTCATCGAGGGCGATGTGCTCTCGGCCGCCTGCGATCTGACCTGCTTCAAACACGCGCAGGCGTTCTACGGCGCCGACGAGGTCGCCGTGTCGGCCATCGCGAACCGGTCGGGTCGGAGCTGGAACGACTTCGAGGTGCCGATCGGCGAGGTGCGGTCGTTCGAGACGCTCGGCGCGATGACGGCTCCACGCGCGGCCTTCTTCGGCACCGATCGGCTCGGCACGTTGCGGTACCACGAGCTCCGACTCCTGGCCGGCCGCATGCTCTCGTTCGCGCAGACGCAGCCCTCGGTGAAGCGCCTCGCGACCACGGTGCACGGCGTTCGGGCGGGCCTCGATGAGGAGGAGGCGGTGCTCGCGCTCGTCGGTGGCTTCATCGACGCGTTCCAGAAGGGCGTTGGTGGAGAGATCGAAGAGGTGACGATCGTCGAGCGGAACTCCGGGCGCGCGCGGCGCATGCGGCAGACGCTGGAGGATGGGCTGTCGAAGACGACGGGCGTGACGAAGCTCGCGAGTGGTGCGTTCCGCGTCGAGCGAAGCGTCGCCTTCAAGCAGGCCGCGGTGATGGCGACCGCCGGTCAGGCCACGCAGGAGAAGCCGCACGCCTTCGTCGCCATGCCTTTCATCACCGAGCTCGAAGACGTCTTTCACTACGGCATCCAGGCTCCGGTGAAGTCTGCAGGCCTGCTCTGCGAGCGCGTCGATCAGGTCGCGTTCGATGGGCTGATCATTCAGCGCATTCGGGAGCGCATCGAGACGGCGAAGGTCGTCATCGCCGATCTCTCCACCGCGAACCCGAACGTGTACCTCGAGGTCGGCTACGCGTGGGGCCGCAGCAAGCCGACCATTCTGCTCGTGCGAGACGTGAGCGAGCTGCGCTTCGACGTGCAGGGCCACCGCTGCCTCATCTACCGCTCGATTCGGGAGCTCGAGTCGCTGCTGTCGCAAGAGCTCAAGCGCCTCTCCTGACGAACGAAAGAGTTTCGTCGCCAGCCTCGCGTGGAATTGCGTGACGCAATCGCTGCGCGCCGAGCCTCGTCCGTGCGGAGGAGGGAAAGGTGGCACAACCGATGCTCTTGCGAGTGGTCATGTCCAAGACCATTCCGAGCGTTCGCAAGTTCATGACGACGTCGCCGTTCACCGTCGAGCCCGCGGCCGTGCTGGCCGAGGCCCACAACCTGATGCGCGAGAAGCACATTCGTCACCTGCCGGTGTGCGAGGGCGTTCGCGTCGTCGGCATGTTGTCGGACGGCGATCTCTACCGAGCGGAGTCGGTGAACGGCGCCGACGCGAACAAGATCTCGATCAAAGACGTGATGACCGCGAAGCCGTACACCGTGTCGCCCGACGCGCCCATCGACGAGGTGGTGAAGGAGATGGCCGACAAGAAGTTCGGGTCGGCCGTCGTCGTCGACAACGGCAAGGTGGTGGGCATGTTCACCGCGACCGACGCGTTGTCTGCCTTCGCCGAGTTGCTGCAGACGCGCCTCAAGCACTGACGCTCCATCACTTCGAATCACGCGCCCCTTCATGCGGCGCCGATGGGCACCTGCTCGGTATCC
This sequence comes from Archangiaceae bacterium, assembly GCA_016879935.1. Classification (GTDB taxonomy): domain Bacteria; phylum Myxococcota; class Myxococcia; order Myxococcales; family Myxococcaceae; genus Xiheimicrobium. The sequence goes on along the minus strand of JAACJQ010000060.1, from coordinate 39,290 downwards.
CCCCGGAGAGGGAGCAGGTGCCCGTCGTCTTTTTCCCGTGACGAAATCGGCGTGAGCCGTACCTTGCGCCGCATGACTCGACTTTGTTGGTTGGTCCTCGTCGTGGTGTCCGTTTTCGTGGCCTGCAAGACGGCCGAGACGCCGAAGCCGGTGACGCCGGCGCCCGCTCCGGTCGCTGAAGCGCCGAAGCCTGCGACGCCGCCCGCGCCGCCTCCTGAGCCGAAGGTCGAATTGCCCGCGGTGAAGCCGCTGCCTGCGCTGCCCGTGGGCATGGTGGAGCCGAAGGCGCCCGCCGAGAACCCCGTCACCGCCGAGAAGGCCGAGCTGGGCTGGTTCCTCTTCTTCGAGCCGCGCTTGTCGAAAGACGGCTCGATGGCGTGCGCGCAGTGTCACCACACCGACAAGGCGTACACCTCGGGCAATGCGCTCGACGCGAAGGTGGGTGGCGCGATGAACAAGCGCAACGCGCCGACGATGGTGGGGCTGGGCTTCCACTCCAGCTGGTACTGGGACGGCCGCATGGCGACGCTCGAGGCCGTGAGCAACGCGGCGTGGAAGGGTCAGCTCGGCGCCGACCCGGCGGCCGTCGTGGCGACGCTCAACGCGGTGCCCGTCTACAAGGCGATGTTCGTGCGCGCGTTCAACGAGCCCGCGACCGTCGACAACGTGCCGAAGGCGCTCGCGACGTTCTTCCGCACGCTGAACACCGGCAACTCGGCGTTCGACAAGGACGCGGCGGGTGACAAGGCGGCCCTGTCGAAAGACGCGAAGGCCGGCAAGGAGCTGTTCTCGAAGGGCGGCTGCGTGAGCTGCCACGTGCCGCCGCTGTTCAGCGACTTCGCGTTCCACGGCATCGGCATCGGTGACGACGCGGGCCGAATGGATGCGACGAAGGAAGAGAAGGACAAGGGCCTGTTCAAGACGCCCGGCCTGCGCAACGTGGCGCTGACGGCGCCGTACTTTCACGACGGCTCGGCGAAGACGCTCGACGAGGCGATCGCGCTGATGGCGAAAGGCGGCAACAAGGTGGCGACGCAGGACCCGTTGCTCAAGCCCGTGAAGTGGAACGCGAAGCAGCTCGGCCAGGTGAAGGCGTTCCTCGAGTCGCTCAATGGAGAGCTGACGTACCCCGACGCGCCGAAGCTGCCCTGAGCGCGTCGTCTCACGGCAGCCGAACGTCACAGCGCCCGGTCGCCGCGCAGAACACCATCTGCTGCACGGTGATGGTCATCTTCACCCGTTCGTCTGAGAGCAGGGCGAACGCATCGATGAGGGGCCTTTCGTTCGTGAGCCGTTCGCGGAGCCGCGCGCTTCGCAGGCATGACGTCTGGGCGAGTTCTCCGTGGTCAGGTTTCGCGATCTCGAGCAGGCGATAGTCGTTCGTGACATCGATGGAGCCGTTGGACGGCCGGCGCACGGCGACACGGGCAGGCGTGCGCTCGATGACGACGAACTCGCCCTCACGAACTCCGCTCAACAGCAGAAGGCAGTCGCTGGCGATCGGCGCCGTGCTGAGCACTCTCAGCGCGTCGTCGAACGAACTCGCCTCGTCGAGCACGCGCCGCAGGAGAAAGACGACCGGCTCGGCGATGCAGGCTGCGTCGTCGCTCAACACGGCATTCAACGTGACAGCGAACCGGCCAGGAGCAACGCCCGAGAACGCGCCGATGAAGCCAGGCCAGCCGACGAGCTGATAGTGGGTTCGGTCGTTTCGACGACAATCGAAGATCTCCGTCTCGTTGCGGAGCAAGCCTCCCGTCGTCCACCAGTCGAGGTTGCGCGCGTGGAGCGGCCCCTGCGGTGTGTCGACGGCGAATGCGGAGCAGCCAAGCCCTGCCTTGATGACGTCGTAGTAGAGGTTTCCCAGCACGACCCTGGGCAGCGACGCCTCGATGACGCTCGAGACGCCTTCGAGTTCGGCGAAGGTCTCTGCCGGCAGGACGCTGCGAGCGAGCTCGAGCAGCGTGGCCAACAGGGGCTGCACGGTAGCTCCGAGATCCTTCTCGTAGACATCGAGCAGGGCGCGAGCGCTCGATGCACGCGGCCTCAGCGCTGCCCATCGTCTCGGGGCAGGTTGATCGAGGTCGATGGAGATCATTGCCCGAAGACGAACCGCGGAGCGTTCACTGACCGTGCTAGCAGCGGCGCGTGCTTCGACTCCTCGTGGTGAGCCTTGCCGTCTTCTCGTTGAGCTGCGTGAAACGAACGCCTGACGGCCAGCGGCCCGACATCGTCGTGGTCGCGAAGCGCATTCACACCAACGATGCACAGCTGCCGTTCGCAACGGCCTTCGTGGTGCGTGGCGATCGCATTGCGTTCATCGGTGACGAAGGTGGCGCCATCGCGTTCGCGTCGTCCGATGCAGTGATTGATCGGTTCCCCGAGTCGACCATCGTGCCGGGGCTCGCCGATGCACACGGTCATCTCGCTTCGCTCGGCCGCGCGGCCTCCATCGTCTCGCTCGACGGCATGACCTCTGCTGCCGACGTCACGGCGCGAATCGAGAAGGCCACGGCCGGCGCGTTCCAGGGCGATTGGTTGCTCGGCCGAGGGTGGGACCAGAACGACTGGACGCAGAAGGCGTTCCCCACGCGCGCGGTGCTCGATGCGGCGAAGCCCTCGACGCCGATCTTCTTCTCTCGCGTCGATGGTCACGCCGCGTGGGTGAACGGTGAGGCGCTGAAGCGCGCGGGCATCACGAAGGACACGAAAGACCCCCAGGGCGGGAAGATCCTCCGAGACGAGAAGGGCGAGCCCACCGGCGTGCTCATCGACAACGCGATCGATCTCGTCTCGGTGAAGATCCCCGAGCCGACGCAGCTCGAGCGTGAACGACGCCTCAAGGTCGCGCTCGAGTTCTGCGCGAAGCTGGGTCTCACCTCGGTGCACGACGCTGGAATGGATCTCGCGACGTTTCAGCTGCTCCAGCGTTGGGACCTGGGCGGGCTGCTGCCGATTCGCATCTACGCAATGGCTGATGGGCAGAGCGCGGGTTGGGAAGGCTTTGTCGAGCGTGGCGTCACGACGGGCGGGCTGCTCGAGTTGCGCGCGGTGAAGCTGCTCGCCGACGGAGCGCTCGGCTCTCGCGGCGCCGCCCTGCACGCGCCGTACAGCGACGAGCCGACCAGCAGTGGATTGCTGCTGCTCACGCCTGAAGAACTCGAGGAGCGCGCGAAGGCCTTCGACGCTCGTGGCTTTCAGGTTGCGGTGCACGCCATCGGCGATCGCGCGAACACGCTCGTCATCGACGTGCTGTCGAAGCTCGACAAGCAACATCGGCATCGCGTCGAACACGTGCAGGTGCTGCGTGGTGACGATGTGGCTCGGCTCGCGCAGTCAGGTCTCATCGCCAGCATGCAGCCCACCCACGCGACCAGTGACATGCCCTGGGCCGAGAACCGCGTCGGCAAAGAGCGTCTCGCCTTCGCCTACGCCTGGCGCGCCATGCTCGACGCGAAGGTGCCGCTCGCCTTCGGCAGTGACTTTCCCGTCGAGCACCCGAACCCGCTGTGGGGCCTCTACTCGGCGCGCACTCGGCAGGATCATCAGGGCCAGCCCCCCGAAGGGTGGACGAAGTCGCAGCGGCTGACGGGCGCAGAAGCGCTCGCGGCGTTCACCACCGGTGCGGCGTACGCCTCGTTCGCAGAGACGCGTCGCGGAAAGCTGGCGGTCGGGTTCGATGCTGACTTCGTGGTGCTGCCGGTCGACCCTGTCGATGGCGATCCGAAGGGGCTGCTCGACGCGAAGGTTCAGATGACGGTGGTGCGAGGCATCGACGTGTATCGCGCGACGCCCTGATCAGACCCAGTCTTTGAGCAGCGCCTTCGTCGAGTCGTGCTTCGGCGTCTGCAGCACTTCGGCGGGAGCTCCCGACTCGATGACGACGCCGTGGTCGAGCACGCACACGTGTTCGACGCCCCGAGCCAGCGCGAGATCGTGCGTCACCACCACCTGCGTCACGCCCGTCGCGTCGACGCGCTTCAGCGTCTGCAGCACTTCGTTCTTCATCGACGGGTCGAGCGCGCTCGTGGGCTCGTCGTAGAGCAAGACGCGGGGCTCCATGGCGAGCGCGCGGGCGATGGCGACGCGTTGCTTCTGCCCTCCCGACAACTGCTCGGGGAACGCGTCGATGCGGTGCTCCAGCCCGAGCTGCACGAGCAACTCTCTTGCGCGCTTCTCGGCGTCTCCACGGCTCTTCTGCTTCACCTGCATGGGCGCCAGCGTGCAGTTGTCGAGCGCAGTGAGGTGGGGGCACAGCTCGAACGATTGAAAGACGAGCCCGAGGGCAGCGCGCGCGGCCTTCAGCTGTCCGGCCCGCACGTCGACGCTCACGTCCTTCGTTCCCTGCACGACGACGCCGTCGATCTCGATGGTGCCCGACTCGAACGGCTCGAGGCCCATCACGCAGCGGAGCACCGTCGACTTGCCCGCACCCGAGCGGCCGAGCAGCGCCGTGAGCGTTCCCGCAGGCAGATCGAACGACAGCCCTCGGAGCGTTGGCTCGGGGTTGCCGTGATGATGCCGAACGAGCCCGGTCACTTTGAGCGTCACGCGGCCTCCCGGCGCAGGTGTCTGGCGAACCGTGCCTCGACGGTGCGTGCGAGCTTCGCGAACGGCAGCCCGACGATCAGGTAGCAGAGCGCGACGAGCAGCCCGAGGCCGAGGTGATCACGCGTCGAGTTCGCGAGCGTGGTGTACGTCTTCGTCAGCTCCGTCAGCGTCACCACCGAGACCAGCGACGAGTCTTTCAGCAGCGCAATGAAGTCGTTCGTCATCGGTGGAATCGAGATGCGCACCGCCTGCGGCCCGACGACGAAGCGCAGCGTCTGGAACGTCGAGAGCCCCAGCACCTGCGATGCCTCGAGCTGTCCACGCGGAACGCTCTCGAGCCCGGCGCGGTAGTTTTCGGCTTCGGCGGCCGCGTAGTTGAGGCCCAGGGCGAGCACGCCTGCGAAGAACGGCTCGAGCTTGATGCCCAGCTCGGGCAGCCCGAAATAGATGACCGTGAGCTGTACGAGCAGCGGTGTGCCGCGGAAGAACTCGATGTACGCGACACACAACCCGCGAACGATCGTGGGCCCGAACCGGCGGCCGACCGCGAGCAACACTCCGAGCGCGATCGCGAGCGCCATCGCGCACAACGACGCGAGCAACGTGAGCAGCGCGCCCTTGAAGAACAGCGGCAGGTAGGAGGGATACCGGGTGCGCACGCGCTCCCAGAATGGAGGGAGGTGCCCGACGGCCGCGCGCCATCGCTCGTACTCGAGGGCCGGAGCGTGCGCCGTTCCATCAGAGTCACCCAGCAGCTTCGCGGTCGCCGGTGTCCACAACCCCCAGCGTTCGTAGAGCGCGCGCAGCGAACCATCAGCCGCGAGCGCGTCGATGGCCGAGTTCAGCGCGTCGATGCGAGCACGATCATCGAGCCGTGCCGCGATCGCGTACTCGACGACGCCGAAGTCTCCGCGCACCGTCTCGAACGCTTCGTCGAGCTCGCCGTAGAACTTCGCGACCGGCTCATCGAGCAGCACCGCATCGGTCCGGCCGAGCTTCAGGTCGTCGTAGATCTCGTCCTGCCCGCCTTCGTACGTGCGCACGTCTGCGCCGTGGCGTTGCGCCATTCGTTCGGCGAGCGAGCCGGGCAGGGTACCCACCTTTCGCCCTTTCAGCGCGCTCAGGTCTCTCGGCGCCGCGCCATCACCTCGGCGAATCGTCAGCACCTCGGCCGCTGCGAAGTACGGCTTCGAGAGCAGCACCACGCGCTTCTTCTCTTCAGCGACCTCGATGCCGTTGAGCGCGATGTCGAAGTCTCCGCGCGCGAGCAGCTCGAGCAACTTGTCCCACGGGCCTGCGACGGGCTGCGCGTTCGTGCCCAGCTTCTTCGCGAGCAGCTCGGCGAGTTCCACCTCGAAGCCGATGAGCCGAGTCGGATCCATCGGGTCTTGAAAGACGTACGGCGCTCCGCCCTGGCCGTCGGCGCCCCAGCGGAGCGGCTCGCTCGCCTGCGCAGTCATCGACAGCAGCAGCACCCCGAAGGCGATTCGCACGGGCGGCATGCTCGCAGGCTCACCGGTCGACGCAAGCGATGACACCGCGTACAGGAGCCTCGTGTCGAACGTCGTTCACCGTTGGCCCGGGCCGCTCCTCGAAGGCCGCCTCGTGCGCCGCTACGAGCGCTTCCTCGTCGACGTGAAGCTGATGGGTGGGAAGACGGTGCGCGCCCACTGCGTGAACCCTGGCCGCATGGAAGGGCTCGTGGTGCCGGGAGCACGGGTCTGGCTGTCGAGGTCGCTCAACGAGAATCGGTCGCTGCCGTTCACGTGGGAACTCATCGAACTCGACGGCCTCGTCATCGGCGCGAACACCACGTTGCCGAACGCGCTGGTGAAGACGGTGCTCGAGCAGCGGCTGCTCCCCGGCTTCGCTGACGTGCAGGCCGTCGTGCCCGAGCAACGCTTCGGCCGTGGGCACCGCGCCGACTTCCGCCTCGACACGCGCAACGGCACTCACTGGGTTGAGGTGAAGAACTGCCACCTCGTGTACCCCGATGGGCTCGGCTACTTCCCGGACTCCGCCAGTGAGCGCGCGACGAAGCACGTCGAAGCGCTGGCCCGGCGGGTCGCGAAAGGAGATCGCGCCACGGTGCTGTTCACCCTGCAGCGCACCGACGTGAAGGGGCTTCGACCGAGCGCGCTGCATGCTCCCGCGTTCGCGAAGGCCGTCTGGCGCGCGGCGAAGCAGGGCGTTCGGTTTCGTGCGCTTCGTCTCGAGCCGTCGCTCGAAGGCATCGCGTTGCTCGACGAACTGCCCGTCGACGTCGAGCGCTACGACGCTGCTTCACTTCAGGCGTGGTCTTCAGCGTTCGACGACACGAGCGGCTGGCTGCGCAAAGACGGACGCGTGGCGGGGCACTCCATCACCTGAGGCGTGCAGCGGCTTTCAGGTACGCGAGCCCGCGCGGCGAGACCTCGTAGCCAACCTCGAACGACTGCGTCAGCCCGAGCTTCTTCAGCTTGCGCACGTCTTCTTTGAACGGAAGCGTCTCTCGTTTCAGCGACGCGGCGAGCTTCGAGGCAGCAATTCGCGGCCGGCGTTTGATCAGCTTGAGCACCGTCTTCGTCCACGGCTTCCTGCCATCGAGCTTCTTCAGCTTCGCGTGGAGCGCCAGCACGTCTTCCTTCGAGAGCTTCGTGTCGAGCGCGCCTTCGACCCGGTCTCCATCATCCGCATGCCGGAGCGTGACGTCGAACACCGGCGTCTGCGGCGTGAGCGCCACCTTCGCCACCGGCGTCATGTACGCGAGCAATTCGTCACGCGACTCGAACCCACCCGCGCGCGCGTCGGCATCGGTGAGCGCCTCGAGCGGAACCCGAACGACCGCGCTCACCTCGACCACCCCAATCGGGTGCACGCGATACCGGCCGCCCGGCTTCACGTGCGGTTTGTCCCACAGCCGGAACGTCCGGGTGACGGCGCCGCTGACGAGCCCCGCGTGGAACCGTTTCTGAAAGAGCAACATGGGCGCACCATACGCACGGGTGGTGCGCTGCGCCGCCATGGTGTGAGGATGCGGTGGTGGCCGAAGCCGATCTCGATCGCGAGCTGTCGACGCGGGTCCTCGAGTCCGTCGAGCAGCGCGAGGTCTACGCCGATTGGTTGCTCGAGCGCGGTGACCCCCGCGGGGCCGTGCTCTCCGCCGCGCGCGCCCTGAAGGAGGCCGCTTCGAAGTCGGCGCTCGATCGTTCGGCCGCGAGGCTCGAGCTGGTGTCGGCGCTCAAGCGGCTCGCGCTCTGGCTCGACGAGAAGGTGCCCGAAGGGAAGCCCTGGAGACCGTCGGATCTGCGCGGCGTCGCCAGTGACTCGCTCGGCTTTCTGCGGCACGAAGAAGGCGTGTTGTTCCGGTTTCGGGTCGCTCCCGGCCGAGACACCCCGATTCCCGTCTCGCTGACCGACGCCGTGCCCACCATCTCGGAGATCGGACTCCCGCCGGCTCCACGTGCCAGCGCGGGCCTGAGCGTGCTCGCGCTTCACCCGGTGCGGCTCATCGACGTGCTCGGCCAGCATGGCGTCGAGCGGTTCGACTGTTTCGACATCGAGCTCCCCGTCTCACTCGCGCGGCTGGGCATGCCCGCGGTGACCGACGTCGCCTGGCGCTTCGCTGGGTTTGCGGAGGCGCTCGGGAAACGCACGAAGAGCGCCGAGCTGCGCTTCTCCGATGGCTCGCTGGCGGTCGACTCGCTCGCAGCGCTGCTCTGCACCTGTTCCAACGTGTCGATGCTCTGGCTCGATCGCGTTCGACTGCCCGTCGATGGCGTCGGCGAACTGCCGGCCGCGGAGGGCAGGGTGCCGCATCTTCGGTTGGTCGAGACCCCGCTCGCGGCTCCCGTGGCCGAGGGGCTGGCTCGCTCCGGAGTGTTTCGAGGGCTGACCCGCCTCGAGGTGAAGGACTGGCCCGTCGGTGTTCCGGCACTCGACGCGCTGATGAGCGGCTCGCCCTCGCTCACCGACCTCTCCATCATTCGCAGTCCCATCGGGGCCGAGCTCGTGCGCTCGCTGCTCCAATCAGGGCGGCTCGCGGGGCTTCGTTCACTCGACGCGAGCGGCTGTCTGCTGGCGCTCGGCGGCGTCGCGCGGCTGATCGAGAATGCCGGCCCGAGGTTGGAGAAGCTCGTGCTGCGGTTCAACCAGCTCACCGAGAGCGATCTCGCCTCGCTCGCGAAGCTCTCACGCTGGCCGGCCGGCTGTGAGGTGCGCTTCGAAGAGGTGACGTTCGGAGCCGGAGCCCATCAGGCGCTCGCGGCGGTCGCGAACGCCCATGGCTTGCGAATCGGCGTGAAGGACTGCGTGTTGTCGCTCAGCCCTCGTTCGTGACCGAGAGACCGGGCGCCGTCTTGAAGCCCCAGGCCTTGATGAGCGCGATCGGGTCGACGAACTTGGCGCCCTTCTCCTGCTGCTTGCAGAGGCGGCCCGACATGCCGACGTAGGTGACGACGCCGTTCTCCATGTGCAGGTGGCCGTTGAAGAGCATCTGCTTGTCGCGGCCCAGCGAGGCGGTGGTGAGAATGCGCCAGGGCTCGGCCGAGGTGCGACGCGACGCAGGCACCGCGTGCATCGAGCCGTCGGCGAGAATGGCGAAGTTCGAGGCGTACTTCTGGCCGCCCTGCGCGCGCGCGTGCGTGTCGGGCCACGAGGCCTCGTCGTAGAGCTCGGTGATGCGGCCGTTGCCCTTCATCGTCACCTTCTCGAACTCGGCGATCTGGTTGTTGCCCTCGGTGCGGTAGCCCTTGAGCACGTTGAAGGTCTGCGGCGTGTTCATGTCGTCGGCGATCTTCTTCGGCGTCAGCTCGGTGAACGAGAACGCCATCGTGTCGACGGCCTTCTGGCTCTGCGAGTACGGGTTGTACTTGCCCTCGACGGTGATGTGCCCTTCGCCGTGCTCGGTGTCGTAGATGGGGTCGGGCTTGAGCTCGCGAACGTCGTAGGCGAGGGCGCCGCCGGCCAGCGCGTCACGCACCACCTTCTTCACGTCTTCGGGAATCTGGCTGCCACCGAACGTCTTCGTCGGCGCGCCCGCGGTGTGGAGCTTCTGCACTTCGGCCGAGAGCTTCACGGCCTCCATCTCGACGCGGCGGTTCACGTTGGCCGCGTGCGAGCGGTACTGGGAGATCTCTCCGAGCTTCTCGCTCATCTTGCGGCGCGCCTCGGGCTCCATCTGCCCCGCGAACTTGTCGGCTTCGGCCTTGAGCGCCTTCTCTTCGTCGACGCTGATGCTGCCGGCCGAGGTCAGAATCGTGTCGACCTCCTTCGCGTCGATGCGGCGGTCCTGCGCGGCGGTGCGGAAGGCGTTCTTCACGTCGGAAACGGCCATGGTCGTGCTCCCCGAGAAAAGGACCCGCAGTTCAAATCAACTGCGGCCAAAGTCGATGTGGGGTTCTCGCACACCATGTAGGGAAGTTGCGAGATTCAGGTGGAAAACAGTGAAACCCGAGGGTTACGACCGGCTCATGAAGATCGCAGTGCTCGGCGCCAGCGGTGGCTGTGGAAAGCAACTTGTCGAACTCGCAGCGAAGCGGGGCCATGTCGTCACCGCGGTCGCGAGGCCCACCTCGAAGCTCGAGGTGCCGCCCGGCGTGAAGGTCGATCGAGGAGACCTCACCTCGGCCGAGTTCCTGCGCGCGTGGTGAAGGGCCAGGAGGCGGTGTTGTCGGGGCTCGGGCTGCGGCTCGCGGGGCTGGCGCCGTGGAACAAACCCGAAGACGCGACCTTTCTCGCCCGCAGCACGACGGCGCTCATCGAGGCGATGAAGGCCGAGGGCACGAAGCGCGTGCTCGTCGTGAGCGCGGGCGGCGTGGGTGACAGCAACGCGATGGTGCCAGGCGTGTTCCGCATGATGATCAAGCTGACCGCGTTGAAGAGCGCCTACGCGCAGCTCGAAGAGATGGAGCGACAGCTGCTCGCCAGCGGGCTCGACGTCTGCATCGCGCGCCCGACCGGTTTGACCGATGGCCCGCTCACGGGGAAGGCGGTCGTCGCGAAGGGCTTCACGGGTCGCGCGACCATCTCCCGCGCCGACGTCGCGGGGTGGATGCTCGATCAGCTCGAGAAGCCGGCGTTCGGTGAGCGCACGCCGATGATCACCGTGACTGGCGCGGCCTGATCACTTCACGAACAGCCAGGTCGCCACACCACCCAGCACGACCGCGCCGATGCCGGCTCCGAGCGCGACGGTGGCTTTGGTGTTCATCGAGCTGCCGAGCTGCTGCACCTGCGCCTGGGTGAGCGTCGACGACCCGAACGTTCCATCGGGCTGCATCGTGACGTTCTTGTCCCACGTGGAGCGGTCGCTCGCTGCGAGGCCCGCGAAGATGCCGGCGGTGATGGCGGCGGCTCCAGCGGCAGAGGCCACGGCGATGGCGGGCACCTTCGACGAAGACGGCTCGGCGGTGTCGACGAGATCGGTGCGGTCGTCTTTCTGTTTCGGCTCGAGCTTCGTCGCCACCGGCGTGTCGGTCTTCGTGTCTGTCTTCTTCACGTCGGGCGGCGGTGGAGGCGGCGGGGTGACGGCGACCTTCGCCTGAATCGTCAGCTTCTCCTTCACCTGCCTCACGAAGGTCGTGATGTCGGCGAGCGACTGATCGGCCCACTTGTCTTCGCGCGCGGTGATGTCGGCGACGGCGATCGCCTCGGGCAGATCGGCCGCGAACGCCTCGAGGTGAATCGCGAGCGACTTGCCGACCTTGCCGATGTCGACGGCGACGATGACGGCGCGCGCTCCCAGGAGCACGGCCAGCTTCGCGCTGCACGTCTGCCCGCCGTTGCAGCTCTTCGGGTCGGAGAAGCCTGCGGCCTTGAGCTCTTTCGTCGAGCGCGCGTCGTCGCGCACGTCGGCGACGCCTTCACGTTTGAGAATCTCGACGACCCGTGTGGCGACCTTCGACGCGAAGGCATCGGTGTTGGGCCGCCGGCTGGTGAGGACGACACCGACGGGGGCGCGGGTCTCCGCGGCCTGGCTGAGGAGCATCGAGGTGAGGGCGATCGCGAGCACTGGTGTCGAAACCTAGCACGCTTCGCAGGCAGACCGGCTTCGTGCGACAAGGGCCTGGTGTCGTCTGCCTTCGTCTTCCAGTCAGAGAGTGATGAGCCCGCGCCCGCCCAGCTGGTCGAGGTCGACGATCGCCTGACGGCCGACGACGCGCTCAAGCGGGTGCGGCGCGGCGAGACGCTCTGGTACCGCGGCACGTTCTTGAACGCGAAGCAGCTCGTGTCTGCGATGGGCCGGCGACTCCCCAAGCCACCCGCTGCCAAGACGGCGCTCGACGCGTTCCGGCAGGAGCGCAGATCGCGTCAGCTCGAGCACGCCACGCTCTCGAAGATCGTCGTCGGGCTCGACGCCGAGTACCGGCTGCTGCTCGCGGGCGCGCCTCGGGTGAGCGAGGGCTGCCGCCTGTTGTGGGGCCCGCCACGAGGGCCGCTGACGGTGACCGCGCTGAAGACGGTGCTCGGGCTGATTGGCGCCGAGGCCTGGCGTGAGAAGGGTCTCGAGGTTCCCGGGCTGGAAGGGCGGCTGCACCCGGCCTTCGGCGTCTACACCCCGACTCGCGCCGAGTACGTCGAGCTGCTCACGCGAGTGCGAGACGTGAAGGGGTCGACCGTCTTCGACATCGGCACCGGCACCGGCGTGTTGTCGTTCGTGCTGCTGCAGCGTGGTGCGAGCAGGGCGATCGGCACCGATGTCGAAGCGCGCGCGGTGGTTTGTGCGCAGAGCAACGCGAAGGCGCTCGGGCTGTCGGGGCGGTTCACGGCCATGGAGCGCGCGCTCTTCCCCGAGGGGCGAGCTGATCTCGTGGTCTGCAACCCGCCGTGGATTCCCGAGGCGCCGAAGAACCGCTTCGACGTGGCGGTGTTCGATGCCGACCAGGCGTTTCTGCGCGGGTTCTTGAGTGAACTGCCGCAGCACCTGACGCAGACGGGGCGCGGGCTGTTGATCATCTCCGATCTCGCTGAGCTGCTCGGGCTGCGTCAGCCCGGAGCGCTCGTGCAGTTGATCGAAGCGTCAGGCCTCACCATCGCGCGCACGCACACCACGAAGGCGAAGCACGGCAAAGCGAAGGACCGGGAAGACCCGCTGCACGCCGCGCGGTCGAAAGAGACGACGACGCTGTACGAACTCGTTCGGCGCTGAGGGCCGTCGCGTCGGGCGGCGAGCATGTCAGGAGCAAGACCGTCGTCGGCGGTCAGTCGTGGCCTGTGGCTCCAAAGGCGGTGCGAGCGCTGGCGGACTCGTGCGTGGTGGCGAGGCAGTCGGTGGAAGTCAGAGTCCGGCGCGCTGGTTGGGGGCGTCACCTCCACGAGCTGCGCCTCAGCTTCCGTCGAACTCGGCGAGACATTCGACGGACCGCTGCTCGACACAGTCGATGCTCCTGCCACGGAGCGCTCAGGCCGCCGACGTCAGCCGCTCCCGCCCGCGCTTGCGCACGACGTCGAGCGCTGCCACCCGGTACGCCTCTGCGAGCGTCGGGAAGTTGAAGATGCCGTCGACGAACGTGTCGACGTTCAGGTTGCCGAGCATCGCGAGCTGGCCGAGATGCACCAGCTCTGCGGCGCCTTCTCCGACGACGTGCACACCGAGCAGCTTCGTGCCCGAGGCGTCGCAGACGAGCTTGAGCAACCCGTTGGGCGCGGCGCTGATCTGCCCACGCGCCAGGCGCGAGTAGGGCGCTCGGCCGACGATCACGCCTGCGTCGACTTTCTGGGCCTGCGCTTCGGTGAGGCCCACGCAGCTCATCTCGGGAATCGTGTACACGCCTGCGGGCAGCAGCTCGGGGTTGGGCCCGACGGGCTGACCGAGCCAGTGCCGCACGGCACGCCGGCCCTGCTCCATCGACGTCGACGCGAGCGATGGAGGCCCGATCACGTCTCCCACCGCGAAGACGCCCTCGACCTTCGTCTGCAGGTGCTTGTCGACGTCGATGAGACCTCGGGGGTTGGTCGCGAGCCCGGCGGCAGACAGCTCGAGGCCTTCGACGTTGGCGACCCGGCCGAGCGCACAGAGCAGCTTCTCGGAGCGCACCACGCGCCCGTCGTCGAGCGTCGTCTCCACGGCGTCGACGCCATTCCACTGCACGCTCGTCACCTTGCGCCCTCCGACGAACGCCGCGCCCGCAGCAGAGAAGGCCGTGACGAACGCCGACGTCAGCTCCTCGTCGAGAAAGCCCAGCGGCCGGGGGGCGCGATCGATCATCGTCACCGAAACCCCGAGCGCCGCGAACACCGACGCGTACTCGCTGGCGATGACGCCGCTGCCCAGCACCGTGAGCGATCGCGGCAACCAGGTGAGCGACAGCATCGAGTCGCTGTCGAGCACGTGTTCGTGATCCACAGGGACGTCGGGCGGCGTTCGTGGCCTCGAGCCCGTGGCGATGATGATGAGCTTCGCCTTCACGCGGCGCAGCCCGCCGCGCGGCGCTATCACCTCGAGCTCCTTCGGCGCGACGAACCGCGCCCGGCCGTGCCACACCTCGACACCGCTGGTCGAGAGCTCCTCCTTGATGAAGCCGTGGTGCGCGTCGATGACCTGCTCCTTGCGCGTCATCAGGCTCTCGAGCTGCACGTGCGTGCCGAGCGCGACGTCGACGACGCCGCCCGTGCGTGACTTGAAGACCGACAGCGCGAGCGCCGTCTCCCGCAGCGTCTTGGAGGGAATGGTCCCGCGGCGAACACACTCTCCGCCCGCGTGGCGCTCCTGCTCGACGAGCACCGTGCGCAGACCTGCTTCGCTCGCCGTCGTCGCCGCCAGCTGACCCGCGGGCCCGCCACCGATGATCACCGCGTCGATCTGCTCCGTCACCATCGGGCGGCCTCCTGAAACACCTCGGCGCCACGCTTCGCCAGGCTGTGCACCACGTCGGGGTAGAGGTTGAGCACCTGCGTCGCCGGCAGCTCGAGCAGCTGGGCCTCGTCGAACGGCTCTCCTTCGGTGCGGCGCACGAGCACGTCGGCGAGGGCGATGGTGGCGGTGAGCGCGTCGTCTGCGTGGGGGTCGTGGTGGGCGGCGATGGCCTTCGCGATCGACTCCGGCAACCGCCACGCGCGCGCGACGGCCGCGCCCAACGTCGCGTGCACCCGCTCGGCGTGCTCCAGCGTCGCGTGCTTCACGTGTGGCCCCGCGCCGAGCCGAACGAGCGCGTGCACGGCCACGGGCCAGCCCAGATCGTGCAGCAGCCCCGCGAGGAACGCCTCTTCCACGTTCGCGCGCCGCTGCCGGGCGATCTCCTTCGCGCACAGCCCCACCGCCAGCGAGTGTTGGAGCGCCGCGCGCACCTCGTTCTCGAAGCCCCTGGCGACGAAGGCGGCTGTCTCGCACGCGATGACGACCGCGAGCTGCCGAAGCTGCGAGGCACCCAGCCGCGTGATGGCCTGCTGAATCGAGACGACGGGTGTGCCACCCGCGAAGGCCGGCGAGTTCGCGATGCGCAGCAGGTGGGTCGCCATCGAGGTGTCGCGGCCGAGCACGCTGACGACGCGCTGCACGCTCCAGCTCTCTTTCTGCGTCTCCTGCAAAATCGTCGCGGCCGCTTCGGGTAACACAGGCAGCTCGAGGTCGAGCCGCTTCACCTTCTCGGCGAAGGCCTGCTCCAGCCCTGCAGGCAGCGTCTGCCCCCTGTCGAACGCCGGCGGGTACACGCATCAAGAGTAAGGAGCGCCACCCGCGCCGCCCGGCTTTCGCGCTCGCAACCCCGTCAGGTTCCTGACGGGAGTCGATGATCGAGGCGGCGCAGACCTGTAGCACCGGGTGCGTTTTGTTCAGGCAGACGCAGGCTCGTGGTTACATGCCGACTCGCTCGCCGCTCATGTCGCCAGGAACCGCCCGCTCGCCCGTTCATCGCATCATCGACGCCCTGTTCGGCGCGGTGCAGGGCCTCGGGCTGGGCGTGCCGTCGCTCTTCGTCGAGAAGTGGGGCGTGGCGGTGCACCAGGCGCTGTCGTCACGCGCGCGCGAGTTTCACACGCACCAGCACGTGCTCGATCTCACCGTCGACGCCGACCCCATCGAGACGATCGCGGCGCTGTACCACGACATCGTCTACGTGCAGGTCGACCTCGGGGTGCCGCCTCACTACAACGAGATTCTCGAGCCTCTGATCAGCCGCGAGAAAGACGGCTGGCGAATTCTGCCGCACGCGGCCATCGACCCGACGGCGAAGCTCGTGCTCGACGTCTTCGGTCATCAGGCCGGGCAGGTGCTCACGCCGTACAACGGCCTCAACGAGCTCGCGAGCGGGCTGGTGGCGGCGAAAGAGATGGAGGGCGTCTTCTCGCACGAGCAGCAGCTGGCGCTCGCGGCGTGCATCGAAGCGACCATTCCCTTCCGCCCTCCCGAGAAGCTCGTGCTCGACGCACGGCTCGCGGCCCTCGGCGTGCAGCCCACCGAGCGCACGGTGATGATTCGCCGCGCCACCCGGCTGGCGAACAACGACGTCGGCAACTTCGCCGAGAAAGACCCGGCGGCCTTCCTCGACAACACGTGGAAGCTGTTGCCCGAGACGAACCCCACGCTGCACACGCCCAACACGTACACGGTGCACGAGTACCGAGTGGCGCTGCTCAAGATGGAGGGCTTCCTCTCCTCCCTCGCTGCCAGCCGCGTGTTCCGCATGCAGGCGGGCGAGCCGTCACCCGAAGAGCACAAACGCCGTGTCGACGCGGCGGCCCGCAACATCGCGCTCGCCGTTCGCTACATGCGCTGCAAGCTGTACAGCACCGCCGTCGTCGAGGCCCTCGCGGTCGAGACGGGTGGTGACGCGCCGCTCGACCTCTTCATGGGCGGCGTGGGCGAGCCCAACGGCTCCCGCATGCGTCGCATCGAGCAGTTCCTGCCCGAGCTGGGCACGCCGCCCGAGCCCATCGACACGGTGCTGCAGTCGTTGCTCGACGCCGGCCGCCTCAACGCCTCGGGCTTCGACATGTCGCCGTCGCCGCTGGCCAGCTTCCTCCACCTGACGCTCGGTGAGCGCGTGATGATGGAGAACGTCGCGCGCGCCCGGGAGTGGTGGGCTGGCAACTCCACCGCGCGGGCCTTCCTCGACGTGCAGCCGGTGCACACCACCGCGGCCATCGCCCAGGCCGGCGCCAACATCACCGACACCCGGCGCGAGCTGCTGCTGGGCATCGCTGCACGAATCACGGGGCGGAAGACCTGACGGCTCGGTGGTAGAGGGCCGCTCATGTCGATTCCCGTCCCGCCCGTTCCTGCGTTTCCTCCCGCGCCGTACACCCTCACCAGCGTCAAGGGCCTCCGCGCCGCGGGCGTACGGGCCGGCATCAAGGCCTCGGGCAACCCCGACGTCGCGCTGCTCGTGAGTGACGCGCCGATGACGTGCGCGGGGCTCTTCACGAAGAACCACTTCGCCGCGGCGCCCGTGCTGCTCTCGCGCCGACACCTCGAGGCCTCGAAGGGGCTGGTGCGCGCGGTCGTCATCAACTCGGGCAACGCGAACGCCTGCACCGGCACCCAGGGTGAGGCCGACGCCCTCGAGATGTGTCAGCGCGTCGCCACCGCCCTGGGCTGCCCCCTCGAGCAGGTGCTGGTGTGCAGCACCGGCGTCATCGGCGTGAAGCTCCCGATGGAGAAGGTGCGCGCCGGCATCGACGCCGCCGTGAAGGAGCTGTCGGCCGACGTCGAAGCGGGCCGCCGGTTCCTCTCGGCCATCATGACGACCGACGCGTTCCCCAAGGAGCACGGCGTTCGGCTCGGCGACGCGACGATGGCGGGCGTGTGCAAGGGCGCGGGCATGATTCAGCCCGACATGGCGACGATGCTGGCCTTCGTGGCGACCGACGTCGACGTCAGCGCCGAGGCGATGCGCACGGCCATGGGCCGCATCGCGAGCACCAGCTTCAACGCCGTGCACGTCGACACGCACCCCTCGACGAACGACACCTTCCTGTTGCTGACGACGCGTCAGGTGCCGGCGCCCGCCGACTGGGAGCAGCACCTCGAGCCCGTCGCCCGCCGCCTGGCCTGGCTCATCGCCCGAGACGGTGAAGGCGCCACCAAGGTGACGACGATTCGCGTGACGGGCGCCTCGTCGGATGACGCCGCGAAGGCCGTGGCCCGCCACGTCGCGACCTCGGCGCTGGTGCGCACCGCGCTCTTCGGCAACGACCCGAACTGGGGCCGCTTCGTCAGCCAGGTGGGCAACGTGCACGACGTTCGTTCACCCCAGAAGCTCGTCTGCCGGCTGCAGGGCATCGAGGTGTTCCGCGCGGGGGAGCCCACGCCGTTCGATCGCGCCGCCGCGTCGAAGGCGATGGCCAGAGAAGACGTGTCGCTCGAGCTGCTGCTCGACGAGGGCCGCGGGCATGCGCTCTTGATGACGAGCGATCTCGGCTACCGCTACGTGCAGGTGAACGCCGAGTACACGACCTGAGTCACAGGCACTGCGACTGGTAGGTGATGGTCAGCGTCGTGCCGCTCGCCGGCGCCTGGCCCTGACTGAAGACGATGGCGTTGCTGGCGCCGTCGTAGTTCCACGCGCTCGAGACGGGCTGCCCATTGACCTGAACGTCGACGGGCTGCTGCGTGTCGGGCGGGTTGCGCACGAAGAAGGTGCTGCGCGGGCCCAGCGCGCTGCGGCCCAGGGCCTCGAGATCCTGCGCCCAGTTCGAGGTGCAGATGTTGGCCTTCACGCCGCCGGTGCGGGTGATGAGCGCCTGGTAGCGGCCGGGGTCGACACCCTCGATGGCGCAGGTCGGCGACTGTGGCGTGAAGGGGCCGATGACGCTGACGCTCACCTGGTGCACGCGGCGGGGCCCCTTCACCAGCGGCAGGCGCGTCTCGTAGTAGCCGATGGCCTCGCTCGACTGATCGGGCGCGTCGGTGACGATGATGATGGCGAGGTTCGCGTCGTCGCGCAGGAGCCCTGCGTTCGCCCCGCTGATGAGCGGCTCGGTCAACGCCTTCAGCGTCGTCGAGAGCGGGCGCTCAAAGCCGCTGCCCGCCGTGCCGACCCGCACCCTCGACTCGAAGAGCGCCCGGGCGTTGGGCAGGCTCTTGTCGATGATGGTGGGCTGGCCGGTGACGAACTTGCCCTGACCGTCTGAGGCGAAGTCGTCGGTGGTGGTGACGGCGATGCGGTAGTCGACGTTCGCCGTGTTCGCGTAGCTGATGAACGACGAGAAGTTCGCCGAGAGGGCCGTCTGCTCCTCTGACATGGAGCACGAGTTGTCGATGGTGAAGAGAATGTCGGTCATCGGGCGGGCCGGCTGCTGGAACGTCTCGGTCGTGATGCCGGTGGTGTCGCCCACGGCCTTGAGCGCGATGTCGAAGCGCCGCATCGACGAGCCTTCGCCGCCCACCACCGTGAGCGCGCCGTTGAAGGTACCGACGTTGGGCGGCGGCCCGAAGACGACCGAGATGGAGACCGGGTTGCCTGCGGGCTGCACCACGAGGCCGCTCGTGGGAATCATGGGCAACCCCGAGATCGCGAACCCGGTGCCCGAGGTCGTCGCCGAGTAGATGTTCACCGGCGAGCCGCAGGTGTTGAAGAGCTGAACGGTGCGTGGCGCCGAGCGACAGCCGAGCTTGATGTTGCCGAAGTCGAGCTCTTCGGGCACCGCCACCAGGCACTGCGACACGCGCGCCGACAGCGGCACCAGCATCGGAATCGAGCCGGGCGTCGAGAAGCGAACGAAGCCGCTGGCGGTGGTGCCGGTGGCGAGGCCCGAGCTGTCGAACCGAACCGAGACGGGCACCGACTGGCCAGGGCCGATGATGGTGACCTGGTTGGGCGCCAGCGAGAAGCCCGGGTGACTGCCGGTCGCGACCTCGAGCCCCGAGACCTGGCACGACGTGGTGCCTGCGTTCTGCAGCGTGAACGTCTGGGTCTCGGTGCCGTTGGGCGGCAGGTCGCCGAAGAGAATGGCGGCGGGCGAGTACCCCAGCGCGCAGCGCTCGGCGGTCTGGGCGTTGGCCGTCAGGCGAATCTCCTGCACGGGTTGAACGGCATCGTTCGAGTAGACGGTGAGCAGCGCCTCGCGCAGGCCGCTGGCGACGGGCTGAACCATCACCTCGAGATCGATGGCGTTTCGCCCAGCGAGCGCAGGCACGCCGATGGGGTCGTAGGTGCCGACGGCGACGGTGAACTCGCCGGGCTTCGTCTGGCCGATGGGCGTGAGCGACATCAGCGGCGGCGCGCCGTCTCGTCCGAGGGTGAGGTTGTAGACGGGGTCGCTCGGGATGGGCGGAGGCGTGCCGATGTTCTCGAGGCGCAGCCGGCGAACGACGCGTGTCTGAGACGCCTGCGCGAGCGGCGCGAGCGTCTTCTTGTCCACGAGCAGCGGCACGGTGCCGAACGCGAGCGGGTTCGGCGAGGGGCGCAGCCGCGGCCCGCCACCGGAGCAGCGCAACGGCACACGAACGGGGAGCAACGGCGAGGTGCCGACGTCGACCTTCAGCACGCCGGTGAGTGAGTTCAGCGATTGCGGGCGACACGTCACCTGCACCGACGTGGTCGAGCGCGGCCCGAGCACGCCGAGCGCCAGCGGCGTCGCGAAGTCGGTTCCATCGGTCGAGATGGTGAGGGGCAGTTCGGCGCCGCTCCGGTTGCTGAAGGTGACGAGGCGGGTGGCGGTCTCGTTCAGCGGCACCCGCCCGAAGTTGAGATCGGCAGGTGACCACGAGAGCGACTGCATCGAGCCCCGGCCCACCAGCTGGGTCACGCCCTCGGGGCACGAAGCGCTGCGCCGAACCGTCAGCTGCGCCTTGACCTCGTCTTCGGTCTGCGGCGCGAAGCGAATCATCGCGTTCGTCGCCGTGCCCGGGGCCACGTCGAGCTCGGTGATGGCGGGGTCGATGGTGAAGAAGCCGGGGTTCGCGCCTCCAATCGCTCCGACCGTCGCGTGGGCGGGTGTGCTGGCACGGTTCGAGAGGTCGATGGGAATCTGCACCGCCTGTCCAATGGGCGAGTCTCCGAAGTCGAGCACCGCAGGCACGAAGCAGTCGCGCGCCTCGGCCACGGCGCTGACCTCGATGATGGCCTGCGTCTCTCCGGGGCGGCCGCCAGACGAGTCGAGCTGAAACACCGCCTGGTGCGCGACGGTCGAGAGCGTCGGGTCGCTCGCCTGCTCGGGCTTGAAGGTGATGGTGAAGGTCGCCTCTTCGGAAGGCGCGAGTGAGGTGCGCTCGGGCAGCTCGACGCTGAACGCGGGGCTTCCCGAGGTGAGGGCGATTCGCGTGAGCGTGAGGGTCAAGTCGCCGATGTTGCGCACGAGGAACGTGGTGCTCGACGAGTCACCCATCGCCGCCGGTGGTGCGCTGACGGTGGCCTCGCGGCTCAACGACTCCGAAGGCGCGACGCCAGAGACGACGACGAGCTCTCCGAAGCGGCCGGCGAGGGCAGAACGGCGATCACAGCCGACGCATGCCGAGGCCAGCCCCAGCACGACCACCAACGACAGCCAATGACGCATAGACGGCGCACTATAGGTCGACTCGTTCGCTGACGCTGGCTCTGCCTTCCGAGGTGCGGTTGAGTCACGACCCATGCGGCAGCTGGGGTTGGTCTTCGTCGTTCTGTTCACGCTGGCGTGTCCTCCTCCTTGCGACCGGTCGAACTGCACGGGCTGCTGCGATTCGACGGGTGAGTGCCTCGCTGGAACGAGCCGGAACTTCTGCGGGAAAGGTGGGGTGGTGTGCGGCACCTGCCCCGCTCCTGGGCGGTGCCTGGCGAGCGTGTGTGTGCAGCCGGTCGACGCCGGCCCGCCCGACGCAGGCCCCATCGTTCTCAACTGTGCCGCCGGGTGTCGCGTCGACACCGAGTGCCAGCCGGGAAACCTGCCCGAAGCCTGTGGCGCCGACGGCGGCGTGTGCTCGGTGTGTGCGACGGGCACGCGGTGCGAGGCAGGGCGCTGCATCAGCACGCGGTGCTTCGGCTGCTTCGACGCGCTGGGAACGTGTCAGCGAGGGCTCGACGACCTTGCGTGCGGCCTCGACGGCGGGGTGTGCCAGGGCTGCACTCCCGGCAATTCCTGTCAGGCAGGCGGTGTCTGTGGAGCGGTGGGGTGCTCGAGAACCACGTGCCCGATGGGCTGTTGTCAGGCCGGTGTCTGCCAGCCGCCCAGCGTCAACACCTGCGGGGTGATGGGCGCGGCGTGTACCGTGTGCTCCGCTGGCCGCATGTGTGTGGCCGGCGTCTGCCGCTGAGTCACTCGGTGCTGATGCGCCGCACCACGAGCCCGTCTTTCACGTGAATCGCGCGCAGCTCGTTCCCACAGCGGTAGCCATCGGGCGCGCTCGTCGGGTTCAGGCTGGTGCCTTTGGCGATCTCCGTCAGCCACTCGGGTCTCGCCTCGACGCGCGCGGGCACGCAGCTGCGAGTCCACTTCTCGAGGTCGTCTTTGTCGACCGAGACGACGGCTCGAATGTCGCTGTCGTCGGGCCCAGCGAGCAGTCCACCGGAGTTGTCGTGGAAGACGACGTGAAACGCAGCGTCCTTCACGGGTGAGGCGCAGAGTGCGTAGGCGCAGAGAAAGGTGGTGCGCTCCTTCGGCGTCTTGAGCGTGGTGCTGCGGGTGTCGGTCGAGCGTGACTTCTCGTTGCAGCCCGCCAACGAGAGCAGGGCGAGGAGCGCGAGGCGGTTCATGGCACCACGAGGAAGCTGCCGGTGTACGAGCCGAACCCGTTGCTGATGATGCCGTTGCGAGTGGTCGACGGGTAGGCCGAGACGCCGGGGACGATCTCGATGGTGACGGAGCCTCCGGTTCGGGTGATGACGCCGGAGTGGGCGCCCGCGACGCAGATGCGCGAGTCGTCGGTGTAGATGCTCGAGCCCCAGATGGTGCCCAGCGCCGCGGTCGGGTTCGAGGGGCAGGTGTATTGGTAGCGCACGCCCCACGCGCCACGAAGCGCCTGCGGGTTCTCTTCCCAGTCGATGAGGCCCTGCGACATCACCGCCGTGCCCTGCCAGAGCGTGCCGCCGTCATACGGAACTGCGGGCGTCGTGGGCGCGCCGACGACCAGATAGCTGCCGTCGAACACGCCGTAGTCGAGGCTCACGGCCCCGCTGCGGAACGAGCCGACGTACGACGAGACGCCGGGCAGCACCTCGATGAAGACCCCGCCGCCCATCGCGCGTGAGACCTTCCCCGAGTGCATGCCGGCCCAGCAGATGGGGGAGTCGTCGGTGTAGATGGGAGTGCCCCAGATGGACTCCTGCACGGCCGTGCCGAGGGCCGGGCACTCGAAGCGGTAGACGACGTTGTTGTTTCCGCGGAGGCCGAGGGAGAAGACGCTCGCGCCCGGGCTGACGGGGCCGCGGTCGATGAAGCTGCCGCCATCGAAGCCCGAAGACGTACCGCCCGCGGTCGGGGACCCGCCCGCTGATGCGGAGCCACCTGCTGACGGTGAGCCGCCAGCCGATGCAGAGCCGCCAGCCGATGCGAAGCCACCAGCCGATGCGGAGCCACCTGCTGACGGTGAGCCGCCAGCTGATGCGGAGCCGCCAGCCGAGGCGAAGCCACCAGCCGAGGCGGAGCCGCCAGCCGAGGCGAAGCCACCAGCCGAGGCGAAGCCACCAGCCGAGGCGAAGCCGCCAGCCGATGCAGCGCCCCCTGCGCGTGGTGCGCCGCCAGCGAAGGAACTCCCGCCTGCAGCTCCACCAGCGGTCGAGCCGCCAGCCCGACCGCCGGCGGTGTTCCCGCCCATTTCGATTCGAGCGCTCCCGCAAGAGCACACGAAGGCCACGGCAAACGCGGTGACGGCGTGATGGAAACGGATCATCGCGACTCCTGGGCTCGTCGGCGAACGACGCCGGGGCCAGCGGGAGTCTGCTTCATTCAGCGTGTCGGTTCGAGGCCAGAGGTCACTGCGGCAGCGCGTACTTGTCAGCGGCGACGTAGACGCGGAAGTGGTGCTCGCCCTCGGCCGTCATCACGGTCGCCTCGGTGCTGCCCTTCGACAACGCGACCAACGTCACCTTGCGGCCCTGTCGTTTCACCTCGACCAGCGAGGGGTCGTCGACCCGAACCGAGGTGACATTCGCGGGCATCGCCATCGTCATCGAGTGGCCAACCGGCAACGAGACCTGCTTCCGCGGGTTCGAGGCGATCGCGACGGTCGAGAGCATCGAGGCCAGAAAGAGGACGATGAGGGAGCGCTTCATGCGCCCGACCCAGATCATCATCCGTGCCACGGAAAGACCGGTCTGCTTCCAGCCGCTTGGGTTGTCGCCCGAGCCAGACGCGCCTGCGCGGGCGCGCTCCAGTGGTGCGTCGATGGTCCATTCAGGACCAGGTTCAGCGTGAGGCGATCACGCTCGCTGGCACGTAGCCGCAATAGAAGCCGATGCCCTTCGCTCGGGAGCACAGCTCGGCGCGCTCGGCAGAGAAGGCGTTCTCGGTGACCAGGGCGTCGTCGGAGTCGTCTGCGTAGGCGACGATGCTGGCGTCGAGGCCCGACGACGACGCGGGGGCTCCCAGAATCACCCGGCCAACGCCCAGCACGACGAATAGCGTGGCCGCCACGGCGACGATGGCACGGTTGAAGGCGCGACGGCGCGGCTCGGCGCCGGTGCGCTGCGCGACGCCCTTCCACAACGACTGCACTTCGTCGCGGGCGGCACGTTCGCGGAAGACGCGGCGTTCGGTCTCGAGCCAGTGCAGCTCATGTCGGCAGCGCGGGCAGGTCTCGGCATGTTCTCGCAGCGCCTCATCGGGGATTTCTCCCTGAACGGCAGCGTCGAGCAGGTGGGTTTTTCCGCAGCGGCTCATGTGGTCGGCCCTCCCAGATGCGGGAGCAGAGACGCCCTCAACGACAGGCGTGCTCGGTGAATCTCATTCTTCACCATCGGCAACGTCCAGCCCATGGCGTCGGCGATGTCGTCGTACGAAAGGCCGTGATCGAGGCGGAGCAGCAACGCCGCGCGCCGGTGCTCGGAGAGCGAAGCGAGGGCGTCAGTGAGGTGCCCTTCGAGCTCGCGGTCGAGCAGGGTGCGCTCGGGGTCGGGGGCGGGGAGCACCGCCGCAGGCACGTCGTCGTCGTCGCCGCTCTCGAGAGGCTGGTGCTGTCGAACCCGTCTCACCTCGAAGGCGACGTTGCGCGCGATGCCGAAGACCCACGGCTTGAAGCGGTCGTGGTCGCCCAGCTTCGGGAGCTGAACGTGGGCGCGCGTGAAGGTCTCCTGGGTCGCGTCGTCAGCGGCGTCGGTGTCGCGAATGAGGTCTCGCAGGAAGCGCCGCACCGCCAGCACGTGCCGCTCGAAGAGCGCCTTGAAGGCCTGCGACTCACCCTTCTGCGCACGGCGAACCAGCGCCTCGTCGGGCGTCTCGGGGGTGATGACCTCTTCGCGGCGAAGCAGTCGGAGCACGGTGCGACAGACAGATGAGCGGACCCCGGCCCGAGTTTCAAGGCGGCCTCAACTGGCTGAATTCACGGCGCTTTGAGCTGGCTTGATGCCGCCTTGATGCGCGGGTTCCGAGTCTTGACGCCCGCTTGATTCGAGACGCGACACCTTGGCTCGACCACGGAGGTCGTCATGCAAGCGCAGCTCTTCACCCTCACCCTGATGTTGGCGGTGCCTGGTCTGGCCGAGACCGATGGTGGCGCCGGCCCGTCTCCGTTCGCGCCCGAGAAGGTGGCCTTCGGCTTCGGTGACTTCTCGTGGATGCCGGGCAACCTGGGCCCGACGACGCGACCGCTCTCGTACGGGCCGTTCACAGGCGAGCTGCGGGTCGACACCGTCTACCACCACAGCCTCTGGAACCCGGTCGACGACACCATCTCGGGCTCGAGTGAGGTCTTCCGAAGCGGTGAGTTCCAGGTCACCCAGCTCGGGCTCGGCGGTGATTTCTACTACAAAGGTGCACACGCCAGGCTGATGACTCAGTTTGGCATGTACTCGCAGACGACTCCGAGAAATGACGCGAGCCCGGCTCGTGGGCAGTGGAAGCTCGAAGACGCCTATCGATACATCTCCGAGGCCTACGCCGGGTACCACGTCGACGTGCTGCACGGCATCAACGTGCAGGCTGGCATCTTCATGTCGTACGTCGGGCTGTGGAGCTATTACAACTACGACAACTGGACGTATCAGCCCTCGTACGTCTCTTCGAACACGCCGTGGTTCTTCAATGGCGTGCGTGTTCAGATTTTCACTTCAGACAAGCTGAAGATCGAGCCCTGGCTGGTCAATGGCTGGCAGGCCTACGGCAAGTTCAACCAGGCGCCGGGGTTTGGAATGCAGGTGGCCTGGCGGCCGACCGATTGGTTCGCCTTCGTGGGAAACCAGTACATCGGCACCGACACGCTGGGAAACCCCGATCGCCGTCGCGTGCACACCGACGACAGCGTGATGGTGAAGTACCACGACAATCGTTCGGCGGTGCTCAGCCGCGCGGCCGCGTCGTTGACGCTCGATCTCGGCTGTGAGTTCGGAGGCGGCGTCTCGTGCGGTGACCAGTACTTCGCGGGCTTCATGGCCTACAACCGGCTCTGGTTCTGGGAGAACCGCATCGGCCTCACGGTCGGCGGCGGTGCCATCACCAACCCCGGCCGCTATCTGGTGCTGCTGCCGCCCATCAACGGGGCGACCGCGTTCTCGGGAACGCCGTACTTCACTGCGAACCCGGGCGATCGGTATCAAGCCTGGGACACGCAGGTCTCGGCCGACTTCTCGCCCGTCGAGTTCGTGAAGTTCGTCTTCGAATACAACCATCGCGCCGCGAGCGTGCCCTACTTCTCGGGGCCGGGAGGCGTGACACCTCCGGGTGGAAATCAAGGCGCTCCAGGCTCTGCGGTCGAGGGCTGGGCGCCAGACCTCCGCAACACCGAAGACCGGTTCACCGTCTCGCTCGGTATCAAACTGTGAGTCAGGTCATGGCGCGCGAGTCTGCTCAGCGGGCAGCCATGTGGGCCCTGCTCGTGATTGGTGTCTTGCCAGGCGCCCACGCCCTGGCTGTCGGAGCGCCGCTGGGGGCGGAGAGCAGCCTGGGGTTGCTCATCGCAGCGTTCGCCATCGCCCAGTTGCTGAGGAGGTCGTGATGGAGCTCGTGCTCATCGTCGGAACGGTGGCTTTCTTCGCGCTCACGTGGGGCCTGGTCGCGCTCTGCCGGAGGCTGTCGTCATGAGCGCGCTCCTGTGGCTCGCTGGCGCGCTGGCGGCGGGTTTGCTCGTCTATCTGGGCATCGCGCTCCTGTTTCCCGAGAGGCTGTCATGAGCGCCTCGTTCGGGCTGTTGGTCGTCTTCCTGGTGGGCCTGACGCTCGTCGCGGTGCCGCTCGGCCGGTTCATCGCGCTCGTGCTCGACGGCGCGCTGCCTGCGCCCGTGCGCAAGGTCGAGTCGCTGCTCTTTCGGCTCGCTGGCGTCGACGTGGCGGAGTCGATGCCGTGGCCCCGCTATGCGGCGAGCGTGCTCGTGTTCAATCTGCTCGGGCTGCTCGTCGTGTACGTGTTGCAGCGATTGCAGGGGGCGCTGCCGCTCAATCCTGCACAGCTGCCGGGCGTCGGGCCCGAGGTGGCGTTCAACACGGCCGTGAGCTTCGCCAGCAATACCAACTGGCAGGCGTACGCGGGTGAGACGACCATGAGCCACCTCACCCAGATGGTGGCCCTCACGACGCAGAACTTCGTGTCGGCCGCCACGGGCATCGCAGTGCTGACGGCGCTCGTTCGTGGGCTTCGCGCCGAGAAGTCGCCCGGGCTGGGGAGCTTCTGGGTCGACCTCTCACGCTCGACCCTGTTCGTGTTGTTGCCGTTGAGCGTGGTGTTGGCCCTCGTGCTCGCCTCGCAGGGCGTCGTGCAGACCTTCGCCGCCAACGTGAAGGTCGCGACGCTCGAGGGGGCAGAGCAGACGCTCGCGGTCGGGCCCGTCGCCTCGCAGGTCGCCATCAAGCAGCTCGGCACCAATGGCGGCGGCTTCTACAACGTGAACAGCGCGCACCCGTTCGAGAACCCCACGCCGGTGACGAACCTGCTCGAGCTGTTGGCGATTCTGCTCATCCCCGCGGCGCTCTGCTTCTCGTTTGGACACCTCGTGCGCGATCGCCGGCAGGGCTGGGCCCTCTACGCGACGATGGTGGCGCTCTTCGTTCCGCTCGCAGGGCTCACCCTCTGGGCCGAGCACCAGCCAACCGCAGCGCTCTCGATGACCGGGGTCGACGTGAGCGGCGGCAACATGGAAGGTAAAGAGGTGCGCTTCGGCGTCGGGGCGAGCGCGCTCTGGGCCGTCGCCACCACCGCGGCGTCGAACGGCTCGGTCAACGCCATGCACGACAGCTTCACGCCACTCGGTGGGCTCGGGCCCATGTGGCTGATGCAGCTGGGCGAGGTCGTCTTCGGCGGCGTCGGGAGCGGGCTGTACGGCCTGCTCGTGTATGCGGTGCTGGCCGTCTTCATCGCAGGGCTGATGGTGGGCCGAACGCCGGAGTACCTGGGCAAGAAGGTCGGCGCGTTCGAGATGAAGATGGCGTCGCTCGCGGTGCTCTTCCCGTCGGCCGCCGCGCTGCTCGGAACCGCCGTCGCCTGCGTGCTTCCCGAAGGCGTGGCTGCCGTCGGCAACGGCGGTGCGCATGGGTTCAGCGAAATGCTGTACGCGTTCTCGTCTGGCGCCAACAACAACGGCTCTGCCTTCGGCGGGCTGACGGTGAACGGGCCGTTCTACGCCATCGCCATCGGCCTGGTGATGCTGGTCGGCCGCTACTGGGTCATCGTGCCGGTGCTCGCGTTGGCCGGGTCGTTCGCCGCCAGGCGTCGGGTGCCGCCGTCGAGCGGAACGTTGCCGACCCACGGCCCGATGTTCGTCGTCTTGCTCGCGTTCGTCGTCGCGCTCGTCGGAGCGCTCACCTTCGTGCCGGCGCTGGCCCTCGGGCCGGTCGTCGAGCACCTGACCCGCTGAGGCGCCCCATGGCTTCCATCTCGTCACGCGCGTTGTTCGAGCCCGCCATCGTCAAGCAGGCGCTGGTCGACTCGGTGCGAAAGCTGTCTCCGGCACGCATGGTCAAGAACCCGGTCATGTTCGTCGTCGAGCTGGGCAGCGCTTTCACCACGCTGCTCTTCGTGCACGCGCTCGTGACGGGCGCGGGTGATGCGCCGTGGCCGTTCACGCTGGCCGTCGCTGTCTGGCTCTGGTTCACGGTGCTCTTTGCGAACTTCGCCGAGGCGATGGCGGAGGGGCGAGGCAAGGCGCAGGCCCAGTCGCTCCGTGCGGCCCGCAAAGACGTGATGGCCAAACGGCTCGCGGAGCCACGCCACGGCGCCGCCGTCGAGCAGGTCTCGTCCTCGACGCTCCGCAAAGACGACGTCGTGCTGGTCGAGGCAGGCGACATCATTCCCAGCGACGGTGAGATTGTCGAAGGTGTCGCCTCGGTCGACGAGAGCGCCATCACGGGCGAGTCGGCTCCCGTGATTCGTGAGAGCGGCGGCGATCGCAGCGCCGTCACCGGTGGCACCCGCGTGTTGAGCGATTGGCTCGTGGTGCGCATTCGTGTCGAGGCCGGCCAGACCTTTCTCGATCGCATGATCGGCATGGTGGAGGGCGCGAAGCGGCAGAAGACGCCGAACGAGATCGCGCTCGACATTCTCCTCGCGGGGCTCTCGCTGGTGTTCCTCCTCGCGACCGTCACGCTGCGACCGTTCTCGGCGTACGCCGTCACGGCCTCGGGCAGCGGGGCGGTCGTCACGCTCACGGTGCTGGTCGCGCTGCTGGTGTGTCTCATTCCGACGACGATCGGCGGGCTGCTCTCGGCCATCGGCATCGCCGGTATGGATCGATTGATTCAGGCGAACGTGCTCGCGACCTCGGGGCGCGCCGTCGAGGCCGCCGGTGACGTCGACGTGCTGCTGCTCGACAAGACCGGCACCATCACGCACGGCAATCGGCAGGCCTGGGCCCTTCTTCCCGCGCCGGGGTCGACCGAGCTCGAGCTCGCCTCGGTCGCGCGACTGGCCTCGCTCGCCGACGAGACACCCGAGGGCAAGAGCATCGTCACGTTGGCTGACTCGAAGAAGGCCGCGACGCCCGACGCGTCAGGAGCGCAGTTCGTCACCTTCACCGCGCAGACACGCATGAGCGGCGTCGACCTGGGGAGCAGGCGCATTCGCAAGGGCGCGTCCGATGCCATCGAGCGGTGGGTCACCGAAGCGGGTGGTCAGATCTCGCCCGAGACCCGGCGCGCGGTGGAGGACGTCGCACGCCAGGGCGCCACGCCGCTGCTGGTCGCCGAGAACGCCCGCATCATCGGGGTCGTTCAGCTCAAAGACGTCGTGAAGGCCGGCATACGCGAACGCTTCGTCGAGCTGCGTCGCCTCGGCATCAAGACCGTCATGGTGACCGGCGACAACCCGCTGACGGCGGCTGCCATCGCGGCCGAAGCAGGCGTCGACGACTTCCTCGCCGAGGCCACGCCCGAGGCCAAGCTCGCGCTCATTCGCAAGTACCAGGCTGAGGGGCACCTCGTCGCGATGACGGGTGATGGCACGAATGACGCGCCCGCCCTGGCGCAGGCCGACGTCGCGGTCGCGATGAACAGCGGTACGCAGGCCGCGCGCGAAGCCGGCAACATGGTCGACCTCGACTCGAACCCGACCAAGCTGCTCGAGGTGGTGCGCATCGGGAAGCAGCTGCTGATGACCCGCGGCGCGCTCACCACCTTCAGCATCGCGAACGACGTCTCGAAGTACTTCGCCATCATTCCCGCGGCCTTCGTCGGCACCTACCCCTCGCTCGCCGCGCTCGACGTGATGCGGCTGCACTCTCCGACGACGGCGGTGTTGTCGGCGGTCATCTTCAACGCGCTCATCATCGTCGGGCTCATTCCCATCGCGCTGCGTGGCCTCACGGCGCGGCCGGCTCCCGCGCCCGAGCTGTTGCGACGAAACCTGCTCGTCTACGGACTGGGCGGGCTGTTGCTCCCGTTCCCCTTCATCAAGCTCATCGACGTGACGCTCGCGGCGATGGGCGTGTCGTGAGGTGCCGCCATGCTTCGTCCCGCGCTCTCGTTGCTCGCCGTCTTCACGCTGCTCTGCGGGCTCGTCTACCCGGCGGCTCTCACCGGGGTCGCCCAGCTGGCCTTCCCGGCGCAGGCGAACGGCAGTCTCGTCGTCGTCGATGGCAAGGCTGTCGGCTCATCGCTCGTCGGCCAGTCATTCACGTCGCCAGCGTTCTTCTGGAGCCGCCCCTCGGCCACCACGCCGCCGTACAACGGCGCTGCCTCGTCGGGCAGCAACCTGGGCCCCTCGAGTGCCGCGTTGAAGCAGGCGGTTGGAGAACGCGTCGCGGCTCTGGGCGTGGAGGGCAGGGTGCCCGTCGACCTCGTCACGTCGTCGGCCAGCGGGCTCGACCCTGATGTGTCGCTCGCGGCCGCGCTCGTTCAGGTTCCACGCGTCGCGAAGGCGCGCCACCTCGACGAGGCGCGTCTGGTGGCCCTCGTCCAGCAGCAGTCGATCAGCTCGCCGCTCGGATCGGCGCGTGTCAACGTACTGGCGTTGAACCTCGCCCTGATGAAGGAACCTGCCTCGCGATGACGGATGTGGAGCGGCCAGATCCCGACGCGCTGCTCAAGCGCGTGCAGTCCGAGCGAGAACAGGCGCGCGGGCAGCTCAAGATCTTCTTCGGCTTCGCTCCGGGCGTGGGCAAGACGTACGCGATGCTCGAGAGCGCGCGTCGGCTGCGGGCGCGGGGCACCGATCTGGTCGTCGGCTGCGTCGAGACGCATGGCCGAACCGAGACGGCAGCGCTGCTCGAAGGCCTCGAGGTGCTGCCCAGGCGAACGCTCGAGCACCGCGGCGTGAAGCTCGACGAGTTCGATCTCGACGCAGCGCTCGGCCGCAAGCCCGGTGTCGTGCTCGTCGACGAGCTCGCGCACACCAACGCGCCCGGCAGCCGGCACGAGCGCCGGTTTCAAGACGTGCTCGAGCTGCTCGACGCCGGCATCGACGTGCACACCACGCTCAACGTGCAGCACGTCGAGAGCCTCAACGACGTCGTGCAGCAGCTCACGGGCGTGGTGGTGCGCGAGACGGTGCCTGACTCGGTGCTCGATCGCGCCGACGACATCGAGCTGGTCGATCTGCCTCCCGACGAGCTGCTCGAGCGGCTGGAGCAGGGGAAGGTCTATCTCCCCGAGCAGGCCTCGCGCGCTGCACAGCACTTCTTTCAGCGGCAGAACCTCATCGGGCTGCGGGAGCTCGCGTTGCGCAGAACGGCCGAGCGGGTCGACGCCGAGCTGACGCAGCTGCGGGAGCAGCAGGTGCTCCGCGGCTCCACCGGCTCGACCGATCGCGTGCTCGTCTGCATCGGGCCGTCGCCCACCTCGGCCGAGGTCGTGCGCGCCGGCCGCCGGCTCGCCGATGCCCTGCACGCGCCGTGGCACGTCGTCTGGGTCGAGAACCCCATGGGCGTGGCGCTCTCGCCCGACGACGCGGGGCGCCTCGACGAACACCTCAAGCTCGCCGAGTCGCTCGGCGCGAGCGTGCAGCGCCTCGATGGGCCGGTGGTGGCCGACGCGTTGATCAGCGCTGCGCAGCGGGTCGGCGCGCGCCACCTCGTGATGGGCAGCCCGTCGCACGCCCGGCTCCGAGACAGGCTGAACGCCTCGCCAGTCGACGCCCTGCTGGCCCGTGGCGCCGGGCTTCAGCTGCACCTCATCTCGACCGGAAGTCAGCCTGCGCCGAAGGTGGCAGAGCGCCAGCGCTCCGAGCACGACTGGGCGGGCATCGGCTCGGCGGTCGGAGTGATCGCCCTCGTCACCGGCGCGGGCTTCGCCCTGCGAAACGTCTTCACCCTGCAGGACCAGGTGATGCTCTTCCTGCTGGCGATCATGGGGGTGAGCGCGCGCTTCTCGCGCACCGCCTCGATCATCGCCGCGGCGCTCTCGGTCGCCGCCTACGACTTCTTCTTCGTGCCGCCGCTGTTCACCTTCGCCGTGAGCGACGTGACGCACGTGCTCACCTTCGCGATGATGTTCACCGTCGGGCTCGTCATCAGCACGCTCACCTTTCGGGTTCGCCGCCAGGAGCGCGCCTCACGCGATCGCGAGAACCGCACCTCGGCGCTGTACGCGCTCAGCCGCGACCTCGCGCAGACCCTCGTGCCCGACGAGATGGCGCTGGCGCTCTCACGCCGTGCCATCGAGGTCTTCGGCTGCGACGCCGGCGTGGTGCTGCAACCGCACTTCGCGGCCATGGTGCTGCACACGCACTCGAGCGGCCTCAGCCTGGGCACCTCGGACAAGGCGGTGGTGCGGTGGGTGCTCGATCATCGGCGCGTCGCGGGCCTCGGCACCGAGACGTTGCCGGGCGCGGGCATCATCTGTTTTCCCATCGCGTCGAAAGACGCCGTGCTCGGTGTGCTCGTGTTGAAGCCGCCGCCCCAGGGCCTCGAGCCCTCGGCGCGCGCCTTCGTCGACGCCTTCGTGCAGCCGGCAGCCCTCGCGCTCGAGCGGGCGAGGCTGTCGCTCGACGCGCAGCGGGCCGGCGTTCGCGCCAAGGCCGAAGAGCTTCGCGCCACGCTGCTCAGCACCGTCTCGCACGATCTGCGCACGCCGCTCGCGGCCATCACCGGCGCCGCCAACACGCTGCGAGATCCACTCGTGAGGCTCGAAGAGGCCGGGCGCCGCGAGCTGCTGCAGACCATCGAAGACGAGAGCGCCCGGCTCGAGCGGCTCATCGGCAACCTGCTCGAGATGACGCGGCTGGAGTCGGGCGCCGTGACCGTCAAGCGCGAGCTCGTGCCCCTCGAGGAGCTGGTGGCGTCGGCAGCGACGAGGCTCGAGCGGGTGCTGGGCTCCCGCAAGGTGACGGTAAACGTGGCGCCCGAGATCTCCCTCGTGAACGTCGACGCGCTGCTGTTCGAGCAGGTCTTCGTGAACCTCTTCGAGAACGCGGCGAAGTACACCCCCGAAGGAACTCCCATCGAGGTGAGCGCGCGCGTGACCGGACAATCGCTGGAGCTCGAGGTGAGAGATCACGGCCCCGGCGTGGCGGCGAAGCTGTCGTCGAAGCTGTTCGATCGGTTCGTGCGTGGCGATCAGGGCCAGGGCGTGGGGCTGGGCCTGGCCATCGTGAAGAGCATCGTCGCAGCGCACGGCGGCTCGGTCGGGGTCTCGAACGCTCCCGGTGGCGGAGCGGCCTTCGTGCTCACGTTGCCGCGCTCCGAGGTGCGCGCATGACGACCACCATCCTCGTCGTCGACGACGAGAAGCCGCTGCGCCGGTTCCTCAAGGCGGCGCTCGAGGGCCGCGACCATCGCGTCATCGAGGCCGAGACGGGGGCCGAGGCGTTGACGCTCACCGCCAGCCACTCGCCCGACGCAGTCATTCTCGATCTCGGCCTGCCCGATCTCGACGGGCTCGTCGTCACCCAGCGCATTCGCGAGTGGAGCCAGGTGCCCATCATCGTCGTCTCGGCCCGCGGCCAGGTGGACGACAAGGTGGCGGCGCTCGACGCGGGCGCGAACGACTACCTCACCAAGCCCTTCGACACCGCCGAGCTGTTGGCCCGACTGCGCGTCGCGCTGCGCTCGAAGCAGCAGCTGGGTGACGGTGGCGCCCAGACGACCTTCGACGTGGGCCCGCTGCACGTCGATCTCGCCCGCCACGAGGTCTCTCGTGACGGCACCCCCATTCACCTCACGCCCACCGAGTTCAAGCTGCTCGCGACGCTGGCGAGGCACGCGGGCAAGGTGCTCACCCACCGCCAGCTGCTCAAAGAGGTCTGGGGCCAGACGTCGGAGCAGGCCCACACCGTGCGCGTGCACATGGCCGAGCTGAGGCGAAAGATCGAACCCGAGCCCGCGCGGCCCCGGTGGCTCACCACCGAGACCGGCATCGGCTACCGGCTGCGAGATCGCGCCGACTGACCGTCAGAGATCGACCTGCATGCCGAGCTCGACCACGCGCCCGGGCGGCAACCCGAAGTAGCTCGTGGCCGGCAGCGCGTTTCGCGACACGAAGGCGAACAGCGTCTTGCGCCAGTGCATCATCGTCGACTTGCCGTTGGTGAGCAGCGTCTCGCGGCCGAGGAAGTAGCTCGTCGTCGACGGCTCGGCGACCATGCCCAGCTCGCGGGCGCGCACGAGAATGTGCGGCACGTTCGGCGTCTCCATGAAGCCCGTGCGCCACACCACGCGGAAGAAGCCGTTGCCCAGACTCTCGACCTCGAGCTGCTCGTCCTTCGAGACGTACGGAATCTCCATGTAGATGATCGACAGCAGCACCACCTGCCGGTGCAGCACCTGGTTGTGTTTGAGGTGGTGGAGCAGCACGGGCGGCGTGCCTTCGGGGTTGCCCGACATGAAGACCGCCGTGCCGCGCACGCGGTAGGGCTTGGTGGCCTCGAGATCCTCCAGGAGCGCCGTCACCGGCATCACCGAGGTGTTGAACCGCTGGGCGAGCTCGAAGCGCCCCCGCTTCCACGTCGTCATCAACGAGTACATGACGACGCCGATGGCGATGGGGAACCAGCCGCCGTCGAAGAACTTGAGGACGTTCGCGGCGAAGAAGGGAATGTCGAACGCGAGGAACAGCAGCAGCAGCGGCAGCGCGCGCGTCACCTTCCAGCCCCAGTTTCGGGTGATGACGACGAAGTAGACGATCGACGTGATGCTCATCGTGCCGGTCACCGCGATGCCGTACGCCGCGGCCAGCTTCGTCGACTCCTGGAAGACGAGCACCAGCGAGAGGCACGCCACCATCAACGCCTGGTTCACCTCGGGAATGTAGATCTGCCCTTCGTTCTTCTCGGAGGTGTGCACGATGGTGACGCGCGGCATGTAGCCGAGCTGCACCGCCTGCCGCGTCAACGAGAACGCGCCTGAGATGAGGGCCTGCGACGCGATGACGGTGGCTGCCGTGGCGAGCCCGACCATCGGGTACAGCAGCGGCTCGGGCACCAGCGCCCAGAACGGCTTCTCGACCCAGCCATTCGAGAGCAGGTACGCCCCCTGGCCGAAGTAGTTCAGCATGAGCGCCGGCAGCACGAAGACGAACCACGTCACCCGAATCGGGCGCGCGCCGAAGTGGCCCATGTCGGCGTAGAGCGCTTCACCACCGGTGATGCACAGCACCACGCTGCCCAGCACGCGGAAGGCCCGCATCGGATCGAGCTTGAAGACGCCGACGGCGTAGGTGGGGTTGATGGCTGCGAGCACGTCGGGGTTCTTGGTGATGGCGACGAGGCCCAGCACCGAGATGGCGGCGAACCACAACACCATCACCGGGCCGAAGGCGCGGCCGATGCGATCAGTGCCGCCCCGCTGCACGAGGAAGAGCGTCAGCAGAATGACGAAGGTGATGGGGACGACCGCCTTGTCGAGTGCGTGGGTCGCGACGCCGATGCCCTCGACGGCCGACAGCACCGAGATGGCCGGCGTGATGATGCCGTCTCCGTAGAGCAGGGCCGCGCCGAACAGCGCCGCCAGCACCACCGCCACCCGGCCCATGCCCCCCGCGTCCTTGCCGGGAATGAGGGCCAGCAACGCGAAGATGCCGCCTTCGCCCTTGTTGTCGGCCCGCATGATGAAGCCGAGGTACTTCACGGCCACCACCATCACGAGCGACCAGAAGACGAGGCTCAAGATGCCCAGCACCGACGCCTGGTTCACCTCGAGCGCGTGGTGAACGGTCTCGAGCTGGCCGTTGACCTCTTTCTTCGCGAAGCACTCGGCCACCGCGTACAGAGGGCTCGTTCCGATGTCGCCGTAGACGATGCCCAACGCTCCGATGGCCAGCGGGAGCAGCTTCTTCGGGTGCCCATGCGTCGCATGCCCCGCGGCAGCCTGCCCATGCGGAGAGGCCGGGGTCGCTGAGGGGGGCTCTTTCGGCGCAGGCGCCGCCTCTGAACCCGGCGCGGGAGGCGTCGACGGCGAGGTGGCTTGCGGAACGTCACTCATGGCGAGCGGCCATAGCGCAACGCCACATCGGGACTAGTCCCGCGCAACGCACTGCGTCTTGTTCATGAATTCGCTGGGGAATTTGGCGCGTGCCGGTAGAGGAGGTCGGTTCTGACGACGTACTTCACGCCCTTCAGAACCGGAGCGCCTTCGTGGAGCAGGTGGTGGTTGAAGATGAGTCCCGCGCCCGTCGATGGCTGCACCTCGACCTCGAGGTCGTTGAAACGGGTGGCACCGCCGGCTTCACAAGTATTCAGATAGACGAGGACAGTGAGCAGGCTGCGTTCGGTAGGGCTGCGCTCGAAGCAGCCATCGAAGTGCGGGCGGAAGCGCTGGCCGGGGCGGTAGCGGTAGCAGCGCAGCCGTTCATTGGCTCCACTCAGCACCCAGTCGGTCTCGAGGCGGGGCGGCACGTCGGCCCGCACCCGATGAAGCAGCAGGGCGGCGAGCAGCGGGTCGTCGAACATCACCCGGTCGTTGTTCCGAAGCTCCGGCATCATCAATGCGCCGCGGCCGGTCGAGACGGGAGCGGGTTCTGGCTCCAACGCCTCGATTCGGTCGATCAGCGCCGCGCACTCGTCGGGCGAGAGCACCGCTCCGACAGTCAGCACGAGCGGGTTGCGCCAGGTGAGCGGTTCATCGATTCGCGGGAGGAGTTTCGACATGAAGTCACTGTGACTTTATATGGAGTCAAAATGCAAGTTGGCGGGCGGTGACCCAACCGAAACGGTTCTGGGGTGTTCGACAGCGCATGACCCGCTTCGTGGTGCTGCTGACGCTGATGAGCTGTGCGTCGACGCCGGCCGCGCCACCGCGCGCGCAGTCGCTCTCGCTGCCGCCCACTGCGCTCTCCGCCAACGAGCGCACCACCCACGCGCTCAACCGCCTCGCCTTCGGCCCCTCGTCGGCAGATCGCCAGCGCGTCGAGACGCTGGGGCTCGAGCGCTGGGTCGCCGAGCAGCTCGCTCCCGGTGACGACCCGGCGATGGCCGAGCGCCTCTCGGGCTTCAAGACGCTGAACCTCACGGTCGCAGAGTCGTTTCGCGAGTACCCGCGGCCGCAGCAAAAGCTCAAGGCGCTCGGCGTCGACGTGAAGACCGAAGAGGGCAAGGCGCAGGCGAAGGCGATGGCGAAGGAGAACCCCGACGAACTCCCGCGCCAGCTCGTCATCGAGCTCACGCAGGCGAAGCTGCTCCGCGCGGCGAACTCGAAGCGGCAGTTCGAAGAGGTGATGGTCGACTTCTGGTTCAACCACTTCAACGTCTCGGCCGAGAAGAACCGCGTGAGGTGGATGGTGAATGCCTACGAGCGCGAGGCGATTCGTCCGCACGTGTTCGGCCGCTTTCGCGACCTGCTCGGCGCCACCGCGAAGCACCCCGCGATGCTCTGGTACCTCGACAACTGGATGTCGGTGCGCGACGGGTTCACGCTGCCCGCGCGAAAGAAGGACGACGACGACGAGCCGCGCGTCATGGGCCTCAACGAGAACTACGCCCGTGAGCTGCTCGAGCTGCACACCGTCGGCGTGAACGCGGGCTACACCCAGCAAGACGTTCGTGAAGCGGCGCGTGCGTTGACAGGGTGGGGCGTCGAGAGTCGCCCGCGCCAGAGGGACTTCGGCCAGTTCGAGTTTCACGCGCTCGCCCATGATGACGGCGCGAAGTCGGTGTTCGGGCTCACGCTGCCTGCGGGCCTCGGTCGCGACGACGGCGAGCGGCTGCTCGACTTCCTCGCGCGTCACCCTGCGACCGCGAAGCACCTCGCCACGAAGCTCTGTCAGCGGCTCGTGAGTGATTCGCCGTCTCCCCAGCTGGTCGATCGTGTCGCGGCGGTGTTCCTCGCGACCGACGGCGATCTGCCCTCGACCTACCGCGCCATCGTCGAGAGCCCCGAGTTCTGGAGCTCGGCTGGCAGCAAGACGCGCACGCCGTTCGAGTTCGTCATCGCCTCGGTTCGTGCCGTGGGCACGCTCGACGAAGCGCAGCGGCCGCTCGCAGCCGCGCTCGAGGTGTTGGGTCAGCCGCTGTACCGGTGTGCTCCGCCGACCGGCTATCGCGATGACGCCGCGGCATGGGTTTCTGCGGGCGCCCTCGTGTCTCGCATCAACTTCGGGCTGAGGCTCGCGACTGGGCGTGTTCCAGGCGTGGTGGTGCAGCTGCCGCCGCAAGACTCGAGCGTCGAACGCGTCGCAGAGCAGGTCCTGGGCCGGCCCGCATCGAAGGCGACGCTCGCCACGGTGACGCGCGCGCTGGGGCCTGACGAGTCGCTCGACGAGAAGCGGCTCGATGTCTCGAAGGTGGTGGGGCTGCTGCTCGGCTCTCCGGAGTTCCAGAAACGATGATCTCCCGTCGCCGGCTCATTCAGTCGCTCGCGCTGTTCGGAGCTGCGCCCGTGTTCGCGCAGACGCCGTCGAAGAAGACGCTCGTCGTCGTCTTCCTTCGCGGTGGCGTCGATGGTCTGTCGATGGTGCCGCCGCTCGGTGATCCGCAGTACGCGCCGCTGCGGCCGTCGCTGAGGGTCAAGGGCCTGCCGCTCGATTCGATGTTCGGGCTGCACCCCTCGATGGCGCCGCTCGAGCCGCTCTTTCGCGCGAAGCGCCTGGCCATCGTTCACGCCACGGGCCTGCCGAACGCGCCACGCAGTCACTTCGAAGCGCAGGACTTCCTCGAGTCAGGAACACCGGGCCGGCGCGCGCCTGAAGGTTGGCTCAATCGTGCAGGGCGCGATCTCCCTGCGTCGCCGTTCTCGATGGTGGCCGTGCAGAACGCGCTGCCGCTCTCGATGGGCGGTGACTCCCGCGCCCTCGCGTTCCCTTCGCTGAAGGACTTCCGCGTGGCTGGAGGTGACGCGGCCGCCACGACGTTCGAGGCGCTCTACGATCAAGCCGTCGACGACGCGCTGCGAACCTCGGGGC
>JAACJQ010000354.1 GCA_016879935.1 Archangiaceae bacterium | reverse complement strand
GCGCCGCTCATCGTCGCGTGACCGAAGGCACTGAGGTACAGGCCGCGCATGGCCTTCCCCATCACCCTCGCCGGCGCGACCGTCGGCCCGAACCACCCGCTCTTCGTCATCGCCGGCCCCGACGTCATCGAGTCGGCCGACCACGCCATTCGTCACGCGCGCCGCCTGAAGGACATCACGCAGAAGCTCGGCGTGCCGTTCGCGTTCAAGTGCAGCTACGACAAAGCCAACCGCACCAGCATCACCTCGTTCCGCGGGCCGGGCATGGTCGAAGGCCTGAAGGTGCTCGCGCGCGTGAAGCGTGAGGTGCAGGTGCCGATTCTCACCGACGTGCACGACCTCTCGCAGGTGAGCGCCGTCGCCGAGGTGGCCGACATCATCCAGGTGCCCGCGTTCCTCTGTCGGCAGACCGACCTCGTCGTCGCCGTCGCGAAGACGGGCCGCGGCGTCAACATCAAGAAGGGCCAGTTCGTCGCCCCGAAGGACATCGCCCATCAGGCGCGCAAGGCGTTCGACTCGGGCAACCCCAACGTACTGGTGACGGAGCGTGGCGCGACGTTCGGGTACAACAACCTCGTCGTCGACATGCGCGGCTTCGCGGTGATGCGCGAGGCGGGGCTCTCGACGTGCTTCGACGCGACGCACTCCGTTCAGCTGCCCAGCGCCGGCAACGGAGAGACGGCTGGCGAGCGCAAGTTCGTCGGTCTGCTCGCGCGCGCGGCTGCAGCCGCCGGCATCGACGCGCTCTTCACCGAGGTGCACGAGAACCCCGACGCCGCGCCGTGTGACGGCCCGTGCAGTCTCACCTTCGAGCTCTTCGAAGAGACGCTCAGCGACGTGCTCGCGATTCGCCGGGCGCTGAGGCACCAGCCGTGACGGCCGAGGAGCGCGCGCGCTCCATCAAGCTCGTCGTCTTCGACGTCGACGGCGTGTTGACCGATGGAGGCCTCTGGTACGGCCCCGACGGCGAAGTGATGAAGCGCTTCGACGTGAAAGACGGGCACGCCATGGTGCTCGCCCGGCTCACCGGCCTCCCCGTCGCGATTCTCACCGCCCGCACGTCGAAGATCGTCGAGACGCGCGCGACCGAGCTGAAGCTGGCGAAGGTGTTTCAGGGCCGCCGCGAGAAAGGGCCCGCGCTCCTCGAGCTGTGCGCCGAGCTGAACGTCGCGCCGCAACAGACGGCGTACATGGGTGACGACGTGAACGACCTGCCCGCGATGGCCGCGTGTGGCCTCACCGCGTGCCCGGCCGATGCCGTCGAGGAAGTGAAGACGCAGGTGCACTTCGTCTCGCAGCACCCGGGAGGCCGGGGCGCCGCGAGAGAGCTCATCGAGCTGGTGTTGAAGCAGACCGGGCGGTGGGCCGAAGCGATGGCCCACGTCACCGGTCGGCCAGGGTGAACGTCAGCGCCAGCAGATGTTGGCGCAGAGGCCGTTGTTGCAGTCGCCGCCGCCGCACTCACGCGAGGCCATGCACGTCACGCCGTTGTTCTTGAGGGCGACGCACATCGGCGTCATGCCACCGCCCGTGAAGGGGCAGTAGGCGACGGGCACGCAGGCGGGGCCGTTGTTGTTCGAGCAGGTACCACCCACCATGCTCTGCGACGGCTGGCACATGCCGCCCGTGCAGGTGAGGAAGCTGCGGCACTCGACGTTGTTGCCGTTCTGCGTGCAGGTCGCGCCGAGGTCACCCAGCGCCGCGCAGATGCCCTGCACACAGCGCGCTCCGGCGACACAGGCTTCGGTGTTGGTGCCGCACGGCTGGCCCACCATGCGCTTGTTCGCGCAGAGGCCGTTCTCGCAGTACTCGCTGTCGAGACACGACGGCGCGGTCGGCACGCCAGCGCCCTGCACCTGCTCGCCGGTGTTGCACGGCCCGCCCGGCGTGGTGTTGAAGCGCTTGCTGCAGCGGTCGACGCCACCGTCGGCGGTGAACTGGGTCGCGCACAC
Organism: Archangiaceae bacterium; assembly: GCA_016879935.1. Lineage (GTDB taxonomy): Bacteria > Myxococcota > Myxococcia > Myxococcales > Myxococcaceae > Xiheimicrobium. Next base: position 25,411 of record JAACJQ010000354.1, on the reverse strand, counting down.
GAGCTCGAAGTCGGTGCCAGAGCGCGCGCACTCGAGGCGGCCCTTCACGCAGCTGGCGCCTTCGGGCTTGCCCACCTGGCAGAAGCGCGTCGGAGACAGGGGCTCGGGGCAGATGAGGCCTGCAGCGCAGCTCGGCGTGCTCGTGCAACCGCCATCGAGGCCGATGCGCGGGGTACAGGTGCCGCCGCCACCGCCTCCGCCGAAGCGGCAGTAGCTGTTCGACGCACACTGCGCGTCGCGGGTGCAGTTCCCGAAGGTGCCACCATCGGCGTTCAGCACGGTACGGCAGGTGCCGCAGGTCGCGCCGTTGTTCACCAGACAGAAGCCGTTGGCACACTCGGAGTCCACCGCACACAGCGAGTTCGGTGCCGTCAGCGCCGTCGTGTACGCCGAGGTGTCGCACGCCGAGAGCACGAGGTTCTGGTCGCGTGCGCAGCTCGCCGAGGGGTACTGCGCGTCGAGACACACGCGGAGGGCCGTCAGGTTCACCGCCGTGCGGCCCCGGCCGTACGCGGCCTGAGCCTGCTGACAGTCGAGGCGCTGGTTGGCCTCGCAGGTCGCGCGCTGGGAGGACGCAACCTGACCATTCGCGCGGAACCCGTCGGCGCCGCTCGTCGTGCACCGAATGAGGAAGTCACACTGGCGCTGCGCGACCTCGGCACAGAAGTCGTAGACCATGCCGCCATCGACGGTCGCCGTGCCGCCTGCCGTCGCGGTGCCACCGGCCGTCGCTGCACCACCGCCCATCGCTGCGCCGCCCGCCGTCGCCGCGCCGCCCGCCGTCGCCGCACCGCCCGCCGTCGCCACGCCGCCCGCCGTCGCTGCACCGCCAGCCGTCGCAGTGCCACCAGCCGCATCTCCGCCACCAGCCGCGCCACCCGCCGTCGTCGAACCGCCAGCCGTCGCCGCACCACCAGCCGCGTCGCCACCGCCCGTCGCCGAGCCACCACCCGTTCCGGCTGAGCCACCTGCGCCGCCGTCGGCACAGGGCTGCCCGTTGCAATCATCGACGGGGGCGAAGTTGGCGCAGCTACAGCCAGAGGTGGAGAAGAGGACGACGAGGGTCAGCGCGGGGAGAACTCGTGACATGGCGTGCCGACCTACCCAAGTTGGCCACGGTGCGAAAGCCCTGCCCCAAACAGGCGGTGACGCACCGAGAGGGTAGACTCCTCCCATGGCTCCAACTCGGTCGGTCTCGAGGGTTCGCGACATCGTGCTCAAGGCAGGGCTCGTCGACGAGCTGCAGATGCGCTCGGCGCTCGCGCGAATGGATCAATGGGGTGGGCGGCTGCCGGCGGTGCTGGTCGAGATGGGCTTCGTCGACGAGGAGCAGCTCGTCGAGGCCATCGGCAAGTCGCTCAAGATGCCCGTCACGCACCTGGGCACGGTGGTGAAAGACCCCGCCGCTCTCGCGCGCGTCGACGTCGCCACCTGTGAAGAGCACGCGGTCTTTCCGGTGTTACTCAAGGACCGCTCGCTACACCTCGCCATGACCGACCCCACCGAGCTCGGGGTCATCGATGCCATCTCGGCGAAAGCGAACGTGCGCGTGATTCCCCAGCTCGCATCGGAGACCGAGATCTCCACCTGCATCGCGCGCCACTACAAAGGGCAGCACGTCGAGCCGAAGTCGTACTCGATGCGAAAGCGGGTCACCCACGAACTACCCGCAGCCGACGGCGGCAACCTGCCGGAGTCGGTGTTCCAGCTCGACTTGAAGGAGCCTCCGAAGCCGGGCGCGAAGGCTGCCGCTGCAACCGGCGTCGGCAACCGGCCTCCGAGCGCCAACACCCTGCTCGACGAGATTCTCGGCGACGAGGGCTCGGCCACGCAGGAGGGCTTCACCGAAGCCGAGCTCGTGCGCCTCGACGCCTGCCGCCTCAACCAGGAGAAGGCCTCGACCATCATTCGCACGCTCAACGAGCTTCTGACGGAAAAGGGCTACCTCACGAAGCCCTAAACGCTGGTGCTGTCTGGTGTTTTCGGGAAGGGGAAACACCGACGAGCCTGCCCCGTACGTTTGTCAGCACGCGCTGGATTTCGTGCCGATTCTTCCGGGAGCAGCTCATGGTTCGCGTGGTTCTTTCAGCGGTGGTGGTGGTCGGTGCGCTCGGGTGTCTCCGCAATGACCCGGTGCCGACGTTGCCCGAGAAGGTCGTCGCGCACTGTCGCTACACGAACCAGTTCGCGAAGCTCGAAGAGTGCCGCGACTACCTCGGCGACTGGACCGAGAAGCAGGCGAAAGACGACTGTGGCTCGCAGCTGCTCAACGGCGAGCGTGCCGAGTTCGAGGTGGGCACCAAGTGTTCGTACCCGTCGATTCTCGGCTACTGCATTCTCGGCAGCGGCACGGCCTTCACGCGCATTCACCTGCCCGGCGACATGGACTCGAAGTGCGCGTCAGCGGAGCGCGGCTGTGAAGTCTTCGGCGGCGGTCTGTTCGACCCCGCGCCCATCTGCGGCGGCAAGGTGACCGAAGGTGGTGGCACCGGTCTGCCGACGTTCGAGCCGCCCGTGTTGACCTGCAAGGACCCGATGCCGGACGAGGCTCCGGGCAAGAGCGCGAACGGCCAGGTCTGCACGTGGGAGATGATCAGCGGCGCGACCGAAGCCGGCCGGCACTTCGAGAACTACGGCAGCTGCGATCGCGTGCGCACGCAGCGCCCGTACAACCCTGCACCGACGAATGCAGACGCCACGCGCGACGACCCGCGCATGAACGACCCCGCGTACCGCACCGAGGTGGAGTGGGTTCGCAAGGAGATCGAAGCGACCGCGTGCGTGTGCTGCCACAAGTCGACTGCGCCGAAGGGGCCGTCGAACTGGTACGTCGATCAGCCGGGCAACTTCATCAACGGCTTCTACGACCGCGGGCTCGCGATGGGCGCCGGGTGGATCAACTCCGTCGGCTTCGGTGCGTTTCCTCCCGAGCAGAACAACGGCTTCTCGCGATCGACACCCGAGCGCCCCGAAGACTCGGCGTTCGTGACGACCGACCCGGCGCGCATGAAGCGGTTCTTCGAAGCAGAGCTGACGCGGCGTGGTCGCAACCGCGCCGAGTACATGGGCATCTATGGCGCCGGGCCGCTCGATGATCAGCGCTTCTTCGTGCCGAAGCCCTGTGAGAACGGTGAAGGCGTCGACGCGAGCGGCACCATCACGTGGGTCGGCGGCAAGGCGCGCTACCTGTACGTGATGGAGAAGGGCACGACGAGCCCGGGCGCTCCGCCGAACCTCGACCTGCCGAATGGCGTGTTGTGGCGCTTCGACGTGCCGCCGACGGCGAAACAGGGCCTCGAGTCGGGCACGGTGAAGTACGGCGTGGTGCCGGAAGGAACGACGCAGAAGGTCCCTGCGAGCGGGTCTCCGGCCGCGCTGGTGAGCGGGCGCGAGTACTCCCTCTTCGTGTTGCAGGACATCGCGTTTCCCGCGACGCGGTGTGTGTTCACGATGAAGTGAGCGTCACGGCAACTTCGTCGTCGGCAGGTCTGCGGGCATCGGCAGCGACGGAGCTGAGACCATGATGAACCTCTTCGACCTGACGCTCTTCTCAAACCACTCGTCGGCCTGCGCCTGCTGGCCCTCCGCCTGACACGCCTCGCCGAGCGCTCGATACGAATCGGCGAGTGCGACGCCGGTCTCGACCCGTGGCTCCGACCTCGACGCCTGGCAGGTCCGCTCGGGCCCAGCGGCACGACGCAACGACGCGGCAGGCCGTGAGCAGCACGAGGCAAAGCGCGGAGCGCATCAGGCCCCTGCCGGGCACTGAAGGCCGTGAATCGCGCAGCCCTCCGTCTGCGCCGGAATACCAAGGGCCACGAAGAAGGCAGTCGCCGCCTCGGCGAGTTGCTCGTCGGGCGAGCCGGCAGTCGCGAGCGTCGACAACGCGTGCTGCGCCAATGGCCGATCGTGAAGTGCACGTGTCGGGAACGCCTCGAGCACCAGAACGGCCGCACCGAGGCACTGCCGCTCCCGCGCCGTCACTCGGTGAGCAGCCTCCGCGAGCGCTTTCGACAGCCGTTCACCGTCGGTCATCGGAACGTCCATGGCGTCGCACTCCACTCTGCGTGCCGCTTCCTTCGCAACCGACAGCTCCACGCTTCGACGGTGCGGTGTCGTTCAGGAGCGCCTGGCGCGCCGCAATGGGCCGACTCGCGCGAAGCGCATGCGCAACGCACAGCCCATCCATCGAGCGCAGGTCATGGTCTGCGCATCGCTCGAGCCCGCCCGACGTGCATCACTGCCGACGGTGAGATCCCGACCGCGGCTTCACGCGCAGGCCTTCGCCCTCGCAGTCGAGGCAGGTGAACGCCCGGCCCTCGTCCCACGCGGCACGCTGACCGACCGGCACGCACGACAAACACACCTCGCGCTCGCACGACGAACAACGCGCCAGCGTCGCGCACTGCTGACACCGGGAGCACGGCTGCGCTTCCTCGTCGAGCGGCTGCGGCTCGGGCTCGGTGATGGTCTCGTCGGGATTTCCCGTCGACCCGAGGTGATGCTCGGGAATCTCGACGGGGCTCTCGTTCCAGATGAGGCCTTCATCGGCGTCGACCGCGTCGAGGAACGGCTCGTCGTCTTCGACGTCATCGTCGGCGAAGCCACCGGGCAGCACGCGCGGCTGCTCGGGCTCGGGAACGAAGACGAACCCTTCGGGGCTGTTCCGCGCATCGGGCGGCGCTTCACCCCACTCGTTCATGCTGTCTTCGAACCCGTCGTCGTACTCACCTTCTTCGTCTTCCTCCTCCCCCTCCTCTTCGTCCTCCTCGTCGCGCGGAGGCAGGCGCGCGCGCTCGGTGAACAGCACCAGCCGCTCGCCCGGGCTCAATGGCGCTCCCACCACCACCTCGGTCGAGGCGAAGTCGAGCTCCGTCACCAGCCGCTCGAGCACACCCCACCCCGGGTCGAAGCCGAGCAAGCCTTCGATGACGTCACGCACCACGCGGTCGCGAAACGACGCGCTCTCGTCACGCCGTGCGATGGGCCGGTTGCGAACGCCCGGCATGCTGACGTGTGGCCCGAGGCTCTCGCTCGAGATGGAGCGGTTCGAGTCGGACAAGCACACCGACGCGACATCGAGGTTGCGACTGCGCTTCGCGAGCTGGCGAGCGACCGCGCCAGGCACCACCTGCACCTCGCCCGACCCCAGCAGCCGCGCCACCGTCACCTCGGCGCCGTCGAGCCGAACCGTCACGTGCTGCACCGCCACGCGCTGCGCTCCGCTCGTCTCGGCACACGCGACGATCGCCTCACGAAGCGCCGGTGGCAGACCTCCACGGATGATCAGCAGCGACTGCTCGACCTGCGAGAGCCACGGCACCAGGGCCGGCCCGTCGACCGCGTTGATCGCACGAACGAGCGTGGTGCCCGGCCTTCGGGCCGCGATCAGCCGCTGCAGCCCGTCACCCACCGTCCCCTCCACCACGAGCTCGCCGACGTTGCCCAGCTGCTGAAGGTTCGAGGCGAGCGCCTCGGCAGTCTCACGGCCCTCGGGTTGGTAGCGGTTCGCGAGGTCGAGCAGCAGCTCGAGCCGCTCGAGCGACGGCAGCCGGCGCACGCCCTCGAGGAGCGCCTTGCCCGCGTGCACGACCTCGATCGCCCTGAGCGAGGGAGCGGAACCGACGAAGAACTGCTCGAGCACGCCCAGACGCTCGAGGCGCAACGTCTCGAGCCGGGGCAGCCAGCGCATCAGCTCGCGGAGATCGAGCTGCGCGGCCTCACGCCTCGGCGCGAGGGCGATCTCGAGGCGGCGCCACGGCAACGGTCTCGAGACCGCACGAATCCATCGCTCGAGTTCCTCCGCCGAGCCCGGCGCCAGCCGTACGCGCTCGAGCAGCGTCGCCGACGGGTGGCTGAGCACCGCCTCGAAGTCCGAGAACTCGAGCGCCGAGGTCATCGACAGCGTGCCGCGACGAAGCACGGGCGCTTCTCGAACGACCCCACGCCCATGAAGGGTTCGCAGCGGTGGCGGCGTCAGCTCGACCCGGAGCCGATCGGTTCCGGCGATGGCCTCATGGAGCGCACGCGACGGCCGCGCTTCCCGCTCGAGCATCAACGACATGAGCGCGCCGCGGGGGCTGCCGTTCACCTCGAGCCAGTCGGCGTACACCGCCCAGCGCGTCGGGTCGTCACGGTGTTCGAGCACCGCGGCCTCGAGCGCGGCGTTGGCCAGCGATGCGTTCACCAGCGACTCCCTCCCATCAGGACAATCGCTGCAAACGAGCAAACCGTCACCTGCCGGCGTCGCACTCGCACGTCAGCCGCGCCTGGCAGCCCTCGAGCGCGCTCGACTCGCCACAGCGCAGGTGCACGAAGCCGTCGCCAATCGAGGTCATGGTGCCGAGGGAGGAAAAGGTCTCGGTCGTCTGGGCCAGGGCGACGTCGCAGCCGTTCACCGCGGGAGGCGCGGCACACGCGACGAGCAGCAACACCATGGCTACACTCCGCACATGCGCTCCGGGCTCCTCGCCGCGTTCGTCCTCTTCTCGTGCAGCCCGATGACGATGCCCAAACCTGCGCCCACCATCGAGCCCCTGCCCGCCTTCGAGCTCACCGACGTGAACCCGGCCTCGTCCACGAACGGCCAGGTGGTCGGCCCGCTCGCCCTGCGCGGCAAGGTGACCGGCTGGTACTTCACCCATTCGAATTGAGGGTACTGCCGGGGCCAGGCTGGCCTCCTCCAGACGATGCAGACCGAGCTCGAGCGTGACGCGCCGGGAGCGGTCGTGCTGCTCTCGGTGAACGCCGCGGGCTTCGAGGCAGGCAACGCCGACTTCGTGGTCGGCAAGACGACGCCGCTCTTGCAGGACACGCAGGCGGTGAACGCGTGGAACCTGTGGCAGGTGACGTGGCGAGACGTGGTGGTGCTCGATGGGCAGGGCCGCCGCCGCGACGTCTTCAACCTCACGACGAACGATCTCGCGGTGCCCGCCAACTTCGCGACGCTGAAGGCCATTCTGCTCGACGCACGTTGAATGGGAGCCGACGCACTCTCGCTTGGGAGTCGCGCGCCGATGTGCTGAACCTCGACTCCCGTGCTCTCCGTGGTCTTCACCCTCGCGCTGGCCCAGACGGCCAACCCCTACCTCGACCTCGCGCGGGCGAAGGCGCGTGAGCTGAAGTTCGCCGAAGCCATCACGCAGCTACAGGTCGCCAAGCAGGTGCCCGACCTCGAGCAGGCCCAGCGCCTCGAGGTCTTCGAGCTGCTCGCGAAGTGTCAGATCGCCGAAGGCAATCGCGCCGAGGCCGACGCCGCGTTCAGCGAGCTGCTGGCCATCGACCCCGAACACGAGCTCGATCGCGACTCCACGTCGCCCAAGATTCTCACCGTGTTCGATGCCGTGAAGGAGCGCCTCTTCCCCGACCGGCAGGTGAGCCTCGTCGAAGAGATGGCCCCACCGGGCCGCCTCCGGCTTCGCGTCATCGACCCTTTTCATCGCGCGACGGCAGGCGAGCTCGTGCTGCGCCGCGGCGATGGGCCGTGGGAGTCGCGCACCGTCGCCATCGAGAACAAGGTGATCGACGTGCTCACCCCAACCGCGTCGGGTGACAGCGTGTTCTGGTTCGTGCGCGTCAACGCCGGCGAGACGACCGTCGCCAGCTTCGGCTCCGAAGCGGCACCGCGGGTGAGTGAGCGCCGCGCCATCGCCGAGTTGCCACCCGCTGCTGAAGAGCCGACTGGCCTGGCGCCCACCAAAGTCGCTGGCATCGTGACGGGGGCGGTGGCCGTCCTTGCCGCGGGGGTCGGCACGGCGTTGCAGCTCAACTCGCAGTCGCTCGACCGTGCCTCGCGCGACCCCAGCCGGCCGCCGGGAGACTGGGCCGACACCGCACGCGCCGCGCACGCCGACGCCGTCTCCCAGGCGACGTGGTCGATCGGCATGTTCGCGACCGGAGGCGTCGCGGCCATCTCGGCCGTGGTGTTGTTCGCATGGTGAGGCACGCTCTGGCGATGACGGTGCTGCTCGCGCTCGCGTGCGTGCCCGGGCCACTCGACGAGACTGGCAAGCAGTGCTCGACCGAACGCCCGTGTGGCAGTGGCTTCGTCTGCGTCGACTCGCAGTGCCAGGACGTGGCGTTCGACGCGGGCCAGCCACGCGTCGACGCGGGAGTCGACGCCGGGGTTCGTGACGCCGGCAGCGATGCAGGCGCAGACGCGGGGCGCGATGGCGGCTTCGACGGCTCGGTGCCAGACGCCTCGGTCGCGGACGCGGGCTTCGACGCAGGCGCTTTTCCCTGCGACGTGAACCTCATTCTCAACCCCAGCTTCGAGCTTCAGACCGCCACGGGCGGGGTTCGCAACTGGCGCGCGCTCACTGGCACCATCACGCACGGAGTCCCCGCGCGCTCCGACCCCGCGGCCGGCCGCCTCTGGGTGGGTGGAAACGGGAACCCTGCCATGCAGAGCGACGTCGCCAGCGGCCCGACCTCGTTTGGCGTCGTCTTCTGCGCCCGTGCGTACGCCCGGCATGAACACGACGCGGGCCTCACGGTCTCGCTGATCATTCGCGAGCGCGCGCCCGACGGCGGCTTCATCGACTCGAGCAACGGCAGCGGCACCGCCATCACCAAGGGCAGCTGGCAGCCGATGACCGAGACCTATCGCACCGCCGGCGAGGGCACCGGCGTCGACGTTCGGTTCAGCACCTCGCGGTTCGAGCCCGATGCCTCGGTGCTCATCGACGACGTGCTGCTCTTCCGCAGCTGCAGCACGCAGTGCATCTACCCGCCTTGATCAGGCTGCGTGGTAGCGTCGCGCCGTGGCGAAGTCGGGTGACCGCAACGGGTTCGAGCTGCTCAAGCGCCTGGCGTCGGGCGGCATGGGTGAGGTCTTCGTCGCCCGGAAGATGGGCACCGCCGACTTCGAGAAACGGGTCGCCCTCAAGTTGCTGCTGCCGCACCTGACGGCCTCGAGCGACTCAGTGAAGCGCTTCTATGCCGAGGCGCGCCTCGCGGCCCGCATGCACCACCCGAACATCGTCGAGATCTTCGACGTCGGCGAAGCCGAAGGCCGGCCCTTCATCGCCATGCAGCTCATCGAGGGCCTCAGCCTCGCGCAGTACCTGCAGCACGCGAAGGAGCAGCGCCTCACCATGCCGCTGCCCATCGCGCGCGCCATCGCCATGGCCATCTGCGAGGCCCTCGCCTACGCGCACGACCTGAAAGACGCCGCGGGCCGGCCGCTCAAGCTCGTGCACCGCGACGTCACTCCGTCGAACGTGCTGCTCTCGTTCAACGGCGCCATTCAGCTCACCGACTTCGGCATCGCGCGCGTGGGCGACGCCGGCACCAGAACGGGCTCGGTGCAGGGCAAGGCGGCGTACGTCGCGCCGGAGCAGCTGACGCAGGAGGTGCCGGTCGATGCGCGAGCCGATCTCTACTCGGCCGCCGTCACGCTCTACGAGCTCATCACCTTCGACAACCCCTTCCGGCGCAAGTCGCAGGACGAGACCTTCGCGGCGATTCTGCTCGGAAAGCCGGCGCCGGTTCGCCAGCACCGGCCCGACGTGTCGGTGCAGATGGAGTCGGCGCTCCAGCGGGCCATGGCACGCAAGGCCGACCAACGCTTCGCCGACGCGACGAGCTTTCGAAAGGCGTTCATCGACGGCCCCGTGGCGAGCGCGCCTGATCTCGCCGAGCACTTGCGGCTGCTCGTGCTGCCCAGAGCCGGGGCGCCCGAGGAGCCATCGAGCCCGGTGGGCACGAAGTCGCAGGTGCTGCGGGTCACGCACAGCATCTCGGTCGACGTCACTCCGACGCCACAGCGGCCGTTGTGGCCGGTGTGGCTCGCCGCAAGCCTCGCCGTCGTCGTGGCAGCGGGCCTCTCGCTCGGGGCCCTTCGCCAGCCACTCCACACCCCGAACGTCGAAGCGGTGAACGAGGCCCCACCGCCGTCGCCGCCGTTGGCGACACCTCCGCCGCTCGCCATCGTCGAGCCGCCCGCTCCAGTCGAGCCTGTCACCACCCCCGAACCAGCCGCGCGAAAGCCCGACCAGCCGCGTTCCGTGCCCTCGCGCCCCAAGCCCACGCCAGCGCCGACTGGTTTGCAGATCGGCTACCTCGCGGCCGACGCGGTGCCCTGGGCCGACGTGGTGGTCGATGGCGCGAGGGTCGACCGAACGCCATTCTCGAAGTACCCCCTGCCGGCGGGCCGACACGAGGTGCTCTTCACCGCTCCCGATGGCCGCTCTCAGGTGAAGTCGATCACCATCGCCGAGGGCACCGTCACCTCACTGCGGGTCGATTTTTCGTCGAAGTGACGGCCAGTTACGAAGCGACGACACCTTTTCGCACTTCCTGCGAGAATGTCTGGGTCATGACCATCAACTCCGTCAACCGCGCCGCGCCGACCGTCGTTCGTGCCACCGAAGCCGCTCCGGCCGCCGCGCCCCAGGCTCCCGCCGCCGCTCCGCAGTCGACCGGTTACGCCGCGACCAGCAGCTACTCTGCTTCGACGGGCACCTCGACCAACACGAGCGCCGACACGAAGAAGGCCATCGACCTGCTGAAGGACGTGCCGGGCTCGGACAAGCTCAAGAAGCTGCTGAGCGAGCCCTACATGACTCGTGAAGAAGCGGGCGAGGCCGTCGAAGAGTTCAACAAGATCGCTGCCAGCATTCCCGAGAAGGACCGCGGGGCCATCGAGCAGGCCGTGATGTACGAGTCGTGCGTCTCGGGCAGCATCGCGCTCGGCAAGATGATCATGGACCGGCTGATCGAGCAGCTGAAGAACAACAAGATCATTCCCCAGTACTGATGAACGCGGCGGCGCTGCTTCAACAAAACCTCGAAGCGCGTCTGCGTGGTGAGCCTGAGTTCGAGAAGCTCGCCAAAGCGCTCGGTGTGACCGCAGGTGGGCTGGTGTCGATGATCGTTCACCTCTCGCTCTTCCCCGACGACACGCCGCAAGACCTCACGCCGCGCGGCAAGCAGCTGCTCTCGTCGTCTGAGCTCGCGAAGTACGTGAAGCAGGCGGTCGAGGCAGCGCGGCAGTCGGCGCCTTCGATGTTCGCCGAGGTGAAGAAGGCGCAGCTCGCGGTGACCCAGCCCGGAGATCCCCGCACGGGCGACCCGGCGCTGAAAGCCGAGCTCGACAAGCTGCTCAAGCGCGTACGCTAGCGCCGTGAACGACTCCACCCGCACGCTCGATCAGACCGCGGCGCCGTTTCGGCCGATGCCGATGCGCCTGCTCGTGCTCGCGGGGCCTGATCGCGGCGCAGAGATCGTGGTCGAGCAGGGAACGGCGCTGGTGGGCACGCACGCCGACTGCCAGCTCAAGCTCGCCGACGACGCCGTCTCGCGTCGCCACCTCTCGGTCGAGTTGCTCGGCGTTCGCGCGAGGGTTCGGGATCTCGGCTCCAAGAACGGAACGCGGTTTCAGGGAGCGAAGCTGACGGTGCTCGACCTGCCGCTGGGCTCGGTCCTCGAGCTCGGGAGCACGCAGCTGGCGGTGCTGCCGAAGGTGAGCGCCACCACCACGCCGAAAGAGTCCTTGAACGGCCTCCTCGGGCGCTCACCCGTGATGCGCGGGGTCTTCTCTCAGCTCGAGCAGGTGGGGCCGACCGATGCGTCGGTGCTGCTGCACGGAGAGACCGGCACCGGCAAAGAAGCGAGCGCCCGGGTGCTGCACGCGCTCTCGCCCCGCAAAGACGGGCCGTTCGTCACCTTCGACTGTGGCGCCGCGACGGGTGACCTCGTGCAGGCCACGCTCTTCGGTCATGTGAAGGGAGCCTTCACCGGCGCGGTGAAGGACTCCGCGGGCGTGGTGGAGGCCGCCGACGGTGGCACGCTCATGCTCGACGAAGTGGCCGCGTTGCCGCTGGAGTTGCAGCCGTTGCTGCTGCGCGTGCTCGAGAGCGGCTCGTACCAACGCGTCGGCGACACGAAGGTGCGCACGTCGGACTTTCGCCTGCTGGCCACCACGCAGCACGACCTTCCCAAGCGGGTGAAGGCGGGCGCGTTTCGCGCCGATCTCTACTACCGCCTCTCGGCCATCGTGCTCGAGGTGCCCGCGCTCAGAGATCGACTCGAAGACGTCGCCATGCTCGCGCAGTCGTTCGCGCGCTCGCTGCGGAGCGACGCCGTGCTGACGCCCAGCGCCCTCGCGGCGCTCTCTGCCTGGCAGTGGCCGGGCAACGTGCGTGAGCTCAAGAACGTGGTGGAGCGCATTCTGGCGCTGGGTGAAGACGCCGTTCTGCCCAGACCGCCCGAGGTGACCGGCGCCGACTTTCACGCGGCGAGGGAGCGGGCGCTGGCGGCGTTCGAGCGCAGCTACCTCGAGGCCCTGCTCACCAGACACCAGGGCTCGGCAGCAGCGGCTGCCCGCGAGGCCGGCATCGCCCGCAGCTACCTGTACAAGATGCTGGAGCAGCACGGCGTCGATCCAGCGAAGTTCCGCGGCTGATGAACCGTTCGCGTCAGGCCACGAAGCACCGAGCGTCGACGAAGTGCTTGACGTCACCGGCGCACACAGGCAGAAGTGCGACCGCTTTTCTCTGTCGTTCGCCCATGTAGCTCAGTTGGTAGAGCAGGGGACTGAAAATCCCCGTGTCGCTGGTTCGATTCCGGCCGTGGGCACTTTCCCTTCTCCTCGTTGTCGGCTGCACTGACCGCCGCATGGTCCGGGTGCTGGTCGTCGACGACGACCCTTTCATCGGCGAACTCGTCTGCAAGGTGCTCAAGCGCCGCCACTACGAGGCCGAAGCTTGCATGACGTTGGCGGCCGCGAGGGAGGCGCTCTCGAAACGGGGCCCCTTCAGCCACCTGCTCACCGACGCCCGGCTCGCCGACCCCACTGACGGCGTGCGCCTGGCGAGCGAGGTCCGCGCGGGCTTCCCCACGATGCAGATCTTGATCATGAGCGGGTCGACCCGCGCCGACGCCTGCGTGCCGGCCGAGTTCACCTTACTCGCCAAGCCCTTCGAGACCCGCGCTCTGCTGGCGGCACTCGGGCTGGGCTAGTCGAGCCGACCTTCGACGACGAACTCGGTGGGCGAGGGGCGCGTGAAGCTCCAGCCCGATGCCCCACAGATGACCCCGACGGCCACCACCGCGAGCGACCGCCCGGTCTGGCTTCGATCGGCGTCGCGTCTCGCCATGAAGGTCTGCACCGTGAGTGGCTCGGGCAGCACGCCATCGGTCACCTCGCACGAGAGCCTGAAGCGCTCCTCTGGGAGCGTCAGGCTGACCCGCACCACGGTCGCGCCTGAACGCAGCGCGAGCTCGACGAGGTTGCCCAGGAGCAGCTCGACGAGCCGCGGGTCTGCCTGCACCGCGAGCGGCTCCGCGCCTATCTCGAGCCTCGCCTTGCGGGCCTTCGCCATCAGGTCGTAGCGGTAGACGAGGCGCTCGACCTGCTCGTGCAGCAGCACCTCGGTGCGCTCGACTGGCGTGGGCGCCGAGGCAGTGGCTTCGACCAGGCGCAGGTTCTCGAGCAGGGAGCGCAGGGCCACGACCTCTTCGATGGCGCGCGCGAGCGTGACGCGCTCGTCGTCGTCGTAGCCCTCGTGGTGCGCGAGCTCGCCCATCGTGAGCTGAAGCGAGGTGAGCGGGGTGCGGAGGTCGTGCATCAGCGTCGCCAGCAGGCGCCGGTCGACGGCCCGGGCGCGCTTCGAACTCAGCCCCGACCACCCGGCCCAGAGCAGCCCGCCGAGCACCACGCCGAGGCCGAGCCAGAGGGCGCTCATCGTTCAGCCACCCGTGTCGAACCGGTACCCGACGGCCTTGACGGTCTGCAGCGCGCTGGCGCCGTTGCCCAGCTTCTTGCGAATGCGCGCGACGTGAGAGTCGATGGTGCGCCCGAGAATCTCGCCGGTGTTCGACGCCAGCTTGGCGAGACGATCGCGGCTGATGGCGGTGCCCGGGTGCGCCACGAGCGCAGCCAGCACCGAGAACTCCGTCGGCGTGAGCTCGACGTCGGCGCCACCGGCCTTCACACGACGCGCGTCGAGGTCGACCTCGCAGTCGGCCCACTTCACCAGGTGATGTTCGCGGGTGGCCGAGATGCGCAGGTGCGCCCTGATGCGGGCGAGCAGCTCTTCGAACCAGAACGGCTTGGCGACGAAGTCGTTGGCGCCCAGCTCGAAGCTCTTCAGGCGCTCGGACAAAGCGGTGCGCGCCGTGAGCACGATGACGGGCACCGACACCCGCGCGCGCAGGTGCTCGAGCACGTCGAGCCCGTCTTGTTCGGGCAACGAGAGATCGAGCAACACGAGATCGATGGTGACGGTCTTCAAGACGGACAACGCCTGAGGCCCGGTCGTCGCGAGCTCGAGCGCGAAGCCGGCACGCTTGAGACCCTGAACGAGTCCCGCCGCGACAGCGGTATCGTCTTCAACGACGAGAATGCGTGGCTGTGGTGCTTCCATGACTCCCCCCGGCAGCATGCTCGCCTACCCCACCCCACTAAGCATCAACCGATGTGCGTCAACCTGCTCTCAACACAGGCGGGGTACGACTGATCATCCCATGCAGGTCGACCTCCAGCGGCGTCGAGTGATCCTGCCAGTGCACATGGCACTCGAGCTGGCGACCCGTTGGTACGAAGCCCTGCTGCCCGGCCTGGAGCCCGAGCTGATGGTGCTCGACGGCGGCGAAGTGGAGGACATCGACGTGCCGGCCTTCGAGGCGTTGGTGGCCTTTCTCGTGACCCGTGCCCAACGGCGCCGCGTCACCTGCTGGAGCCGGGTCTCGCCGCTGCTGCAGCAGCGCATCGAGGCGCTGGGGCTTCAGACGATGCTGTTGCCCCTGCAGCCCGCTGATCACCCGTGAGCGGACAACAGGCGAAGGTGGAGCGAACACGGTAGAGTGTCGACCCTGTGTCAGACGCCCCCCGCACCGACCTGAGCGGCCGGAAAATCGGCGAATACGACATCACCGCGCGCATCGGCGTCGGTGGCATGGGCGAGGTGTACGAAGGGCGCCAGCCGCTCATCGGCAAACGGGTCGCGGTCAAGGTGCTGCTGCCGTCGCTCTCGAACGAGAAGGAGCTCGTCGAACGCTTCCTCGCCGAAGCGCGCGCGGTGAACGAGATTCGCCACCGCGGCATCGTCGACATCTTCTCGTTCGGCCAGCTGCCCGAGGGCTCGCACTACTTCGTGATGGAGTTCCTCGAGGGGCAGGCCTTCGACCGCATTCTCAAGCAGCGCGGGCCGCTGCCGGTCGGCGAGGCGCTCTCGTACATCGAGGAGGTGCTCGACGCGCTCGAGTCGGCGCACGCCGCCGGCATCGTTCACCGCGACATCAAGCCGTCGAACATCTTCCTGGTGAACACGGGGCGCGGAAAGCCGTACGTGAAGCTGCTCGACTTCGGCATCGCGAAGCTGGGCGCGCTCGCCAACGGCAGTGACTCGGCGCCGCAGACGCGCGCGTCGATGATTCTCGGCACGCCCGACTACATCTCGCCCGAGCAGGCGCGCGGCAAACCCATCAGCGCCGCCACCGACCTCTATGCGTTGGGCGTGGTGCTCTTCGAGATGGTGACCGGCTTCAGGCCGTTCCGCGGAGAGAACTCGCTCCAGACGATGTGGATGCACGTGGAAGACCCACCGCCTGCGCCGTCGACGGTACGCGCCGACATTCCACCCGCGCTCGACGAGCTCATTCTCTGGGCGCTCGAAAAAGACCCCGCCAATCGCCCCGCGAGCGCCGAAGAGATGCGCGCGCACCTCGACGCCGTTCGGGCCTCGCTGCTCCCCGGTTCGGGCACCACGACGCCAGCGCCCATCACTGGCCGCAGCCCCGCCGTCGCGACTCCGTCTGGCCGTCAACGCCCCCTCGCGGGAACGCCGCCGCCGCGCAGTGGCCAGCAGAAGCCGCTCACCGGCCGTACGCGCAGCACCCGCCCGCCCACGCCGCCTCCCGTGCCTTCGGGCCAGGAGACGCGCATGTCTCCGCTCACCAACGACGCGCTGCCCGGGCTCTCGAACCAGACCCGGGTCGACCAGCCGATGCCCTCGCATCTGGTGAAGACCGACCCCGAGCGCGAGGCCGCACCACGAGCGCCTGCTCAACGGGCGGGCAACACCGAGGCGAATCTCGACGAGGTCGCCGAGGAGCCGCTCGAACCGCCCAGGAGCAAGCTGCCCATCGTCATCGGCGTGGTGTCGCTGCTGCTCATCGGCGTGGGCGGGTTCGTGTTGTTCGCCCCGTCATCCAACAGCCAGACGACGAAGACGCCCGAGCCGGTCGAGGTGAAGCCCGCCGACCCGAGCAAACCGGTGGAGCCGCCGAAGACGGTCGAGCCCGTGAAGCCGCCCGAGCCGGTGGAGCCGCCGAAGGCGGTCGAACCCGTCAACCCTCCGGAGCCCGTCAAGCCGCCCGAGCCCGTGAAAGCCGTCGAGCCTCCGAAGCCGGTCGAGCCCGTCAAACCGCCCGAGCCCGTGAAGCCCGTCGAGAAGAAGCCCGACGTCGTGAAGCCGGTGGCGAAGGGCATCACGCAGCAGCAGCTCGAGGCCCGGCTCGCGCGTGTCGAAGCGAAGCTCCAGAAACGCGAAGCCGACATGGGCGACCAGGACCGCATGCTGCGCAACTTCCTCAAAGCGGCGAAGGCCTCGGTGCAGAGCGCGACCGACGACGCTTCCCGCAAAGAAGCATGGAAGCAGCTCGGCGAAATCGAAGACCAGCTGCGCTGAGCGACACGCCTTGACACCTGCTGGGCCGCGCGATGGAAGGCCCGCATGAAGCTCGCGACCAGACGCAATGGAACCCGCGACGGCGCTCTCGTCGTCGTCAAAGGCGACCTCTCGGTGTGGACGGACGCGAGCTCCATCGCGCCCACCATGCAGGCGGCGCTCGATGACTGGAGCCGCGCCGAGCCGAAGCTGAAGGCGCTCGCAGCGCAGCTCGAAGCGGGCAGTGTCGCGAACGAGAAGTTCGACGCGACCGCGCTCCACAGCCCGCTGCCGCGCGCGTTCGAGTGGGTCGACGGCAGCGCGTACCTGAACCACGTGCGGCTGGTGCGAAAGGCGCGCAAAGCCGATCCTCCGCCGACGCTCGAGACCGACCCGCTCGTGTACCAGGGCGGGAGCAGCCACCTGCTCGGCCCCACCGACGACATCGTCATTCGCGACGAGGCGTGGGGCTGCGACTTCGAGTCAGAGGTGGCGGTGGTGCTGGGTGACGTGCCGATGGGCCTCGAGGCCGCCAACGCTGCGCCCTACGTCCGCCTCGTGATGCTGGTGAACGACGTCAGCCTGCGAAACCTCATCCCCGATGAGCTCGCCAAGGGCTTCGGCTTCTTCCAGGGCAAGCCCGCGACGGCGTTCTCTCCCGTCGCCTGCACGCCCGACGAGCTGGGTGATTCGTGGCAGGGAGGTCGTGTGCACCTCACCCTGAAGACGTGGCTCAACGGCAAGCAGGTGGGCGACACGCACGCGGGCCCCGAGATGCACTTCAGCTTCTTCCAGCTGATGCAGCACCTGGCGAAGACGCGTCAGTATTCCGCCGGTACGATTCTCGGCTCGGGCACGGTGTCGAACGAAGACCGCGCCCGCGGCATCTCGTGCCTGGCCGAGCAGCGCATGATCGAGACCATCGACACGGGCGGCCCGAAGACGCCCTTCCTCAAGCATGGGGACCATGTCGAAATCGAGATGTTCGACAAGCATGGGAAGAGCCTGTTCGGCCGCATCGACCAGCGCGTGAAGAAGGTGTGAGCTGGCATGGCCTTCGCTACCTGACTTCGGCTGGGAGTGGTGCTGCATGAGTCTGAACCTCTCGGTGGTCCGGCATGATGCGGCTCCGGCCCCGACGACCTTCGGCCCCTATGTCGTCGAGGCCCTGCTCGGAGAGGGAACGATGGGCTGCGTCTACCGCGCCCGTCACCAGACGCTCGGCCGCAAGGTGGCCATCAAGAGCCTGCACCCCACCCTGCTGAACAACGCCTCGCTGGTGCGCCGGTTTCTGCAGGAGGCCCGGCTCGTCAACACCATCAACCACCCGCACATCGTCGAGGTGCACGACTTCGTCGAGGCGCCGGGTCAGGTCTACGCCGTGATGGAGTTGCTGGAAGGCGAGACGCTCTCGCATCGTCTCGAGACGAAGCCGCTGAGCCTCGACGCCGTGCTGCGGCTGGCCACGCAGCTCGCCGAAGCGCTCGAGGCAGCGCATGCGCTGAGCGTCGTGCACCGTGACTTGAAGCCCGACAACGTCTTCATCACGCAGCGCGACGGGCACGACTGGGTGAAGGTGCTCGACTTCGGCATCGCCAAGCTGCTGAGCGACGACGGGCCGCGCGTGGTCGAGACGCAGAATGGCGACGTGCTGGGCACGCCCCGCTACATGGCGCCGGAGCAGGCGGCCGGGCTCGAGTGCGACGCGCGCACCGACGTGTACGCGTTCGGTACCGTGCTCTTCGAGCTGCTCGCAGCGAAGCCGCCCTTCGAGTCGACGGTGTACGGCCAGCTCGCGGCAGACATCATCACGCGGCCTCCGCCGCCGGTGCCCACCATCAGCCGAACGGGCGACGCCGTGCCCGAGTCGCTGCGCAAGCTGGTGACGGCCTGCCTCGCGAAGACGGCCGACCACCGGCCCCAGACGATGACCGAGGTGCTGCGCCGCCTTCGCAACCTCGACGAAGACCTGGGCGACTTCACCGCCGAGGTGACGAGGCGCCCGCGGTGGATGACACCCGTGGCTGCGCTGACGGTGCTCGTGCTGCTCGGCGGCGTCGGCGTGGCGGTGTTGGGTGGAGGCACGAAGGCAGCACCCGCGGAGCCCGCCGCGCTCGTCGTGCCGGCCCCCGCCCCTGCCGTGGTGAAGCCTGCGCCACCGCCCGAGCCGAAGAAGGTCTCGCTCGGCGTCGACACCGTGCCGCAGGGCGCGACCGTCACCGACGAAACGGGCGCGAAGCTGGGCGTCACGCCGCTGGTGCTGGAGCGGCCCGCGAACGAAGGAACGGTGAAGGTGACGCTCGAGCTCAAAGGGTATGAGACACTCACCCGCGAGTTCGCCACCACCGAGAACCTGAGAGTGGAGCTGCCGCTCAAACGGCTCCCGGCGGCGGCGCCAAAGAAGGAGACGAGGGCCGTCATCGATGGCGTCATGGAAGCGTATTAGCCGGCTGCTCCTCTCGGTCGCTCTCGTCGTGCTCCCCTGCTCGGCGTGGGCAGAGCCCGTCGAGGCGCAGGCGAAGCGCATCGCGCTCGAGGGCAAGAAGGCCTTCGACACGGGCGACTACGCGACGGCCATCGCGCGCTACGAGGCGGCGTACAAGCTGAAGGCCGCGCCGAACCTGCTCTTCAACCTCGGGCAGTGCCACCGCAAGTCGGGCCGCCTCGACGAGGCGCTCTCGTACTTCCGCCGGTTCCTCGAGACGAACCCGCCCGACGCGCAGGCGCAGGCAACCCAGAAGGTCATCGCCGAGGTCGAGGCGCAGCGCGCCGAGCAGCAGCGTGCAGAAGCGGCCCGGCGCGAAGAGGCCGAGGCGAAGGCGAAAGCAGAGGAGCAGGCCAGGCTCGACGAGATGCGCGTCGCGGCCGCCCGCGCCGAAGCAGAGGCCGCGGCGAAGAAGCTGCAGCTCGAGCTCACCCGGCGGCAGGAGACGCCGGTGGCGCCCCCACCACCCATCACGACGCGCTGGTGGTTCTGGACCGGAGTGGCCGTCGTCGTGGCGGCGGGAGCCACCACCGCCGCCGTCGTGGCCACGTCACCGCGCCCCGTCACCACCACGTTCCCCGACATCAACGCGCGATGAAACGACTGCTCCTCTTCATGCTCGCGCTCGCCGCGTGTCGCGACCCGGCGACCCTCGTCGGCACTGCCGCGCTCGTGTCGGTCGACTCGAGCGAAGTGGCAGTCGACCAGCTCCGCTTCGAGGCAACCATCGATGGCGGCGCGCTGTTCGAGCCGGTATTGCGGCCGCCCACCGAAGGAGGCCCGGTGCTGGGACCGACGACGACGGTGCGCATCCTGCTCCGCGACGAGCTGGCTGGGCAGCAGCTGGCGGTGACGGTGTTCGGCCTCTCGAAGGGTGCAGCGGCGGGTGAAGGGCGGGGCCGGCTGGTCGTCGAGCGCGGGTTCGAGCGGCTGGTGGCCGTCAAGCTCGAGGCGACGCAGTGCAGCGGCTGTCGTGACGGTGCGGGCGCCTGCGTGGCGATGCCGTCGGTGTCGGCGTGTGGGCCCGTTGGCGGTGCCTGCGTGGCGTGTGACACGCAACTGGCCGACGCGTGCACGAATGGCGGCTGTGCGTGCGGCAGCGGCTCGGCCTGCAGCCTGGCCCTCGGCGCCGACCACTGCGAGGGCGGGCAGTGCAAATGCGGGAGCGGGCCTTCGTGCGGCGCGGGCCAGGAGTGTGTCGCGCAGACGTGCCAATGCACTCCTTCGTCGTGTCGGGGCGGCTGCTGCCTGGGCAATCAATGCGTCACGATGCAGTCGCCGTCGACGTGCGGCATGGGCGGTCGAGCGTGCGCCGACTGTGGCGCGACGGCCTGCAACGGCGGCGTCTGCGTGACGTCGACCTGCAATGCGACGACGTGCCCGAACGGCTGCTGCATCGGGGCCATGTGCGTGACGGCGCAGTCGAGCCTGTCGTGCGGTCGCTCCGGCGCGGCGTGCGAATCGTGCGGCGCGGGCCAATGCGATGGTGGCTCGTGCACTGGGAGCTGCGACGCCACCAGCTGCCCGACCGGGTGCTGCCAGGGTGGTACCTGCATGAGCGGCACGAGCGCGTTGGCCTGTGGCACTGGCGGGGTGGCGTGCTCCACCTGCTCGACGACGTGCGCCAATCAAGCGTGCATCGACCCGTGCGGGCCGGCCAACTGCGTGGGCTGCTGCCTCTCGGGCGTCTGCCAGGCGGGCACGAGCGCCACGGCCTGCGGCGTGGGCGGTCGAAGCTGCGCGTCGTGTAGCGCCGGCTCGACGTGCTCGGCCGATGGTGGGGTCTGCGTCTCGACGGCCAGTTGCAATGCGACGAACTGCGCGACCGGCTGCTGTGACGGCGACACCTGCCGCATGTCGACGACGAGCACCTGCGGCACCGGCGGCAGGGCCTGCACCTCGTGCCTCACGCCGTTGACGAACACCTGCGGCGCCACTGGCCAGTGTGTCTGTGGCGTGGGCCTCGCGTGCTCGGCGGGTGAGAAATGCGTGGGCGGCGCCTGCCAGTGTGACCCGCTGACCTGCGCGGGGTGCTGCGACGGCAACACGTGCCGCCCGGGAAACCAGAAGTCACGCTGTGGGGTCGGCGGCGTCGCGTGCGTGAACTGCCCGATGGCGCAGCAGTGCACCGCAGGCAGCTGCCTGTGACGCTACTTCGTGGCCGCTTTGTAGGCGCTCGCGCGCGTCATCATGTCGGCCGCCGAGAGCAGCGTCAGGTGCACCGAGCCCAGCACGATGCCGCTGCCCGACTTGAGCGGGTGCACGTCTTTCGCGCGCTCACCGTCGACGAACATCGGCGCGTGCGGGCCGACCAGCACCCAGTGGTTCGCGTCGTGGCGCAGCGCGAACTGCTCGCGTGAAGCGGTGAGGTCGTTGATGACGAGGTCGTTCGTCGTCGCGCGGCCCACCTTGATGATGCCCTGCGCCGGCAGCTTGAGCTGAAAGCAGATGGCGTCGGTGCCCGTCGGCCGTTGCTGCTCCTTCGCGGGCTGCTGCGTCGACTCGAGGTTGCTCTCGAGCACCGAGTGCGCTGGCCGCCAGGGGCCTGGCTCCCAGACGAGCCAGTCGAGTGGGTAGCGGATGACGAAGCCGTCTTTCAGCAACAGCTGCTGCCGATGGAGGATGGACAACATGTACGCCGGGACGCCCATTTCGTCGGGCACCTTAGCTTGACTTGCCGCGCCCACGGGACGAGGAACGCACTCTCCCCGCGAGGTTCTTCAGATGAAGCTCTTCAACTACTGGCGCTCGAGCTCGAGCTACCGCGTGCGGCTCGCGCTGCACTTCAAGGGTCTGCCGTTCGAGTACGTGCCCGTCTCACTCATCACCGGTGAGCAGCACGCCATCGGCCACCGAATGAAGAGCCCCGCCGGCTACGTGCCCGTGCTCGAGGTCGACGAAGGCGGCGCGGTCGCGCACCTCTCCCAGTCGGTCGCCATCTTCGAGTACCTCGAGGAGCGCTACCCCGAGAAGCCACTGTTGCCGAAGTCTCCCGTCGCGCGCGGGCAGGTGCGGGCGCTGGCCGAGCTGGTGAACTCGGGCATCCAGCCGTTTCACAACCTGTCGACGCTGAACCACCTCAAGAGCCTGGGCGTCGACGAGAAGAAGTGGGCGGCGCACTTCATCGACTCGGGGCTGGCGGCGCTCGAGAAGCAGGCGGCTCCGACGGCGGGCGCGTTTCTCTTCGGCGACACGTTCACCTGGGCCGACTGCTGCCTGTTGCCGCAGCTCTTCGGCGCGCGCCGGTTCGGCGGCAACGTCGACGCCTTCCCGCTGCTGACCCGCATCGAGACGAAGTGTCTCGAGCAGCCGTTCGTCAAAGCCGCGCGCCCCGACGCGCAGCCCGACGCGCAGGTTTGATTCACCACCCTGGAGCCCCCGCATGGAATCGTTGGACATCATCAAGGTCGAGAGCGTGCACTGGTACGTGAAGGACATCGCCCGCACGCGCCGCTTCTATTCAGAGCTGATGGACTTCGCCGAGCTCGGCGAGTCGTCGGCAGAGCTCACGAAGCGCGGCCGCCAGCACTCGGTCGTCTTCAACGCGAACGACGTGACGCTCATCTGCTCCGCGCCCGTCGGTGAAGGTGGCCGCGCGTGGCGCTGGCTGCAGAAGCACCCCGAAGGCGTCGGCACGGTGAACTTCCTCGTGCGCGACGTCGAGAAGGTGTGGAAGCTGATGGAGGAGCGCGGCGGCACCATCATCGACGACGGGCTCCAGCGCTTCACCGACGACAAGGGCGGCAAGCTGGCCTTCTTCAGCATCACCACGCCGTTCGGGAACACGACGTTCCGCTTCATTCAGCGTGACGGCTACGAGGCGCTGTACCCGGGCTTCGTGAAGCACGCGGCGCCGAAGGGCGGCAAGAACCGCTTCGGCTTCGGGAAGATCGATCACATCACCTCGAACTTCCGCACCCTCAAGCCGATGGTGCTGTGGATGAAGCACGTCATGGGCTTCGAGGAGTTCTGGAACATTCAGTTCCACACCGAAGAAGAGATCAGCAAGGGCGACCAGCACGGCACCGGTCTCAAGTCGACCGTGATGTGGGACCCGAAGAGCACCGTGAAGTTCGCGAACAACGAGCCGTCACGGCCGCGCTTCAAGCAGTCGCAGATCAACGTGTTCGTCGAAGATCAGCGCGGCGAGGGCATTCAGCACCTGGCGCTGCTCGTGCGCGACATCGTGCCGGCGGTGCGGGCCATGCGCGCGACCGAGGGCCTCGACTTCCTCGGCACGCCGGGCAGCTACTACGACTACCTGCCGGAGCGCCTCGACAAGGGCGGCATCAAGCGCATCGACGAGAGCCTGCAGGACCTGCGAGACCTGCAGATCCTCATCGATGGCCACAAAGAGCATCAGTACATGCTGCAGATCTTCATGAAGGAGAAGGCGCACTTGTACCACGACCGCGATGGTGGCCCGTTCTTCTACGAGATCATCGAGCGCAAGGGCGACAAGGGCTTCGGCGGCGGCAACTTCAAGGCGCTCTTCGAGAGCATCGAGCGCGCGCAGCAGGCCGAGCGCGCCCGCAGCTGATCACAACAAGAGACGACCGTTGCGGTAGTCGTCGAACGCCTGCCGCAGCTCGTCTTCGGTGTTCATGACGAAGGGGCCGGCGCGCGCGACCGGCTCGGCGAACGGGCGGCCCGCGAGCAGCAACACGCGGCCGCCTTCGCCTTCTCCGAAGAGCTCGACCGAGGTGCCCTTCTCGAGAATGGCGAGGTGGCCCTTCGGCACTTCGCGACGCGAGACGCCCAGCCGCGCAGTGCCCTCGGTGACGAACGCGAAGGTGGTGTGGCCGGCAGGCACGGGCTGCACGACGCGCGAACCTTTGCCCAGGGCGACGTCGATGAAGGTCGGCTCGATGTCGATGCCGGTGATGGGGCCGCTCTCACCGAACGCGGAGCCAGCGATGACGCGCACGCGCGAGCCGTCGACGACCGTCTCGGGAATTCGGTCGGCCGAGATGTCCTGGTAGCGGGGCGGAATCAGCTTGCGCGACTTCGGCAGGTTCACCCAGAGCTGGAAGCCCCACATGAGGCCGCGCTCCTGCTTCGGCATCTCGCTGTGAATGATGCCTTTGCCGGCCGTCATCCACTGCGCGCTGCCGGGCCCGAGGCGGCCCTGATTGCCGAGCACGTCACGGTGCTCCATGGCGCCGTGAATCATGTACGTGACGGTCTCGAAGCCGCGGTGCGGGTGCTCGGGGAAGCCGGCGAGGTAGTCGTTCGGGTTGTCGGTGTGGAACTCGTCGAGCAGCAGGAACGGGTCGAGCAGTGAGAGGTCGCGATGGCCGAGCGCGCGGTTGAGGCGAACGCCCGCGCCGTCACTGGTCGGCATCGCGGGCAACACTCGGGAGACGTCGCGGCCGGTGGGCGTGGCGCTCTTCACGGTGCAGCCGAGCAGCGTGAGCGAGGCGCCAGAGAGGACCGTTCGGCGGGTGAGCAACGACATGTGCGCGATGTAATCACGACCGGCTGGAGCCCTCTGCCCGGCTCGCCGAGATGCCGTGTCCCACCGGAGGGACGACGCGGCTCCATCCGCTGCAGGGGCGAAAACCGCCCTTCAAACGGATAGAGCTGCGGCCCATGAATGGAAAGCTGGCGGTGACGGCTGCGGTCTCGCTGCTCGTGGGCCTTGGGCTCGGGTACCTGCTCTTCTCGAAGGAGCCGGCACCTGAACTGGCCACCCCGAGGACAGCGACGACGCCACTCCCTGCAACAGCTCCAGTCATCGTCGTCGCGTCGCCACCTCCCGCGCCTGCGGCCCCCAGCGAACGAGCAGCACCGACGCTCCCTGCGCCGACGGCAGCAGCGCTCCCGTCGTCTGCCTTGCCCTCGACGCCAACCGAGCCCGAGCCCGCCGTCGTCACCCTGCAGCAGAAGGTGCAGGACCTCGAGCGGCAGCTCTCCATCGAGCGGGCGATTCGCAAGGGCACCGAAGGCGAACGAATCGAACCGCCCGCGAACCTGCCGCCGCGGTTTCGTGACGAGAAGCAGCTGCTCACGACGTTCAATCAGGCCCTGAAGAACGCCGGCTTTCCCGGCCAGGTCTCGAACATCGACTGCACCGAGCACCCCTGCATCGTCTTCGGCACCGGCTTCGGCGAGCGCGGCGACATGGAGAAGCTCAAGGGCCAGCTCGGGGCGTACGAGAACGACTCCTTCTCGACGTACGGCTTCGGCACCGGAGACAACAAGAAGGAGCACCGCTTCTTCGGCGTGGCCGTCATGCCCGAGATGAAGGGGCCGCCAGACGAAGCGACGGTGAAGCGCGTCAGCTTTCGCGTGAATCAGATGCATGAAGCGT
>JAACJQ010000353.1 GCA_016879935.1 Archangiaceae bacterium | reverse complement strand
TTCGGGTCGATGCAGGCTGGTGGCGCGGTGCTCCCCGAGCAGGTGCTGGTGCCGTCGATGCCGGCGACCTCGAGCGAGAGCAGCCGGTCCCACTTGGTGTCGATGGCCAGCTTGATGTTGAGGCCCAGCTCGGTGAACTCGGGCATCGCGCGCGCAGTGTCGAAGTCGACGGTGCACTTGATGCGGCCGCCACCGCCGAGCAGACAGGCGCTGTTGCTGACCGAGCCGATGTGCAGCTGGCCGGTCTGCACGGTGGCGCTCAGGTTCGCCTCGATGATGTCGGGCGACTTCGGAGCGAAGCGCATGCCGGTGATGTTGATGACGACCTCACGCGGCAGGTCGGCCGTGGTGCAGCGCCCGTCCATCAGGCCGCACGACTCGTCGTTGCAGAGCAGCGAGCCTTCGTCGGCGATGGCCAGCTGCAGCACGGGAATGCCGAGCAGGCTGGTCGTCTGAATCGAGCACGGCACTGGAACGCGCAGCGAGCCGCCCGGGGCGAGCACCGACAACACGGTCGCCACGCCAGCGTCGGAGTTCAGGTACGCGAAGCCCTGCTGCGAGACGCGAATGGCTCCAGCGGCGTCGAGCTTGGGGCCGGTGTACGTGCCCTGCGGCTGCTGCTGAAACCCCATGCACCCACCACAGCCGCCACCACCCATGCCGCCGCACGCCGCGAAGACGGCGAAGAGAACGACCCAGGGTGCACGCTTTCCAGACCGGAGCATGCGCGCGCGTGTAGCAGAGACTCGCGGCTGAGCGCACGGGAGGGGCGGTGGATGTTCCGGCCCCGCTGCCGCAGCGGGTCACCCAGGCGCTGACGCCGCGACGGTCATTCGCAAGCCATGTACCGTTGGTGTCCATGCTCCCTCGGCTCGTGGTGGCGCTGCTCTTCGCGGCGACGATCGGCTGCTCGCAACCCGGTGAGGCGTCGGCTGCGCAGGTGCGGTGGAGCGAGAACTCGGTCGCGGTCGACGGCGTGCAGGGCTCCTGGCTCCTCGAGCCCTGCCGCTACGTCGCGCCTGCCGCACCACCGGCCCTCCCGTACTGAGCGGGGGCGGGTGACGAAGCGCACCATGTGATGGGAAGCCGCCCGCAGTCGCGCTACGGGGCCCGCCATGCAGACGACCCAGGTCATCGTGATGACGGGCTGTGCAAGCGGCATCGCTCGCCACCTGACGAAGGCGCTCTCGACCGCCTACCGCATCGTCGCCACCGACGTGAACGTGACGGGCCTCGAGCAGGCCGCGAAGGACGACGGCTGGAACCCGGAGCAGGTGAAGACGCTCAAGCTCGACGTGCGCAACGCGGGTGAGTGGGAGGAGTGCCTTCGCGTCGCCCTCGCGCACTTCGGCCGCGTCGACGTGTTGATGAACGTCGCGGGCTACCTGAAGCCGGGCTTCGTGCATCAGCTCGACGCCGCCGAGGTCGACAAGCACCTCGACATCAACACCAAGGGCGTCATCCACGGGTGCCGCGTCATCGGCCGGCACTTCGCGTCGCAGAAGAGCGGCCACATCGTGAACGTCGGCAGCCTCGCCTCGCTCGCGCCGGTCGCGGGGCTCAACTTGTACGTCGCCTCGAAGTACGCCGTGCGCGGCTTCACGCTCGCGATTGCGCAAGAGCTCGCGCCCCACCACGTGCATGTCTCGCTCGTGATGCCCGACGCCGTGCAGACGCCGATGCTCGACCTGCAGGTCGACTACGACGAGGCCGCGATGACGTTCTCGGGCCCTCGCGCGCTCACCGTGCAGGACATCGAGCGCGTGCTCATCGAAGAGGTGCTGCCGAACCGGCCGCTCGAGGTGACGATTCCGATGACGCGTGGCCTCATCGCGCGCTTCGCCACCTTCATGCCGTCGACCGCCATGAGCCTCGGGCCCACGTTCAACTCCCAGGGCCGAAAGAAGCAGCAGGCCATCAAGGCCCTGCGCGCTCCGAAAGAGTGAGTCACCGCAGCTCGGGGTCGTACGCCTGGCCAAGCGCGGCCGGAGCCCGAGAGGCTCCGGGCTTCTGCAGCGCCAGCACCACGAGCGTCAGCGCGTACGGCAGCGCGAGCAGCACGCCTTGTGGAATCACCTCGAGCAGGCCCGGCGCCGAGGACGACAACGAGATGCGCAGCGCGTTGCCGAACGCGAAGAAGAGCGCGGCGCCTGCAGCTCCGAGCGGTGTCCACCGGCCGAACACCATCGCAGCAACGGCCATGAAGCCGAGCCCGGCAGGCATGTGGTTCTCGAATCGATCGAGCACCGCGGTCGAGAGCTGAGCGCCTCCGAGGCCCGCGAGGGCGCCTGAGAGGACGACTGCTCCGAAGCGCAGCCGGGTCACGCGCACACCCATCGCAGCGACGGCCTGCGGCTTCTCTCCCACGGCGCGCAGGCGAAGGCCCCAGGGGGTCCGAGTCACCGCGAAGTGCACGACGAACGGCAACACGATGGCGAGCCAGGTGAGGGGCGAGTGGCCCAACCACTTCGGCAATTGTTCGATGGGCGGTGTGCCGGCCGGAGACGAGAACGCCGCCTCGAGCAGGAACTGGCCGAGCGCGAGCATCACCAGATTGATGGCCATGCCCGAGACGACCTGATCGCTTCTTCCGTGAATGCAGAGCCACGCGTGCAGCGCAGCGACGAGCGCTCCTGCGGCGACACCGACCAGCACACCCAGCGGCGTCGGCATGAGAATCGAAGCGGCCGCGGCACCGAACGCGCCAGCGCGCATCATGCCTTCGACACCCACGTTCACGACGCCCGCGCGCTCCGAGAGCGTGGCGCCGATGGCTGCGAAGACGAGCGCCGGAGCGGCATCGAGCACCGAGTCGAGGAGCGCGAGCAACATCACGCACCTCCCTTCGGCGGAAGGAGCCGGTTCGACAGCTTCATCCACACCAGCCGCGCGGCGACGAGCAGCAGCGCGAGCCCCTGAATCAGCTCGGGGAAGCTCTTGTGCACGCCGAACAACTGCATGCGTGTTCCACCAGCGCGAAGACCGCCGAAGAGCAGCGACGACGCGAGCACCCCGAGTGGATGGCCGTTGCCGATGAGCGCCATCGCGATGCCGTCGAAGCCGTACGGAGCGCCGATGGTGGCCGGGTAGCGCTGCTCCGTTCCGAGAATGAGCACGGCGCCGCCGAGCCCGGCGAGCGCACCCGAGACCAGCATCGCCGAGATGAACGAGCGGCCGACGTTCATGCCCGACGCCTGCGCCGCTGCCGGGGTCGCGCCGATGGCCCGCCACTCGAAGCCGCCAACGAAGCGCGAGAGCCACAGCCACAGCACGATGGCCGCGGCGATGGCGAGCAGAATGCCGGCGTTGAGCCGCGACACCTCGCCTGCGAGCCGTGGCAGCTCGGCGCTCTCGTGAATCTGCGCCGTGCCCGCGATGGAGTTGTCTCCCGTCGTCACCGCGCGCAGCGGCCCCGTCACCAGCCAGTTCTCGACGAGCATCAACGCCACCCAGTTCAACATGATGGTGCTGATGACCTCGTGCACGCCGCGGTAGCGCTTGAGCAGGGCAGGGCCGAGTGCGTACAGCGCGCCGGCGGTCGCAGAGGCGAGCAGGCAGAGCGTCACGTGAAGCGGTGACGGCAGCTCCACCGCAGCGCCGACGACTGCAGCGGCGAGCGCACCGACGATGAGCTGGCCCTGAGCGCCGATGTTGAAGAGCCCCACGCGGAACGCGACCGCGACCGAGAGGCCCGTCAGCGTGAGCAGCGCGGCCTTCGTCGCCGACTCTCCCAACGGGCGGAGCAGCACTGCGCTGGCGCCGCCGTCGAAGAACTTCGGGAAGTCGCCGAACGCGCCCCAGCACATCGCGAGGAAGGCATCGATGGCGACGTCGACGCCGCCGCGAAGCACCGCCACCGCGACGAAGCACCCGAGCAGCGACGTGAGAATCGAGCCGATGGAAGGCAGCGCCGCGCGCAACGACTCAAGCATCACGCACTCCCAGCATGCACTTGCCGATGAGCCGCTCGTCGAACTGCGCACGCATGAAGGCGCCGCTCACCTTGCCCTCGTAGAGCACGACCACCCGGTCGGCGAGCGCGAGCACTTCTTCGAGATCGAGCGAGACGAGCACCACCGCGCCACCCTTCGCACGGAAGTCGAGCAACCGGCTGCGCACCGCATCGACGGCGGCGAGATCGAGCCCACGCGTCGGCTGCACCGCGACGAGCAGCTTCGGGTTCGCGTCGAGCTCCCGACCCACGACGAGCTTCTGTTGATTGCCACCCGAGAGCGCACCGAGGCGGAGCTGTGGCTCGCGCGGGCGAACGTCGTGCGACTCCATCAAGGTGCGCGTGCGGTCGAGGCGGCCAGCGAAGTCGATGCGGGCTCCGTTCGCGAACGGCGCGTGACGATGCCGGCCCAGTGACACGTTCTCGCCCACCGTGAAGTCGGTGACGACGGCGTGTTTGAGCCGGTCTTCGGGAATGTGCGCGACGCCGATCTCCCGCGCGATCCGTGGCGTGAGTGAACCGGTTCGGCCGGCCACCCGCAGCACTCCCGCGTCGACGCTGCGAAGGCCCGTCAACACTTCTGCGAGCTCGCGTTGTCCATTTCCGTCGACGCCGGCGATGCCGAGAATCTCTCCCGCGCGCACGTCGAGCGAGACGTCGCGAAGCGGCCCAGCCGAGAGCTGCTCCAGCGTGACGACCAGCTCACCCGGCATCGCCTGCGGCGGAGCGGGCGGCGGCGTGCGCGTACCCACCATCAGCTCGGCGAGCGACTCCGGCGTCGACTCCGACGGCTTCACCTCGGCGACCTTCTTCCCGCGGCGCATCACGGCGATGCGGGTCGCGAAGGTGAGCACCTCACGCAGCTTGTGACTGATGAGCACGACCGTGAGGCCCTCGTCAGAGAGCTTGCGGGTGACGGCGAACAGTTCGTCGGCTTCCTGCGGCGTCAGTACCGCGGTGGGCTCGTCGAGAATCAGCGTCGACACGCCGCGGTGGAGCGCCTTCACGATCTCCACCTTCTGCTGCGAGCCGACCGTCAACGTGTCGACGCGCGCGCGTGGATCGAGATCGAAGCCGAAGCGCCTGCACGTCGCCTGCACCTCGCTCACCGCGCGTGGCAGGTCGAACGTTCCGAATCGGGTCGGCTCCTTGCCCAGCACCACGTTCTCGGCGACCGACAACGTGCCAACGAGCGTGAAGTGCTGGTGCACCATGCCGATGCCGCGGGTGAGCGCGTCGGCGGGCGTGCGAATTCGAATGGGCGCGCCGTCGATGGCCACGTCTCCCGCGTCGGCCGCATAGAGCCCGTACAGCACATTCATCAGCGACGACTTGCCGGCGCCGTTCTCTCCGACGAGGGCGACGCGCTCTCCGCGCTCCAGCTCGAGCGAGACGTCATCGAGCGCCACCTGCGTGCCGAAGCGCTTGGAGATGTGCCGAAGCGCGATGGTCATGTCGAACCGGTCACCGGCGCGCACTCTTGCAGAATCGATCTCCCTGGTCTTGGACTTGACGGCGGGGGCCACTCCGCATGCGATCGCCTCCTTCATGACCGCTCGACATCTTCTCCTCGACAGCCCAGCCCTCGGTCGCCGCGCGCACGTGTGGTGCTTCGGACACTACGGAACGCCCGTCGTCGTCTTCCCCTCCAACGCAGGCGTGGCGCACGAGTGGCGAGAGAGCGGCATGGTCGACGCGCTCGGGCCGCTGCTCGCCGCCGGCCGCATCAAGCTCTACTGCCCCGAGAGCAACATCTCGCAGACCTTCTCGACCGAGGGCCCGCTCAGCGTGCGCATGCAGCGGCACCACCTCTACGAGCGCTTCATTCTCGACACGCTGGTGCCGTTCATTCGCAAAGACACGCACCAGCCGCACGTGCGCATGGTGGCCACCGGCTGCAGCATGGGCGCGTTGATGTCGTCGCTGTTCGCGCTCAAACACCCCGAGACCTTCCGCTCGGCGCTGTGCATGTCGGGGCGCTACCGCGGCTCGGGCTTCATTCGCGGCGGAGCGTCGGAGGCGTCGTACTTCAACGACCCGCTCGCCTTCGTGCCGAACCTGTCGGGCCATGAGCTCGAGCGCGTTCGCCGGCAGACGCACCTCACGCTCGTCGTGGGGCGCGGTCCGTTCGAGAACCGGTGCATTCCCGAGACGATCGAGCTCGGCGCGTGGCTCAAGAAGAAGGGCGTGCCGCATCACCTCGGCGTCTGGGGTGACGACAGCCGGCACGACTACACGTGGTGGCGCAAACAGGCGCGGCACTACCTCGCGCAGTTGGTCTAGCGCTGATGCGCACGCCCCAGTCGCTGGCTGCGGAGTTCGCGCGCCTCGCGTGCATGTCTCGCGCGTCGCTCCCTCCCAACTTTCAGAAGCCCCGCGAGTCACTGCGGCCGGCCTGGGAAGCGCACTTCGCGTCGCTCGGGCTGACGGGCCCTGCGGCGTTCCTCGACCTGCTCGATTGCGACGCCGAGGTGGAGCTCGAGTTCGGTGGCTGGGGCGTGTTGAGCGCCGAGGCTTCGAAGTACTACCAGTCGCTCTTCGGACGCTCCGGGTATCCGCTGCCGCTCGACGGGGTGTACGGAGCCATGCTGCCGATCTTCTGCCGCGACGGAGACCTGCTCCTGCTCGACCGTGACGGAGCGGTGTACGCGTATCAGCACGACGGTGACACACAGGCCGAGCCACCCGTGGCACCGTCCTTCGACGCCCTGCTCGTCACGCTGCTCGACGTGCTCGATGGTCGGGCCGAGTACCCGCTCGACCTGCTCGCTCGCAGCATCGCCCGCGCGAAGCGGTGAGCTCAGTTGGCAGGCGGCGCGAAGCCTTCCAGGTCCTTCTCGTTCGACGGCACGACGAGGGTGCCCGCGACGATGGCCGCCTCGAGCGCCTTCACCTTCGCGAGCGCCTCAGCTTTGCCGGGGAAATCGAGGGTGACCGGCGCGAACGTCACGCCACCTTCTTTGAGGCCCATGACGCCGTCTCCGGCGCTGAAGGTACCTGCTTCGAGATCCTTGATCGCCTGCCACACCGCGAGGTCGACGCGCTTCACCATCGACGTCAGCACCGCCTGCGGCGCCAGGTGTGACTGATCGGAATCGACGCCGATGACGAACACGTTCTTCCCGCCGTCCTTCGCCTCCTTCACCGCCTGAATCACGCCCGTGCCGTCGCTGCCCGCTGCGTGAAAGATGACCTCGGCGTTCTTCGCCACGAGATCGGCCGCGGCCTGCTTGCCGTGCTGCACGTTGTCGAAGCTGCCCGTGTACTGCACCAGCACCTGGGCCTTCGGGTTCGTCGTCTTCACCCCCGCGCGGAAGCCGGCCTCGAACTTCTTGATGAGCGGAATCTCCATGCCGCCCACGAAGCCGACCTTCTCGTTGGCGACGAGGCCCGCGAGCGCGCCGACGAGGAAGCTGCCCTCGTGCTCCTTGAAGACCACCGTGCGCACGTTCTTCAGCGCCTGCGGAGCGCCCTTGGCGTCGAGAATCGGGCTGTCGATGAGCAGGAACTTCGAGTCGGGGTTCTGCTTCGCCACCGCTTCGACCGCGTTCTCGAGCGCGAAGCCCACGCCGATGATCAGCCCTGCGCCCTGGTCGACCACGAGCTGAAGGTTCGGCTGGTAGTCCTCCTGCACCTTCGACTGCACGACGATGGGCTTGAGCGCGATGGGCGTGATGCGGCTCTTCAGCTCGTCGGGAATCAACGCGTCGCGCGCAGCCGCGGGCATCGGCTCATAGCTGCCGCCCTTGTACGTCGAGCCCGCCGCCCACACCTCGAGCCCGCGGAGCGCCGAATCGTTGAACGATTGATCACCACGCCCGCCGATGTCGGTGACGAGCCCGACCGTCAGCCCGCTCTTCGGCTTCACCTCGGCTTTGGGGTCCTTCGAGTCCTTCTTGCAGCCGGTGACCGCCAACAGCATCAGCAGGAGCGCTCGTCGCATGCGCGGGTTTGTAGCGCTCACGGTGGAGCGGGCAAAGCAGGTACCGTCGAGCGATGATTCCCGTGCCCACGCTCGCCACGCCGCGCCTTCGCCTTCGTGACTGGCGTGACGAGGACCTTCCAGCCTTTCGCGCGCTGAACCTCGATCGCGAGGTGCGCCGCTACTTTCCCTCGCTGCTCACGCCGTACGAGACCGACACCTTCGCGCGCTCGATTCGGGAGTTCCTCTCGGAGAACGGCTGGGGGCTGTGGGCGGTCGAGGTCGTCGGCGGCGCGCCCTTCATCGGGTTCGTCGGGCTCGGCCGGCCCTCGTTCGCGCCCTTCACCGAGTGCGTCGAGGTCGGGTGGCGGCTCTCTCGTGAGGCGTGGGGGCAGGGCTACGCGACCGAAGCCGCGCGGGCCGCCGTGGCCTTCGGCTTCACCTCACTCGGCCTGCAGGAAATCGTCGCGTTCACCGTGCCAGCGAACCGCCAGTCACGCCGCGTGATGGAGAAGCTCGGCATGACGCACGACGAAGCCGGCGACTTCCTGCACCCGCGCGTCGCCGAAGGACATGCCCTGCGGCCGCACGTGCTGTACCGGCTCTCGTTCGAGGCGTGGGGCCTCGCGAGAATGACGCCCTCCGTCATCGCGCAACCGGCGCCCGTGGTGGGAGCGCGCTAGAAACGGCTCCGTGGCACGGCTCGTCCGTCACTTCGTCGAAGAGCCTCGTCAGTGCTCTTACCTGCCAAACCTGAAGGCAGCGCTCGAGTACCGGCTCATGGTCGACGTCACGCCCATGGAGCTGCAGGCGCTCGTCGTGCGTGGCTGGCGGCGCTTTGGCCCTGCGTATTTTCGCCCGTCGTGCGCCTCGTGCATGGAGTGCGTCTCCATTCGTCTCGATGTGCACCGGTTCGACCCCACGCCGAGCCAGAAGCGTGGCCTGCGTCGCTCGAAGCGCTTCAAGGTCGAGCTCGGCCGCCCCCGCATCGACGAGGAGCGGCTGACGCTTCACGCGGCCTGGCACGGCACCCGAGAGTCGTCGCGCGGCTGGGAGCCCACCAACCTCACCGAAGACGAGTACGCCACCCAGTTCGCGTTTCCCTCGAGCACCGGGCGCGAGATGGCCTGGTACGACGAGGGGCGCCTCGTTGCGCTCGGCCTCATCGACGTCACGCCAGACTGTCTCTCCGCCGCCTACTTCTTCTATCACCCTGACATCGCGCGCCTGTCTCCTGGCGTCGGCAACGTCATGCAGTGCGTGGAGCTCGCGCGTGAGCTCGGCTGTCAGCACATGTACCTGGGCTACCGCGTCGATGGCTGTCCATCGCTGACGTACAAGGGCGGCTTTCGCCCGCACGAGCTGTTGATGGGGCGTCCCGCTCTCGACGAAGAGCCTGTGTGGCTCGAAGCCCAGCGCACCGTCGCGACGCCCGAAGACAAGGACTGACTCGAGTCACGCGCGCTACACTCTCGCCGTGCCGTCCTTGTTGCTCGTCGAAGACGACCGCCACCTGCGTGAGGCGTTGAGCACGGCGCTGACGACACGGGGCTACGAGGTGTCGGCTTTTCCCGCGGCGCTCCCGGCGCTGTTCGCTCTCGACGCCGGCCTTCTCGTCGACCTCGCGCTGCTCGATCTCGGCCTGCCCGACCGCTCCGGCGTCGACGTGGTGCGTGCCTTGCGCCGCCAGCGGCCCGACGCCGTTGCCCTCGTCTTCACGGTGCAGGACGACGCGCCAACCGTCATCGAGGCCCTTCGTGCAGGGGCGCGCGGCTACCTGCTCAAGTCGACCCGCCTCGACCGGCTCGTCGAGGCGCTCGACGAGGCGAGGCTGGGTGGCGTGCCCATGTCGGCGCAGGTCGCGCGCTATCTCGTCGCGCAGCTCCCCGCCGAAGAAGATGGGCGCCGCGTCGACGCGCTGACGGCCCGCGAGCGTGACGTGCTGCGGCTGCTCGCCAGGGGGCACGCCTACGCCGAGGTCGCCACCGCGCTGGGCATCGCGCTCGGCACCGTGCAGATGCACGTGCGAAACCTGTACGCGAAGCTCGAGGTGTCGTCGAAGGCCGAGGCGGCAGCCGTCGCGACCCGGCTGGGGTGGAGCTGAGGTGGACGAGACGACCCGCGCCTTCCGCGCAGCCCAACGCGCTCCTCAGAACCTCGTCATCTACACGGGCGTCGGCCTGCTGCTCTGCGCGTTGCCTCAGGTGCCGGGCATGCAGGCGCTGCTCGGGCTGACCAGCGGCACCCTCGTGTGGTGGGTCGGCGCGTGCCTGACCGCGACTGCCATCGCCACCGTGCTGTACCGAACCGTCGGCGAGACGGCGACCGTCTACCGTGTCGTCGCCGTCACCGAGGCGTGCCTGCTGCAAGTCGGAGCCGCGACCGTCATCACCTCGAGCGACCGCCCGGCGAGCCCGCTCTGGCTCATCACGATCGCCTTCGCGTCGCTCCAGGCTGGCATCACCGAGGCGAGGCTGCTGCTCGGGGCCCTGGTGGTGGTGCCGCCCATCGGCGCCGCGGTGGCCTTCGCGCTGCGCGGTGACGCTGCGGGCGCGCTCGTGTGTCTGCTCGTCGACTCGCTCGCGTTGATGGTCTTCGTCGCCACCAGCCGCGCGCACCTGCGCCGCGAAGAGGCCATGGCTCAGCTCGTGCGGTGGAAGCTCGAGGAAGATCGCCGGCGAATCGCCAGAGACTTGCATGACGGCACCGCCGCCGATCTCGCCGCCGTCGTGTGGAAGGCCGAGGCGCTGCTGCAGCGGCTGCCGTCGGACCCCGCCCGTCGTGTCGAGCTCGAGCAGCTCGCCACCCGCGCGAGCGAGGGTATCGACGACCTCCGCTCCATCGTGTGGTCGCTGCGCCAGGAGGACCGAACCTGGGCCGCGCTCGTCGCGTGGGTTCGCCAGCGCTGCACCGAAGCCTCCACGGAGCGGCTGCGCGTGACGGTCGAGGCTGCCGACGAAGACTCCGCGTGGCCCGTTCCCGGCTCCGCCTGCATCGACGTGCTGCGCTTCGTGCAAGAGGCCGTGCGCAACGTGCTTCGCCACGCTCACGCGACGACGGTGAAGGTTCGCCTCGAGTGGCCTGCCGCCATCGAAGTGTCGGTGGAGGACGATGGGTGCGGCCTTCCAGAGGGGGCCGAGCTGCGCAGCACCGGTGGCCTGCGCAACTTCCAGCGGCGCGCCCAGGCCTGTGGGGGCAGCTCGCGCGTCGAGCGGCTCCTGCGGGGCACGCGCGTCTCGTTCAGCGTGCCTACCCATGAACATGGGTAGCGCCGCCCGGCTCGTCGCGGCTCAATCGCCGGCCGAATGCGACTGTCGCTGGCGGTGGCAACGAGCGTGTGGCTTGCGAGCTGTGGAGCCGACCCGGCCTTCGACCAGTGCGAGACCCAACGCACGGCGTACACGTGCGGCCTGACGAAGGGCCTCGTCATCGACTGCAGACCGTTTCGCGGGAAGACGTGCGACTCGAAGGCGATGGAGACGTGGCTGCGGTGCCAGCTGGCGGCGCACGTCAACGCCTGCGGTGTCGACCCGATGTCTGGCGCGACCGCCGTTCTGCCCGGCCGCCTCGACACCTCGAAGTGCCTCGCGCCGGTCTGCCAGGGCGGGCCGACGCCACCAGGAGAACCCCGATGAAGCGCTCGATGCTGCTGCTCCTCCTCGTCACGGCCTGTGCGCCGCGCGAAGGCACCTACACCGTCTCGTGGGACTACACGCTCAACGGCGAGAGCAGCACGGGCATGCGCACCATCGCCCTCACGGGGGGCCGACAGTCGCTCAAGCACTACCCGCTCGGCGGCATCTACATGGCGTCAGACGAGAAGACGACGTTCAAGCCCACGGAGCAGCTCTACGACAGCGCCGACTACACGACGCAGCGCCTCACCGAAGAAGAGCCCTCGATGGATCCCGCGAAGCGCGTGCCCGTCGCCGTCGCGCTCGACCAGCTCTACAAGATTCCTCTCGTCGGCCCGGTGCACGGCACGATTCTGGTGACGGGCATGACGTCGGACGAGAAGGCGAACCTCGAGGTGACGCGCGTGAGGCTCACGGGCGACGCGCAAGACCCGGTGCAGGTCGACGGCGCGTTCGACATTCACCTCGTCGGCACCCGCGTGGTGAACGGCAAGCTGAACGACGTGAAGGCAAAGGGCTCGTTCACCGTCTTTGCGTCGTGCAGCGAGCCCTCGACCCGACGTGCGTTCTACTGCCCGGGCAACTCCACCTCGAACGAGCAGGAGGAGCAGGCGCAGTACTACGGCACCAGCCAGGTCGTGGCGCCGCGGGCCGAGGAGTCGACGTTTGCGAGCTACCCCGCGCCCTGTCCCGAGGGCATCTGGTCGGCCTTCGTGAAGGGCGATGCCCACTTCGAGCGCGGCGCTCTCGACGCGGGCGGCAAGCGCCTCGTGTGCGAAGGTCACTTCTGTCACGCCGCGGCGAGCGTCGAAGCCGATGGCTGTACGTGGGAGGTGACTGCCATCGCGGAGGTCGGTGCCGCGCTCCTGAGCAACCCCAACGCTACGCAGGGCTGGCCACGCGTGACGACGTTCTTCGTGAGCGCGAGCGCGCCGGGGTGTTCGCGAAGTCAGACGACCTGCCAGGCACGGCCGTGACGCGCAGCCGGAGGACGTGAGGGGGCCGGGGCTCGCGCGTGCGGCGCGGGCGACACGTCCTCTGGCTGTGCTCCGGTCGAGCGGCGCGGGGGCGTGGTGCCCTGTGCGTCGCTGAGTCGAAGACAGCGCGTCAGTTCGCGGTACTGTCGGCGGCTCATGTCTTCTCCCGACCGTCTCACGCTGCGGTACATGCTCGGGTTTCGCTGCATCGCCGGCAGCTGCCGTGAGAACTGCTGCACTGGCCTTCGCGTCGAACTCACGGAGGCGAACCACCGCAAGCTGGCGGAGCGCAGCGCGAAGATCCCCGGGCTCCAGGTGTTGTTCGAGAAGCACCTCGAGCTCGAGCCGGAGGCGACGCGCACGGCGAAGCGCTACGCCCACATCGAGCCGCACGGTCCCTCGTGCCCGTACCTCGATGGCGACTGGCTCTGCGCGATTCATCGGCACGCGGGGGAAGAGACGCTGGCCGACCCGTGCTCGTTGTTTCCCCGCGTCATCGCCGAGGTGAACGGCCGGTACGAGCTCTCGGCAACGCTCGCGTGCCCCGAAGCCGCGCGCCTGTGCCTGACGACGGAGAACGCGGTCGACTCCGTGCCGTACGAGCCGTTGATGGTGGCGCGGGAAATCGTCGTTCGTACGCACGACACGGCCTCGGCCGACCCGTACGTCGCGCTGCTCGACGACGTTCGGCAGATCTGCCTCGACGTGATGGATCTTCGAGGCGTGTCGACGACGACGAAGCTGCTGCTGTTGCTCGACTTCGCGCTGCGGGTGGAGCCCCACTTTCATCGCGGCACCACGACCTTCGATTCGGCAGCGTTCGGCCAGGCCGTCGACGCGATCGGGAGTCGGCTGTCGGTCGTCGAGTCGCTCCCAGAGCGGAGGCCGAGCGCGCGCGCCGTGAAGGCCCTGCACGAGATGCTGCTGGCGAGGCTCAGCGGCTGCGACAACAAGCGGTTCAACGCGCTCTTCCGGCCGCTGCTGCTGACCGACCCGGCGCTCGAGCGCGCGAACATCGGTGCGTACTTCCAGGGTAACGCGGGCGTCGCGAAGGACGTGACGGCGCTGGTTCAGGCCGGGAGTCAGTCGGTGCACACGCGCTTCGGCGTCGTGCTCGATGGGTACCTGCAACGGGCCGCGGTGAACTCGTTCGTGAAGGACTGGTACACGCAGCAACCCACGCTCGCCGGCTCGTTGCGCCGGCTCATCGTTCGCCTCGCCTTGTCGCGCTTCGCGCTCTTCGTGCACCCGGGCGTCACCGACGCGAAGGACACAGCGGCGCTCGACGAGCTGGCCGTCGACTCGTTTCAAATCATCGCGAAGAACGTCGAGCACGTGCCCGCGTTCATGGAGCTGTGTGAGGCCTACCTGGCCGAACAGCAGCTCACGACGGTCGAAGGCGCCGCGCTGCTGCTGTCGGTCTGATCAGTTCTCGAGACACAGCAGGTGCGCCGTCTGGCTGCACGCGAGCGTTCCGCGCAGCACCCACGCCTCGTCGAGATGCCCCGTGGCCCCGTGCGTGCCCTGACCGCTCGTGCTCGTCCACTGCGCGCAGTCGCTGCCCGTCGAGATGGCCCACGGCTCCGTGCCCGTCCAGATCGGGGCTTCGTCCGAAAGGCGCGCTCCTGTTTCGTCTTCCGAGAGCGGCTTGTGGGGGGTCGTCGAGAGCGTTGCGTCGTTGAGAAAGGTGATCTCCGTCGAGCCCACCGCGCCCCAGCGACCACCGCTCGTGAAGCGCGACGGCGCGGCGACCGCCGAGGTTCCGAGGAAGGCACGGTAGTCACCAGTGAGCCCTGCGTCTCGCGCGACGTCCTGACAGTGCGTGTCCGCGCCCGAGACTCCGCCGAGCGCCCCGCTGAACTGCTCCCGCGTCACGAAGTGCGTGCGAGCCCGAACACCAGCGTCAGCTGCGACGACGGGCCACGCCCCGCCGAAGGTTCGACAGAGCAGGCGGTGCCGCTCCACAGCTCACCGCGCCCCGGTCGGTCACTCCCTGCGTGGCGGCATTGGCGGTCGTCCAACCCGCGCAGTTGGGCGCGGCCGCGCATGGCGTGGTGAAGCCACTCCAAGTCGAAGCCGAGGCGACGACGCCACGTTCGTCCGACCGCCGTGCGCAGAACGCGTCGCCTCCGCAGGCTGGCGAGACGAACGTGTCGGGTCCGTCGTCAGTCGACGTGAAGAACGCATCACCCGGCCAGGTCGTGTCGGCAGAGAGCCACGGCGTCCACGCGCGGGCAGGAAGGCCTGCGCCTCTCGCAGCGATGACGCATCGGCTGGCCGCGCCTGCGAAGCCCCCGAACGCGCCGGGCATGCTCGCGCTGGTCAGAAACTCGGTGCCCGGCCGATAGTCGGCGCCGCCCGCGGCCCGCATGCCGCACGTCGACGCCGCTCCGCCGCCAGATGACGCGAAACCGCCAGCAGTTGCGGAGCCACCAGCCGAGCCGCCCGCCATCGTCGAGCCCGCATCGCCCGCCATTCCGGCGTCCGAGCCCGGTGCCGAGAGGCACGACGCCAGCACCACGGCACACACGACCACGAGGCGAGTCATGGCTTGTCCTCCGACATCTGGATGCCTCGTTCGACACACGAGCCCTGCCAGGTGGGACATGAGCCGTCAGCGCGCTTCGGCGTACCAGGCCGCAATGGCCCGCTGCTGCACTTCCTTGAGCGGTACCTTCGCGGCTTCAGCCAGCGCGCGACAGTCTTCGAACTCCGGAGCCACGTTCACCACGCGCCCATCACGCAGGCCGACCTTCACCTGCACCGGCCCGTACGGCGTCTGCACGGTGTCGAAGCGGCGCTCGAGCGCGATGCGGGAGACCTGCGACTCACGCACGCCGAGCGACGTCGACTCGACGAGCAACGTGTCGAGCAGCACCGCCCGTTTCGACGCGTCACACAGCACGCTCAGCACCTGCGCGGGCCGGCTCTTCTTCATCAGCACCGGCGTCACCCACACGTCGAGCGCGCCACGGCTCATCAACGTCTCGAGCAGCGAACCGACCAACTGCCCCGAGGCATCGTCCAAATTGCACTCGAGCAGTGTGAGCGTCGATGTCGTGTCGCTCGTTCGCCGGCCGATGGAGGCTCGCACGACGTTCGCGCGATCGGGCCAGTCCTTCGTGCCGACGCCGTAGCCGATGCGCTCGATGATCAGCTCGGGCGGCTGCGCGAACGTCGCCAACGTCTTCAGAATCGCCGCGCCCGTCGGCGTCGTGAGCTCTCCGCGCCCTTCGAACTTCACCGGCCGGTCCTTGAGCAGCTCCATCGTCGCCGGCACGGGAATCGGAACGGTGCCGTGCGCGATGCGAATGGTGCCCGAGCCGAGCGGCGGCGGCGTGGTGAACACCTCGGGCCAGCCGAGCAGATGCAGCGCGAGCGCCGCGCCGCAGATGTCGACGATGGAGTCGACGCCACCCACTTCGTGAAAGTGAATCGCCTCGAGCGTGGTGCCGTGAATCTTCGCTTCGACCTCTCCGATGTTCTTGAAGATGGTCAACGCCACCTGCTTCGCGCGGTCGGGCAGGGTGCTCTTCGCGATGAGCGCGTCGATGTCACGGTAGCTGCGGTGCGGGTGCTCCTCTTTCGCGTCCTGCACGACGTCGAGGTGCGTGCCGGTGATGGCGTGCCGCTCCTGTCGCGAGAGCGCGAACTTCCACCCGGGAACGCCGAGACTTCGGAGCCCCTCTTCGAGCGTCTTCACTTCGACGCCCAGATCGATGGCCGCCGCGAGGAACATGTCGCCCGCGATGCCACCGACCGGCTCGAGGAAGAGGACCCGGCTCACCTTCGCCTCAGTACGCCTTCGCGAAGACGATGCGGCCCGTCGACGGGTTGCCGGTGATGATGCACTTGCCCGGCTCCTGCTTGAGGTCGAACGGCCGGTTGCGCGTGGTGAGGCCGAACTCGTCCTTGATGCGCTTCTCGGTCTCGGGCGTGCCGTCCCAGTGCGCGAGCAGGAAGCCGTCGTCGGCCTTCGCCTTGAGCTCGTCGATGCTGTTCACCTCGAACGTGTGCGCCGTGCGGAAGTCCTTCGCCTTCTGGAACAACGCCTTCTGCATGGCGTCGAGCTGCTCCTGCACCTTGGCGACCACGGTGTCGATGCCGATGGCCTCTTTGGCCTTCGTGTCGCGGCGGGTCAGCATGGCCTGGCTCTTCTCGAGATCCTTCGGCCCCAGGTCGACGCGCAGACACGCGCCTCGCAGCTCGTACTCGGCGTACTTGAAGCCCGGGCCCTTGGTCTCGTCGTCGTCGACCAGCACCCGCACGCCGGCCTTCTTGAGGTCAGCGGCGATGGCGTGGGCCTTCTCACGCACCACCGTGCGCTCCTCGGGCGTCTTGCCGATGATGACGATCACGCACTGCATGGGCGCGAGCTTCGGCGGCACGATGAGGCCCGCGTCGTCGGAGTGGCTCATGATCAACGCACCGATGAGCCGCGTCGAGACGCCCCACGACGTCTGCCAGACGTACTCCTTCTTGCCTTCTTTCGACTGGTACATCGTGTCGAACATCTTCGCGAAGTTCTGCCCGAGCATGTGCGACGTGCCGGCCTGCAGGGCCTTCTTGTCCTGCATCATCGCTTCGATGGAGTACGTGTTCACCGCGCCCGGGAACTTCTCGCTCTCGGTCTTCTGGCCCTTGATGACCGGCATCGCCATGTAGTCCTCGGCGAAGCGCTCGTAGACGTCGAGCATCTTGAGCGTCTCTTCCGTCGCGTCGGCCTCGGTCGCGTGACAGGTGTGGCCCTCCTGCCAGAG
This sequence comes from Archangiaceae bacterium, assembly GCA_016879935.1. GTDB lineage: Bacteria > Myxococcota > Myxococcia > Myxococcales > Myxococcaceae > Xiheimicrobium. Next base: position 28,605 of record JAACJQ010000353.1, on the reverse strand, counting down.
GAACTCGGTCGTGCGGAGGAACAGGCGCGGGCGCATCTCCCAGCGCATCACGTTCGCCCACTGGTTGATGAGAATCGGCAGATCCCGATAGCTCTGCACCCAGTTGGTGAAGCTGCGGTTGATGATGGTCTCCGACGTCGGGCGAATCACGTAGCGCTCGCCCTCGGGCAACGGCTTGCCACCGGCGTGCGTGACGACGGCCACCTGCGGCGCGAAGTCGGCGACGTGCTTCTTCTCTTTCGCCAGGTACGACTCGGGGATGAGCACCGGGAAGTAGGCGTTCTGGTGGCCCGTGTCCTTGAACATTCCGTCGAGCACGCGCTGCATGTTCTCCCAGATGGCGTAGCCGTTCGGCCTGATCACCATCGAGCCGCGAACGTCGGAGTTGTCCGCGAGCTTCGCGCGCTTGACGAGGTCGTTGTACCAGCCAGAGAAATCTTCGGCCCGCGTCGGCAGCTTCAGGTTGTCGTTCTGCTTCTTCGGGGCGGGCGCGGCGGCATTCTGTTCGGTCATGGTCGTTCGGGTCGGTTGAGGTCGGCGTCGTCGTGGAGCGTTTCGCGATCGGCTTCGGCTCCGACGGACTCGTTCCACGCCTCCGACATGCGGCGCGCGTAGCACGGTTGATGGCGCACCGCGCAACTTCGTGGGAACGGGGTACGACAATGTCGGCATGCCTGCAGTGAGACCAGATCGGCCGGTGACGAGAACGTCGGCCACGTCACAGAAGCCAAGTGATTCAAAGAGCTTGGCGTCGGTTCTGGCCGATGCAGGTGTGAGCTCGAGCGAGCTGTTCGGGTGGCAGAAGGCGGCGTTTCGGCGGGTCGAGGCCGTCTCCACCACGCACGTCTCGCTCGACTTCGGCGGGCGGGCTGTCGCCGTGCCTCGCGCGCTCTTGCCGAAGCTGAAGGTCGATCAGTGGGTGCGCTTCGAACGGCAGGGTGACTCCATCGCCGCGACCGTCGATCTTCGCGCCACCCTTCGCGCCGAAGCCCGAATCACAGACCTGTTTCAGGTGCTTTCGCGGGGCTGAGCTGCGGGTCGTTGGTGACCCGATCGTCGACGATGACTCAGGTCATTCCCTGATCAGTTGCGCCCCTGCACGCGGATCAGGGGTTGCACAGGACCCGGGTGGTGTCGATCTTCTCCCGCTCGCTCCCGTCGCCCTCTGCGCTGATCAACGCGCGACGCCTGCTGTTGCTGTTGGTGGGCGCTGCGGTGGCGGTTCCCTTGAGCCTCGCGCAGCTGGCGGTCGGTCACATCGGGCTCGGGCGGGCGCTGTGGCAGATGGCGAGCCCGGCCCTGGTCGCGTGGCTCGCACGAACCATGCTGCGCCGTGAGGGCGAGTCGATCGGGCACTGGGCCGTGATTCCCGTGCTGCTGACCCTCTCGGGTCCCGTCACGCTCTTTCTCGAGGGCTCAGGGCCAGCCGAGCAGGCGACTCTGGTGCTCCTGCCGGTCGTGCTCTGTGTGCTCTTCTTCGATCAATTCGTCATCGTGAGCTCGGTGCTCGTCGCCGGGTTGATCTCGGTGACGGCGTGGTTCGCGTGGTCGGGGCTCTCGGTGCTGCAGATGGCGGGCGTGATCTTCGGCGAAATCGCCACGGCCGCCATGCTCGCGCTCACCTCGGCCTGGCTGCGCTCCGTGCGGCGGCTCGAGCTCGAAGCAGAGCAGCAGCGAAGTCAGGCCCTGCGCATGTCGGAGACGCGGCGGGCCCACGCCGAGCGGCTCGCCATCGTCGGAAGGCTGGCTTCGGGCGTCGCCCATGAGATCAACAACCCCCTTGCGTACGTGAAGGCGAACGTCGGAGTGCTCAGGCGAGACCTGTTCGCGAGCGAGCCGCTCCCCGAGGCCGAAGCGCACGAGATTCTCGACGAGACCACCGCCGGCATCGAGCGCATCTGTCAGATCGTCGCCGACCTGAAGGCCTTCGCGCGCGAAGGCAAAGACGAGATCGAGCCAGTCGACCTGCGCGACCTCGTCGATGGCGCCGTGCGGTTGGCCTCGGTGCGACTCCCCATTGGCATGAAGCCCGTCGTCGAGATCCACCGGGGCACCCTCGTTCGTGCCAACCGACGAAAGCTCTCGCAGGTGGTGCTGAACCTGCTCGTCAACGCGGGGGAGGCGCTCGAGGAGGCCCGCACCTCGAGGCCGTTCATCACCGTGCGTACGGAGCACACCGACGATGGGGTGGTGCTCTCGATCGAAGACAACGGGCCAGGCATGACCGACGAGGTTCAGCAGCGGCTGTTCGAGCCGTTCTTCACCACCAAGGGGCCGGGAAAGGGCACCGGCCTGGGCCTGGCGCTGTCGCGGGAGTACCTGGCCGGCTTCGGCGCGTCGATTCGGGCGGCCAGCGCTCCGGGTGGTGGTGCGCGGTTCCTGGTGATGTTGCGAATGGCCGTGGTGACGGGAGAGACGCCCGTTCCGGGAAGACTGGTGGCGTGATGGTTCGCTCCATGCCCATGCGCTCGATGCGAGAGCTGGTGCTCACCCTGGGCGCCCTCTCGGGCTGCGTGTTCTCGGTGCTCCAGTTCATGATGGGAACGCTGGGGCCGCTTCGTGCGCTGTGGGAGCTCGGCGCCGCCGCGATGTTGATCGCGCTGGTGCTCGTCGAGCGGAAGGCGGGCCTGCTCGTTCGGCGCTGGAGCCCCGTCGCCGTCACCGCGCTCTTCATCGTCCTCGTGCCGTCGATGATGACCGACACCCGGCCCTATACGTTGTTGCTCACCATCTGCTCGGTGCCGCTCGTCGTGAGCATCATCTTCTTCGACGAGGTGCGTGTCGTGGTCGCCGCCGCGCTGGCGGGCGGGGTTTCGGCGCTGCTCGCGCGTGGCGATCTGCCGTTGAGTGAGGGCGAGCTCGTCGAGTTCGTCGTCTCTGGCTTTGTGGTCAACGGTCTGGCTGCGTTGTGCTCCTTTGGGTACTCGCTCCAGCGGAAGGCCGAGCTCGAGCGCGAGGCTTCGCGAAACGAGCAGCTGCAGACCGCCGAGCGCCGTCAGGCGCAAGCCGAACGTATGGCGCTCGTCGGGCAGCTGGCGGCGGGCGTGGCGCACGAGATCAACAACCCGCTCGCGTTCGTGAGCTCGAACGTCGGGCTCGTGCGGGAGCACCTCGTTCACGGAGGTGTGCTCGGTGACGAACCACCAGCAGAGGTGCTCGCCGAGGCCCAGCTCGGCATCGAACGCATCAGGCAGATCGTCTCCGACTTGAAGGCCTTCGCACGCGACGAGTCCGACGGCGGCAAGCAGGTGCATCTGGCCGACGTGGTGCAAGAGGCCCTGCGCCTGGCCTCGGTGGGAATGCCGCCCGGCGCCTTCGTCGACTGCAAGGGCCTCTCGACGGTGCCGCTGGTGAAGGCGAGCCACCGCAAGCTCGTGCAGGTGGTGTTGAACCTGCTCGTCAATGCCTCAGATGCGCTGCAGCAGGGCCGGGTGAAGGAGCCCCGGTTGGTCGTCACGCTTCGCCGCACCGCGAAGGGCGTCGCCGTCGACGTGGCCGACAATGGGCCGGGCATCAGTGACGAGGTGAAGGAGCACCTGTTCGAGCCGTTCTTCACGACCAACCCGCCAGGCAAAGGCACGGGTCTGGGGCTGGCGATGTCGCGGGAGATGGTGCGGGCGATGGGCGGCGAGCTCTCGCTGACGCCCACGGAGCAGGGGGCGTGCTTCACGGTCGAGATTCCCGTCGAGGCCCGCCGCACGCCCAAAGCGCTGCCGACCCCGCGCGTTGCGCACATCGCCTGAAGTCCTCGATGCGTGGGGCGTGGAGGTGGCCGTCTTCATCGTGGACCCGGACGAAACGGCCGCGTCGACTCCGCTTCACGAGGTGGCTGATGCGGTCGCCGTGCTCGTGGACGGTTCATCGTGAGATGCGACGCACGCGCGTCGCGGGCCCGCAGCCTGGATTCACTCGCGAGCCGGTTGATGTTGCCCCTGTGCTCGTGGACCAGCTCGCAGAGTCTTCATCGCGAATTGCGACGAAGGCTCGCGAGTCCACCAGCCTTTGAGTTCACTCACGAGCCAGCCGATGCGGCCACTGTGGTGGCCGAGCTCGCTACGCCTCCGGCATGGATTCACTCACGAGCCAGTTGAGTGACACGGTGTCGAACTCGCAGCCGTCTTCATCGTGAATTCCGACTCGGGCCCATCAGCCTGGATCCAGTCACGAGCCAGTTGATGAGGCAGTGCGTGGACCTTCATCGTGAACTCCGACGCAGGCTCGGTTCGGGCCACTTTCACGAGCGAGTTGATGGGCGACCCGGCCTCGAGCAGGCTCGATTTCGAGACGGCACCTCGTCGCCCAGACCGGCGAGCAGGTTGATGCTGACGCTCGCGAAGCGTCGAAGCGCTCCGCTCGGCGTAGCCGAGGCCAGCGTCAGTTCAGCAAGCCCTCTGGTTTGCGCGGCGGCTTGATGCGGCTGGCGAGCTCGATGAGATCGCTGGTCACCGCGCTCAATCGGGCTGGCACGTCGAGCTGCGAGAGCACCTCGAAGCGCCGCTCCGGGTCCGACACCAGACTTCCGACGATGATGTCGGCGAGGGCTCCACCTCGGGCGCCAGTCGTCACCTGCGCGATTCGCTGACCGACCTCGTTCGGCACACGGGCCATCAGCTCGAAGATGGCCGACCGGAGCGCGGCCTCTTCTTCGCCTTCATACGGCGCATCGGGCAACACCTCGGCCACGACCTCGCGGTAGGCCTTCGACTGCGAGTGCTCCGTCACGATTCGCGCACGGCACACACCGGTCAGCACCATGTTCGAGCGGCCGTCTTCGAGGTGCTCGTGCACCGACACCACGCCCACGCACAGCATCGGGTCGAGCTCGGGCTTGCCGGCGAGGTGGTCTTCCTGGCCTGGAACGACCTGCGCCATCGCGAAGACGCCGTCGGTGTCCATCGCGTCTTTGAGCATCGCCTTGTAGCGGGGCTCGAAGATGTGCAGCGGCATGATGCCGCCAGGCAACAGCACCGCCGAGGGGAGCGGGAAGACCTTCAGCCGTTGGGCCGCTGCCTTCACCCGCTCGAGCGCGTCTCGCACGAGGTGCTCCGTAACTGCTGGAGGGGCGGTGATGCCACCCCTTCTCCCGACAATCGACCGGTCAGGCGGGCTTGGGCGCCTCGGCGGGGGGCGCTGACGGCGGCGGCGTCTTGTCGCGGCGGAAGTAGCTGATGATGCCCGGCAGAATCGAGAGGAACACCACCACGATGATCACCTTCTCGACGTGCTTGCCGATGTTCGGCACCAGCTGGCCGAGCACGTAGCCCATCACCGTCATCGACATCACCCACGCCGCGCCGCCCACGATGTTGAACGTGGCGAAGCGGCGGTACGGCATCTTCGCGGCGCCAGCCACCACCGGCACGAAGGTGCGAACGAGCGGCATGAAGCGGGCAATGATGATCGCCTTGCCACCATGCTTCTCGTAGAACGCGCGCGCCGCCTCGAGGTGCGCCTTCTTGAAGAAGCGCGAGTCGGGCCGGTTGTAGAGCGCCGAGCCCAGCCGCGAGCCGATGAAGTATGAAGTGGCGTCGCCGATGATGGCCGCAGGCACCAGACACAGGTTCAGCAGCAGCAGGCTGATCTGCAGCTTCGCGTCGGGGTTGTTCGCAGCAGCCGCTGCGTAGGTGCCGGCGACGACCAGCAGCGAGTCTCCGGGCAGGAACGCCACCAGCGCGCCCGTCTCGAGGAACACCACCAGCGACAGAATGCCGTACGCGTAGAGGGTCGAGTGCCCCTCGATGAGGGTGCCAGGGTCGCGCAGCCAGCCCAGCATGGTGTGAACGAGGTCGACGATGGAGTCCATGTGCGAGCGCGCGCATAGCACCGAGCCCTCCAGAAACGAAACAGGCGCCCCCGTTTCCAGGAGCGCCCGTTCGATGAACGACTCGATGCGACTTACTCGCGAGAAGCCGTGGCGTCGGAGCCCGACTTGCTGGGCGCCATCGTCGCGAACGCGATGTTGCCGTAGCCCGCCGCAGCGCACGAGAACATCACGCGCTTGATGATGCGGAACTGCACCTTCTTGTCGGCCTGAATGTTCACGTCTCCCTTGAAGGAGCCCGAGTCGTTCGCCGCGTTGTGCAGGTCTTCGAACTGCTTCTTCATGTCGCGCAGCTTCTCTTCGAGCGCGGGAATGTTGAGGTAGTCCTCACGGGTGAGGTCGTCGACGCGACCGACCGACGTGCCCGAGACGATGACCTGATCTTTCGAGACCTGCACGACGGGCGCGAGCTGCAGCTCGTCCGTGTTGGAGGCCTCGGGAAGCTCGATGTCCTTCGACATCGAGAGGATCTCGCCCGTCGCCGAGAAGTTCGCGACGAGGAAGAGCACGAGAATGACGAACATGTCGACGAGCGGCGTCACGTTCAGGTCGGCGTTGGTGCTCTTGGGGCCGTGCAGGCCGTGCCCGAAGATCTTCGAGTGCTGCAGGCGCTTACCGTACCGCTTACCGGGGGCTTCGATGGCCATGGTCGTTGTCTTTCTTCAGCTGCTGGAGGCCGGCGAGACCGACACGCTGGGGAACTGAGCGCCAATGACGGCGTCGATGATGCGAACGAGGTCGTCGTACAGCACGCCGTCTTCCGTCTGGAGAGTGATGGAGACCTGGTCAGGCTGCTCTGCCTTCACCTTGCCGAGGTTCTCGACGAGCTTCTTGAGCTCGATGCGGCCCTTCTCGTCCTTGATGACGGGAATCGGGTCGTACTGAAGACCACCGACCGAGAGCTTGAGCTCTTTCTCGGTGATGAGCAGCGACGGCGGAGGCGGCTTGTTTTCCTGCGGCTGCTCTTCCTGCGCCGACTGCCCCGACTGCGACACCTGCAGACGCCCAAGCTGCGTCCACACGGCCGTCATGATGAGGAACACGATCGTCACGGCCATCAGGTCGATGAACGGGACGAGGTTGATGCTGGTGTCGAGGGGCTTCTTGCCGCCTTTTCCACCACCGCCAAGGTCCATACCGCCGGCCATGGTCAACTCCTTCAGGTCACCGGCATTGCTGCGGTGACATCGACTGCATGAAAGTCAGAACGGGCTTCAAGACAGTGACGGCCGGGAATGGTTCCTCCCGGCCGTCTGGGGACACTGCCCTTTCGGGGCAGCGAACGACTTACTCTTCGGCCTGAGCCGGGACCGTCAGGTTCTTGAACTTGTCCTTGTTCTGGACGATCAGGTTCAAAACCGCGACCGAGGTCTCGTTGATGTCGTTGATCAGCGACTGGGTGCGGCCGTTGAGCACCGAGAAGAAGATCAGGAGGGGGATGGCGGCGATGAGGCCGAAGCGGGTGCAGTTCATGGCTTCACCGATCGAACCGGCGAGAATCGTCGCGCGGTCGGCGGGCGCAGCGTGCGCGACGGCCTTGAACGAGCCGATGAGACCATCGACCGTGCCGAGCAGACCGGCGAGCATGGCCGCGTTGCCGAGCATGGCGAGGTAGCCCGAGCGAGCCTCGAGCTTCGGGTTCTCACGGAGCGCCGCTTCGTCGAGCGCCGCCTGAACTTCCTCTTCACCCTTCGGAACGTTCATCAGGCCCGACTTCACGACGTTCGTGAGCGGCGTGGGCTTCTGACCGGCGACGTAGTTGATCGCCTTGTCGAGGTCGCCCGCGTAGATGTGCTTCTTCAGGCCGCGGAGGAAGCCGTCCTTGTTGATGGCGGCGCCGAAGAACAACACGATCACGCGCTCAACCGTGATGGCGAGGCCGATCACGAAGAAGAAAGCGATGGGGTACATACCCCAGCCACCTTCAACCCATGCGTCAGCGATACGGGCGAAAAGGCTGGCGTCTCCACCTTCACCAGCGGCCTCATTTGCGAGCGGAATCAGCGATGCGAGAGTCATTGCGGGAAAGCCTCCAACCAGTGTCCAGTGTCCCCTGTTGATTGACTGTCTTCGGATCAGGACCTGTCCGAAAATCGCGCGCACCATAAGCGCCTGCGGAAAAGGGTGTCAAGGCAGGATAAATGCCGATGAAAGCTGGGCTTCACCCACCCGCCGCGCGCATCGGTTTTCGCGAAAGCTGAGAGAGAAAAACGGCCCGGGGTGGATCAGCTCGCCCGGAAATGCGAGACGTTGGCGCATGTCGCGGAAGCGAATCGGCGAACTGCTCCTCGAAAGAAAAGTGATCAGCAAAGAGCAGCTCGAGTCGGGGCTGCTCGCGCAGAAGCGCACGCGACAGCGCCTGGGCATCACGCTCATTCAGCAGGGGGTGCTCACCGAGGCGCAGCTCGCGGGCGCGCTGGCGGTCTCACTCGGCCTTCCCGCGGTCGACTTGTCGAAGGTGCAGGTCGACTGGAGCGCCGTGCACATGCTGCGGGCGCGCTTCTGCGAGAACCACGAGGTGTTTCCCTTCGGCATCGACGGCAAGGGCACCACGACGAAGCGCATCGTACTCGCGATGAGCGACCCGTTGAACCAGGCGGCGATCGACGAGGTCGAGTTCACCACGGGGCTCAAGCCGTCACCGTGCGTGGCGACGCACTCGCAGGTGCGCGAGGCGATCTTGCGCTACTACCACAAGGTCACTGCGAGCGCGGCGTCGCCCGTGCCCGGAGGCAAACCCGGCGCCGCGACCGTGCGGCTCATTCCTTCTCCCGTCGAGGAGGACGAGCCCGTGGTGATGGGCGAAGAGATCATCTCGATTCACAACCAGCTGCCGCCCGACGTGCAGGTTCCGGCGCAAGCCGCCCAGCCCGCACCGAAGAAGCGCCTCGACGCGGCTGTCTCGAAGGACCTCGACTTTCTCTTCGGCCTCAAGGGCGAAGAAGACGTCGAGACGATGGAGCGCCGCTTCTGGGCGCTGCTGCGCGTGCTGCAGAAAAAGGGCCTGCCCACACGCGAGGAGTTCATCGCCGAGCTCGGCGAAGAGTGACCGCTCAGGCGGCAGGGCGCACGACGGAGCGTTCGAGCAGCTGCTGCCACGCGCGCGCGATCTCGGGCGAGGCGGCGTAGAGCGAACACTCGAGGTCGAAGAGCTCTCCGATCTTCCGCGCGCGCTGCACCACGGCCCATACCTTCATCGACGCTCCGACGACTTCGAACTCGAGCAGCCGATTGGGCTCGAGCGCCTCTCTCGACAGCCCCGAGAACGTCGTGGCGTCGGCACGGCAGACGTCGACGTGCAGTGGCTTGTTGGCGCGCTTGAGCTCGACGCTGAACGCCACCTCGCGCAGCCCAGGCTTCGGCGCCATCGCGGGCAACGGCGTGGTGAAGGCTCCCGTCGAGCTGGGTTCGGGCTCGACCGACTCGGTCTCGAACGCGGTGATGGTGGCGGGTATGCCGGGGAGCATCTGGGCGAGCGCTTCGCACGCGGGCGCCGCGAGGCCCGTCAGCGCCGAGAGGTCGTTCGTCGTCAGGGTCGCCTGCTGCTCCAGCGCGTCGACGATGCGATCAGCCAGCGCCACCCGCTTCGTCAGCGCATCGGGGAGCGGGTCTTCGTGGTGGCGGGTGATGACGGTGACGAGCGCCTCGGGCAGTTGCCAGCGTGCTGCGAGCACGCGGCCGAGCGCCAGGTGCTGACTCTCGAGGGCACGCGCGATGGCGGCCGAGTCTGGTGACGCCCCCTTCGCGATGGCGTCTTCGATGCTGCCGACGACGAGCAGCTTGCCGACGTCGTGGAGCAGCCCGGCGACGAAGCCCTCTCCGCCGTCGGCCCCATCGACCTTCGAGAGCGCCTCGGTGACGAGGGCGGCGCTCAGCGACTGGCGCCACAGGCCGCGACGAAGCTGCGCGAGCGGGCCTGCGCCACTCGAGGCCTGGGTGACGGTGGCGGCCATGGCGAGCCGGGTGAGCTCTTTGGCGCCGATGCGGCCGACTGCGACCTGCAACGACGTGACGGCCTCTCCGCGGCGATAGAAGGGTGAGTTCGCGAGCCGCAGCAGGTTGCCGGTGAAAACCGCGTCGGTGCGCATGGCGTTGACGAGGTCGCTCTGCGCGTAGTCGCTCTTCGAGAGCACCTGCTGCAGCTTCATCGCCGTCATCGGGTACGGCGGAACCCGGATCGAGTCTTTTCGGACCGCCTCCGCCAGCATGTCACCGAGTTCCATCTCGCCACCTCTCGCGCCGTTGCGGCTGCCGACAATCGCTGGGCTTTCTGGAGAGCAAAGCGCCGGCCACCTGCCGGAAAGCAAACGGGCCGCCCGGTTGCCCGGACGACCCGTTGCGACTTCGGCCCTTCGGCAGGCGGTTTAAATCTTCGCGCCCGGCGTCTTCTGGAAGCCAGCGTTGAACTCGGTCATCGACTTGTTCAGGTCGGCCTTGATGGCGTCGGTGAGCTGCTTCTCGGCGGCGATGTTCTGCTCGATCTGCGGGTACTTCGCGGCAGCGAACTCGAGGTACTCCTTCGCCCAGCGGGTGACGTCCGAGACGGGGATGTCACGCAGCCAGCCACGCTTCGCGGCGTCGTCCTTGTTGGTGCCCGCGTACAGCTGCATGACCTGCTTGGCGACCGTGAGGGGCTCGTACTGGGGCTGCTTGAGCAGCTCGGTGAGGCGCGCGCCACGGGCGAGCACTTCCTGCGTCGCCTTGTCGAGGTCGGAGCCGAACTGCGCGAAGGCGGCGAGCTCGCGGTACTGCGCGAGGTCGAGCTTCAGCGAGCCTGCGACCTGCTTCATCGCCTTGATCTGCGCGGCGCCACCGACGCGCGACACCGAGAGGCCGACGTTGATGGCCGGGCGAACGCCGGCGAAGAACAGGTCGGTCTCGAGGAAGATCTGGCCGTCGGTGATGCTGATGACGTTCGTGGGAATGTAGGCCGACACGTCGCCGGCCTGCGTCTCGATGATGGGCAGCGCGGTGAGCGAGCCAGCACCCTCGGCGTCCGAGAGCTTGGCGGCGCGCTCGAGCAGACGGGAGTGGATGTAGAAGACGTCGCCCGGGTACGCCTCACGACCAGGCGGGCGGCGCAGCAGCAGCGAGAGCTGGCGGTACGCGACGGCCTGCTTCGAGAGGTCGTCGTAGATGATGACCGCATGCATCTTGTTGTCGCGGAAGTACTCGCCGATGGCGCAGCCGGTGTACGGCGCGAAGAACTGCATCGGGGCGGGGTCGGCCGCGCTGGCGGCGACGACGACCGTGTACTCGAGCGCGCCGTAGCGGGCGAGCTTGTCGACGACCTGCGCGACCGTCGACTGCTTCTGGCCGATGGCGACGTAGATGCAGAAGACGTTCTGGCCCTTCTGGTTGATGATCGCGTCGATGGCGACGGCGGTCTTGCCCGTCTGGCGGTCACCGATGATCAGCTCGCGCTGGCCGCGGCCGACGGGAACGAGCGCGTCGAGGGCCTTGATGCCCGTCTGCATGGGCTCGTGCACGCCCTTGCGCTTGACGATGCCGGGCGCCTTCAGCTCGATGCGGCGCATGTCGGTCGACTGAATCGGGCCCTTGCCGTCGATGGGGTTGCCGAGGGCGTCGACGACGCGGCCGAGCAGCGCCTTGCCGACGGGAATCTGGGCGATCTGGCCGGTGCGCTTGACCGTGTCGCCTTCACGAATGGCCTTGAAGTCACCCATGATGGCGACGCCGACGTTGTCTTCCTCGAGGTTCATCACGAGGCCGCGGGTGCCGTTGGGGAACTCGACGAGCTCACCCGACTGCGCGGAGTCGAGGCCGTGAACGCGAGCGATGCCGTCACCGACGGCGAGAATGGTGCCGGTCTCGGCAACCGTCATCTGCTTGCCGTAGTCCTGAATCTGCTCCTTGAGGATGCGGCTGATTTCGTCGGCGCGGATCTGCATGGTGTCGAGGCTTCCTGAAGGCGAGTGGAGACGCGCGCGCCGTACCATGGGCCAACGCGGCATGTCAGGTGTTTTTCACTGTCGCGCCCAGAAGCATTGCTTCACGGGTTTTCAGTTCGACGCGCAGGTGTCGGTTCAGGCAGGCAGGGCCAACGACACCAGCTTCCACCCTCGGCGATCAGCGACGGCGCGATCGGTGGCAGAGGCCTCTCCGTTGACCACCAGAAGACCGGTGGGCGCCGCAGGAACCCAGTTCATCAGGCGCTCGACGTGGCCGCTGCGAGCGCAGACGACGTCGGGCCCGAGGCGATGCAGCTCTTCGTCAGACAGGCCGACGTGCAGCTCGCAGCCCAGCGAGAGGCCGAGCCAGGCGGCGCACAAACCCGATGGCTCCCACCAGGGGGCTTCCGAGACGAGACGCGCGCCTGCACGAACGTGTTGGCGCTCGGTGAGCTGCGTGCTCACGCCGTCGAGGGCATCCAACGACCACGTGCGGCCTTCGCGCAGGCTGACGGCGCCGGGGCCCTGGAGGCGTGGAGGCGCCTCGGTCGCCATCGTGAAGTTGCCGCTCTCGTCGACCAGCGCGCGCAGGCCGAGGCCCGGCTTCTGACCCGGAGGAATCGGCGCGAAGACGAGCCCGCGCATGAGGCACGCGACGAAGGTCTGCGCCCAGCGAATGCCTGGAGGCAGCGAACAGCCGAACCGATCTCCGGCGACGAGGCCCATGGACGACAACGACGAGGCGATGCGTTCGGCGCCACTCCACAGCGACATGGCCGGAGCGACGTGATCAGCCGCGCCCGCGAAGTGCTCGACGACGGTCGGGCTCACCCCGCGAGGCCACGACGCGTGGAAGCGGTCGAGCGCGCTCATGCAGCGGCCTTCACGATGCGCTGCTGGGGAATCGGCTCGTGGCCGACGAGCGGCCCGACGAGATCGATGAGGTGCCCGAGGAACGCGCGGCGGCACACCAGCTCTTCGTCGATGTGGCCCTGGGTGAGCCAGCCCGCGGCGACGCCCGAGTGCACGGCGCGAAACTCGCGGCGCACCGACTCGAGGGCTTCGCGATAGCCGGCGAGGCCGGCGTGGGCAGGGTGAACGATGCGCTCGATCATCGAGTGCGCCCAGGTGTCGAACGAGCGGCGCTGATCAGGCGAGAGCTCGGCGTGGTGCGAGAGCCGCTCGAGCACGGGCTCGAGGCGAGCCGCGTTCAGCTGCTCCGACAGTCTTTCGGTTTCGCCAGCCATGTGTGACTCCACGGGGCGGGGGAGGGTCCGCCCAACGAATGGTCGTCACTGCAAGGTGGGATCCACGTGCAACCCACGCTGCGATGGTGGGCGTTCACGGGTCGCGATTTTGGTGCGGGTCGCTCACCACCCGCGCGAGCTCACTCTTCGCCTGCGAGCGCTCCACCGAGGCCCTGCATCACGTTCTCGAGCTGCTTCGCCTGCTTCTCGACGTGCTTCTTCTGCTCGGCGCGCTGCTTTTCGACCTTCTCCTTCTCGTCCTTCTCTTCTTCCTGCTTCTTGCGGAGCGCTTCTTCCCGCTCGGCAAGCTCTGCTTCTTTTCGACGAAGCGCTTCTTCTTTGGCCGAGAGGTCCTTCGACTTCGCGTCGGGTGAGGCGCCGTCGCACGCGGCCGGGTCGTCGGCGCAGCGCAGCTTGAGATCTTCGGCGCGGGCTTCGGCGTCGAGCTCGGCCTGCGTCTTCGCCGCGACGGACTTCGCGGCGCGGTTCGACTTGATCACCTTCACGTCTTTGGTCGCGGGCTTCTGAGGTGCTTGAGCCAGCACGGCTGCCAGGGCGAGCGGGAGCAACATGACGTCACCGTAGCGAGGCCCGCGGCGCGAAGCGAGTCGGTCAGGTGGACGGGAACGTTCAGAGTGACACCGTGAACCTGGAGTTCAGTGCGCTCGCGAGCGTCGTTGGCAGGCTGGCGGCGCGGGGCAGGGTGACTTCGTGAAGGCGCCACGTGGCAGGGAGCGCGAGGAGCAGCTCGGCGAATCGGGCGACGTGTGCGGCCGGCCAGAGCTGCTCGTCGTAGTTTCCGACCGCGAGGCGTTCGAGCTGGAACAGGTGCTGCGACGAGAGCAGCGCCTCGAGGCCTTCGAGGCCGATGTTCGCGTTGTGGGTGTGCAGCACGCGGAGCGCGCGCGAGCTCGGCGACTGCGCGATGGTGCGCGCGGTGACGTCGGTGAGCCGGGCGCCGGTGATGGAGAGGTGCTCCAGCTTCACGACCGAGTCTGGCTGGAAGAAGGGCGCCAGGGCGGCGTCGGTGACGTGGGCCAGTTGCGACGTCTCGAGGTGCTTCAGCGACGGCCGGTGCTGGGCGAGCGCGGTGAAGGCGTCGACGGTCTTCGAAGCAGCGTCGTCGCCATCGAGCGTGCGAAACCGGTACTCCTGAATCGTGCGGAGCTCGTTCAACGACGGGTTCGTGGCGAGCGCGCGGTACAGCTCAGCGCTGCCGTGGTTGTAGTGCAGGTGCACGGCTTCGAGCTTCGGCGCCGCGAGCGTTCCGAACAGCGTGCCCCAATCGCCGGGAGACTCACCGCAGAAGTCGAGCGCCAGGCGTCTCAGGCTCGAGAACGTCGTGCCCCTGGCGAGGGCAGCGAGCGGGCGGCGTGGCTTCGCGTCGGGGTTCAGTTGTGCGAGCTCGAGTCTGCGAACCCGCTCCATCGCGGGAGCCCTGCCGAGCCGCTCGAGCTCGCGATCGGTGAACTTCGGGTTGTCGACGCGCCAGCTGCGAATCGGCTCGGTCGAGAAGAGCGCCTCGCCGTGTTTGAGGAACGCCGCGATCGTCATGGTCACGCGGTCGACGAAGCCGCGATCGAACGAGGCCTGCGTGGTGAAGGTCGCCGCCGGCCCCGCCAGGGTCGTCCAGTTCGCGGAGAGGATTTCGTTGATGCGCTGCCGAGACTCGAACGACGGCGCTGCGCACTGCAGACGAATGAGCTCGCCACGAACGTCACCGCGCTCCATCAGCCAGTCGGTGTAGACGAGCCGCGGTTCATCGGCGTCGGGGTCGGCGATGATGGCAGCGCGCAGCATCGCTTCGTCGTAAGCGCTGGCGACCGCTTCGACCGGCCGCGCCTTCAACGTGACGGTGGCTCCCGAAGACTTGCGAGCCCAGGCGTTCAGTCGTTCACGGTTCTTCTCGAGCGTTCGTGACCACGGCTCGAGCTCTGGCCACGCCTCGGTGATCGATCGCGCGTACGTCTTCGCGACGCCGATGGTGACCCTGCCTGTGCCCGCATCGTCCCAGCGAACGATGAGGTCATGCACGAGGGCCCTGCGAAGCTCGTGGCGTTCGTAGAGCAGATCATCGGTCGCGTGCGCGAAGCGGGAGAGCAGCGAGAGCACGATGCCCAGTCCCCGCGCTTCGTCGCCGTGTTCCTTCGCGAGTCGCCGCAACATCGAGAAGTGATGAGCGGGCAGCTCGACGCCGAACGAACGCTCGACCTCTTCGCGTGCGCCTGGCGCTCCCTGAAGCAACCGGGTCGCGAGCGCGCTCGTGTCGATCGTCGGCACGACCGCAGCGTCGCATCTTCACTGCGTGAGCTGAACGATCGACTGCTCCACGGCGTTCAGCAGCAGCTCGGCCTCGGCGACGGTGAGCGAAAGCGGCGGCATGAGCACGATGACGTTGCCGAGTGGGCGAACCCACACCCCGTGTTTGCGCGCTTCGAGACAGACCTTGAAGCCGAGGCGTTCGTCGAACGCGTACTCCTGCTTCGTGGCGCGGTCCTTCACGAGCTCGATGCCGACCATCATGCCGCGGCGGCGCACGTCGCCCACGTGAGGCAGCTGCGCGATTCGTGAGAGGCCGCGCTCCAACGTCTGCATCACGGGCTTGACGCGTTCGAGCGTGGAGTCGGTCTCGAACAGGTTCAACGAAGCCAGGGCGGCGGCGCACGCGAGCGGATTTCCCGTGTACGTGTGGCCGTGGAAAAACGTCTTCGCTTCACCGAACGAGCCGAGGACCGCCTGGTACACGCGCTCGGTGGCCATGGTCGCGGCGAGCGGCAGGTAGCCGCCGGTGAGGCCCTTCGCGAGACAGAGGAAGTCGGGGCGCACGTCCTCCTGCTCGACGGCGAACATGGTTCCGGTTCGGCCGAAGCCGGTCGCGACCTCGTCGCAGATGAGCAGCACGTCGTACCTGCGGCAGAGCGTCTCGAGGCCTTTGAGATAGCCCTTCGGCTGCATCAGCATTCCGGCCGCGCCCTGCACGAGTGGCTCGACGACGAGGCCTGCGAGCTCTTGGTGTTTCTCGCGCAGCAGCTTCTCGGCCGCGGCCAGTGAGTCGGCGAGCACATCGGAGCCGTTCCAGCGATACGCGTGCGGGGTTGGAATGCGCTCGACGGGGAAGAGCAGGTTGCGGAAGCGCTCGTGGAACAGGTCCATGCCGCCGACCGAGACCGAGCCGATGGTGTCTCCGTGGTACGCCTCGGCGAGCGCGACGAAGCGTTGTTTCTTCGGCCGGCCCGCGAGCTGCCAGTACTGGTACGCCATCTTCACCGCGACCTCGACGGCGGTGCTGCCGGAGTCGGAATAGAAGACGCGGTTGAGGCCTTCGGGTGCGATGGCGACGAGCTTCTTCGCGAGCTCGATGCTGGGCACCGAGGCGAGCCCGAGCAGGGTGGAGTGCGCGACCTTGTCGAGCTGCGCCTTCACGGCGGCGTCGAGCTCCACGCGGCGGTGGCCGTGCACCGTCACCCACAGCGAGGAGATCGCGTCGAGGTAGCGGCGGCCTTCGGTGTCGATGAGCCAGTTGCCTTCGGCGCGTTCGATGACGAGCGGCGAGTCGTCGGGCCACACCTGCATCTGCGTGAAGGGGTGCCACACGTGCGCGATGTCGTCGGCGAGCAGGCGCTTCGTGTCGGTGGGCTTCGGCACAAGTGGAGCGCGACGTTCTTTCGGCAACGACCCGAGCGCGTCGAGGAGCGCGTCGACCTGCTGTGTCGAGTGCGCGGCCGAGAGTGAAACGCGCAGGCGGCTGGTTCCGTCTGGCACCGTCGGTGGACGAATCGCCTTCACGAGCAGGCCCGCCTCGCGCAGGTGTTCACTCGCACGGAGCGCGGAGTCAGGGCTGCCGATGACGAGTGAGAAGATCGCGGAGTCGGGCGCGACGTCGAAGCCGAGCGTGCGGGCTCCTGTGGCGAACCGTTCGATGTGCTGCCAGAGCTTCGCGCGGAGCGTCGGCTCCTTCGCTTTGATCAGCGCCGCTCTCGCCGCTGCGACCACCATCGCGGGGAGTGCCGTCGAGAAGATGAGGGGACGCGCAGACGACACGAGCAATGCGCGCAGCGCCTTCGAGCCGGCCACGTAGGCACCGCTCGACCCGAGCGCCTTCGAGAGCGTGCCCATGCGCACGTCGGGCTTCACGTCGGCGAACTCGCAGAGCCCGGCACCGGTCGCGCCAATCACTCCCGTCGCGTGCGCTTCGTCGACGTAGAGCGCAGCGTCGTGGGTCTTCGCGAGACGGGCGAGCTCCTTCAAGGGCGCGCGGTCACCATCCATCGAGAAGACGGTGTCGGTGACGATCATTCGGCGACGACCGCGGTGCACTGCGAGCAGACGCTCGAGCTCGGCGACATCGGCGTGCGGGTAGATGATGACGCGCGCCTTCGAGAGCCGGCAGCCGTCGACGAGTGAGGCGTGGTTGAGCGCGTCGGAGAAGACGAGGTCGTGCGCTCCGAGGAGCGACGGGAGCACCGCCGTGTTCGCGGCGTAGCCGGTGTTGAACAGAAGCGCGGCCTCGGTGCCTTCGAAGCGCGCGAGCTCGGCTTCGAGGGCCTGGTGTTCGGTCGTATCGCCGACGACGAGCCGCGAGGCACCGGAGCCGACGCCGAACGTCTCGAGCGCGAGCTTCGCGGCGTGCCGCACCGACTCGTCGTTCGCGAGCCCGAGGTAGTCGTTCGACGAGAAGTTGATGAGCGATTGCCCGTCGACGCGCACGACGGGGCCCTGCGCCGACTCGAGCGGTTCGAGCCGACGCGCCAGCCCCTTCGCCTGGAGCGCGCTCAGTTCCTGCGCGCTCCACTCGTCCACGAGGCCCATGATTACTGCTGTACCGGTGTGTCGGTGGACGGCTCGAGCGGCTTGACGCCGGCCTTCTCGAGGAGCGCCATGTCGGCGGCGAACTCGGGGTTCGAGGTCGTGAGCAGGCGGTCGCCGAAGAAGATGCTGTTGGCGCCGGCGAGCATGCAGAGCAGCTGCGCCTCTTCGCTCATCTGCAGCCGACCGGCCGACAGACGTACCATCGACGCGGGCATCAGAATTCGCGCGGTGGCAATCATTCGCACCATTTCGGTGGTCTCGACGCGCTTCTGCTTCTCGAGCGGCGTGCCCTCGACGGCGACGAGCGCGTTCACCGGAACCGACTCGGGGTGCTTCACCTGGTTCGCGAGCGTGACGAGCATCTCGCAGCGCTGATCGACCGTCTCGCCCATGCCGATGATGCCGCCCGAGCAGACCTCGATGCCGGCGTCGCGGACGAAGGAGAGGGTACGCAGACGGTCCTGGTAGGTGCGCGTCGAGATGATGTCGCCGTAGTGGCTCTCGCCGGTGTCGAGGTTGTGGTTGTACGCGTCGAGGCCGGCAGCCTTGAGCCGCTTCGCCTGCGTCTCGGAGATCATGCCGAGCGTGCAGCACGCCTCCATGCCGAGGGCTTTGACGCCCTTCACCATCTCGAGCACCGAGTCGAACTGCGGGCCGTCTTTCACTTCGCGCCAGGCGGCGCCCATGCAGAAGCGCGTGGCTCCGGCGTCGCGGGCTTCCTTCGCCGAGGTCAGCACCTCGTTCACCTGCATCAGCTTCTCGGCCTTCACGCCGGTGTCGTGACGCGCGGCCTGGGGGCAGTATGCGCAGTCTTCGGGGCAGCCGCCGGTCTTGATGGAGAGGAGGCTGCAGAGCTGAACCTTGTTCTCCTTCCACACCGCGCGGTGGACGGACTGTGCGCGATAGACGAGGTCCATCAGCGGCAGCTCGTAGAGGGCTTTCACTTCGGCGATGGACCAGTCGTGGCGGAGCGGAATTTCGGCGGGCGGAGTGGGGCGCTCATGGCCGGTGTGGCCGTGGCCGGTGAAGGTCGTCATGGGTGGCGAGGCTCCAGAGAGACGAGGAATTCCGGCGCGATAGGACCGGATCCGAGCCTTGTCAACCTGTCGCAGAGAGTTGGTTGACGACGGCGGTCAAGGAAGGTCGAAGTACGGACTGACGCCGTCGCCCCCACAGTTGGCAGGGTCTCCTCCCGACTGGCTCCAGTTCCCCACGTTCGTGCCCTTACTTGCGACAACGCTCAGCACGCTCGCTCTTGTGGGAATGAGCAGGCTGCCGAGCCGGGTAGCGGATGGCGCGAAGCCGATCGCTGAACTCAGTGGAAGACCTCCGTCGGGAGCCCAGGACCAGAGGGTTCGCAGCGGCGAGGAAGCGAGGGCGATGAGGCGGCCGTTGTCGTCGACGGCGAAGAACCGCTGTTCGCCAGAGGACAGGCTCCGCATGACGGGGGGTTCGGTGATGCGGGAAAAAAGTGGAATTCGTTCAATGATACCGGCGCCAAGAGACGCGGTTCGCACTTCGACGAATTGTGGGGTCGGCGTTGTGATGTAATAGGTGACGAAGTTCGAGACCAAGGTGTCGGCAGCGCCCGCGTCGGTCTCTTTGCGCCCGAAAAGTGAGTTTTCGATCAGCACTCCGGCCCGTGTGACGTAGGCCGGCGGCTGTCCCGAGATCGCGCGGGGGTATGCACTGACGGGCAGGACTGCGAGCGAGCCTGCGCCTCCTGGTGTGTAAAGGAACTCACAGATCTCACCACCTGAACTGGAAACGAGTCCAGCGTAGGCTCCTGCAGCGAGACTCGTGGGGCGGCCTCCGTCGAACCCGCATCTACCGAAGTCGAAATTCGGCGGAAAGACCCCGGTCTGGTGCTCCACCGAAATGACGTCGCCTTGTTCGGTGACTGCGATTGAGACGTTGTCTGCGGCGCCGAGCAATGAATAGCGCTCTCCTGGTCGACGGAATCCCTCCCAATTGGGATTGCTCAGGAAGCCGGCGTCTCCATCGAACCCCGCGACTGTGGGCAGGCAACCGGCAATCGGGGCCGTCACCGCCGCGGTCCATTGGGGCGCCCATCCTGGCTCCAGATTTCCCTCTGCGTCGACGAAGACCAGCCTTCCCGTCGTGCCCGTGTCGTTGGTCCCAATCGTGATCGCACGACTGGCGCTGAACGTGTAGGCGACGACTGGTGTTTGAACCTTGATGGGATTGGGGACACCAGCGACAACGCGGCGCCAACGCCAGCGCGTGACGATGATTCGCTGGGGCCGGGCTTCCCAGCCTGCGTCGCTGATGGCACGAAGTTCGACGTTGTCTCGGAAGGCGTTGAACTCGAGATCCTGCAAATAGAAACCCGAGCAGCCTCCGTCGCAGGGCGCGCCTTCACGAAGCAGCGCTGTACTCGCATCCGGGGAATCGTGACGGGCTGCTACGACCGTGTCGGGCCAATTTCGGATTGGCACGACGTCGTCGAGTCGCCAGGCGTTTCCCTCTGGGTCGTTCGGCTCGAACTCAGCCGTGTTGACGCCGTGACTTGGAGGATTTGGCCCAACGACTTCAATTGCTCGCACTGGCAAAACGTTCACCACGGTCGTCGTCTGCGGGCCTCCACTCCAGCCGGCAGTGAGGAACAGCAGACCAGCATCAAGTTGGACGAACGACAGCGCTCCCACAGCGAGACCCGCGTCTGTTCGCATTGCAGTTGTCGAGCTGAGGCCCCCACTCACCGGAATCGAGTCTGCGGTTCCGGTGACTTCGACCGCGATCGAGAGCCGAATCGTGTCGATTGGAATTGACGCGTCGAAACTGGGAACCACGAACCGGAGTGCGCTGACGGTGGGAATGCATGAGGCGCCTGCGTCCTCGACGCAGACCGCCCAGGGCGCGCATCGAACGGTTGCACAGGTGACGATCGGTCCCGCATCGACGGCGCCCGCATCAACGACGCCCGCATCGATGACGCCCGCATCGACGGCGCCTGCATCGACGGCGCCCGCATCGGCGACGCTCGCATCGACGACGCCCGCATCTACGACGCCCGCATCAACGACGCTCGCATCGACGACGCCCGCATCAACGACGCCCGCATCGACGGCGCCCGCATCAACGACGCCCGCATCGACGACGCCCGCATCGACGACGCCCGCATCGACGACGCCGGCATCGATGACGACTCCGCTGTCCTCAGACACAGGCACGAAGCACTGGCAGCCCCCAGCCAGGAGCAAGAGCAGCAGGGCTCGGGCTCGAACTCTCATCAGACCCCACGGTTGCCTTCGGGCGCAGCATGATGCCTCAACGCCTCCACTCAGCCCATCATTGGCTTTCGTGACACGACGTGCAGTTCGCGGCGCAGGCGGAGCAACCGGCCCAGCTTCGACGTGACCCAGTACATCGCGAACCGTGGCCACTCGACGATCGGGTTCGCGTTGCGTCGGAACACCGCCTTGTCTTCGTGCATCACCTCGAACCCGCATCGCGCCAACGCCAACCGCAACGTGCTGCTCGAGAAGTAGACATGGTGTTGCCACCCGCGCAGCTCGGGTCGCAGGTCTCTTCCTACGCGCGGCATCAACGCAATCTTCCACTTGTCTGCATCGGGCACGACGATCAGCACCGAGCCGCCTGGCCGCAGAATGCGGAACAACTCCTTCAACCCCGCGAGCGGATCGGGCACGTGCTCGAGCGTGTGCTTCAACGTCACGATGTCGACCGACTCATCGGCCAACGGAATGCTCGACAGACTGCCCAGCTCGGCGCGAAAGCCCTTCTCGCGACACAACCCCACCGCGAACTGCGAGATGTCGACACCAATCGGCTCGAGCCCCAGTCGCCTGCCCGCCTCGAGCACGTAGCCGGCAGAGCACCCCACATCGACCACCACCTTCGCGTCGGGTGTCACCACCAGACAATCTCTCAACTGTCGCATGCATTTTCGTACGCGATGCGCCCAGCGTTTGAGAAACCCGGCGCGGTTGTATTTGAAATACTCGTCTTCGTAGCCGACGCCGAGCCGCTCCACCTGCTCCGACTTGTAGATGAGCCCGCACCCGCCGCACCGCACGTAGACCAGCTCGGGGAACTCGATGAGCGGCGCCCTCACATGGCACTCGCACACGGGACACGCCGTGAAGAAGGGTCGCCTCGACATGCGCGCGCCCTTCGCAAGGCCTGTGCCGCCACCGCCTCCGAGGGAGCCGTGACATCACTGTCGCGAGTCGAGCCGGTCGAAGCAGGGCACACGCGTCAGGCCGCGGAGTAAGAAGCCGCTCCATGCAGACCGTGCCCATCACCCACGTGCTTCACCGTGACACCCTCGCGATGATCGTCGGCGGCAAGACCTTCGCCCGCGGTGAAGAGTGCTTCGGCGAAGGCCGCGTGCTCGGCGTGCAATCGGCGGGTGGCGAGCTCGCCGGCATCGTGAAGCCCGCCGAGACCGGCCGCAAACCGTACGAAGTTCGCATCTGGGTGCGCGAAGACGGCCTCTCGTTCGACTGCACGTGCCCCATCGGCAACACCCGACAGATCTGCAAACACACCGTCGCCGTCACCCTCGCGCACCTCGACCAGGAGCGCCGCCGCGCCGAAGCCGAGCTCTCGCACCTCAAGGAGAAGCTCATGGACCTCTCGCTGCGTGAGCTGATGGAGGGCCTGCTCTCGCGTGCGCGCACCGAGCCTGCGCTGCTGGCTGCGCTCCACGAACTCACGGCGTGATCTGCGACAAGCAGCGCCCTCCATGACGCTTGTGAGCGGTCACCACGAGTGGAACCGTGCCAGTGCCAGGAGGCACCCATGACTCGACTCGCTGTTGCGCTGTTGCTCGTCTTCGCCGTTCCCTCGGTCGCCGAAGAGCGCGACTTCGATGGCAGCAAAGACCACCCGCTGCTCTCGCGAATGCCCGGCTATTACATCTCGAGCTACGAGCAGAAGGAGTGGGACGCCTACGACTGCGCCTACTGCACCGCCGCCGACGCGAAGTGGGAAGGGAAGCTCACGCGCATCGGCTACACGGTACAGCCCGGCGGCCGACAGCTCTCGATGGTGCAGATCGCGCGCAACTACGAAGGCGCGATGAAGAAGGCCGGCGCGAAGATTCTCTCCGCCGAGGGCAACACCACCGTCGCGAAGTTCGAGAAGGGTGGCGCGAAGACGTACGTGCAGGCCGGCGCCTTCAACGAGGGCTCCATCTATGAGCTCGTCATCGTCGAGACGAAGGCGCTCGAGGTCGAGGTCGTGGCCGATGCTGCCGCGCTCAAGCAGGGGCTCGCTGCCGAGGGAAGGATCGCGCTGTACGGAATCTATTTCGACACTGGCAAGGCGGTCGTGAAGCCCGAGTCGGAGCCCACGCTCGTGCAGGTGACGAAGCTGCTCAAAGACAACCCGGCCCTGAAGCTCTTCGTCGTCGGGCACACCGACAGTACTGCCACGCTCGAGGTGAACCTGAAGCTCTCGGGCGATCGCGCTGCGGCCGTCGTCGCGGCGCTCGTCGGTCGCGGCATCGACGCTGGCCGGCTCAAAGCTGCTGGCGTCGGTCCCTACAGTCCCGTCGCGACGAATCGTGACGAAGCCGGGCGTGCGAAGAACCGGCGCGTCGAGCTCGTCGAGCGGCCCTGATCAGTACATGCGGCGAAGACGCGCGGCGAAGAAGCCATCGAAGCCCTCGGGCCCGGGCAGCGTGCGCAGGTAACCCTGCACCAGCGGCAGGCCCGTCGCGCGTGGCGGCTCGGCGGTGAAGTCAGGGTGGCTGCGCAGGAAGAGCTCGATCTGATCAGCGCCTTCGGTCGGGTCGGTCGTGCATACGGCGTAGACGAGCAGCCCACCCGGCGCGACGTGCTGCTGGCATGACTCGAGAATCTCACGCTGCAACGTCGCGAGGCCCGCGAAGTCCTTCTCGGTGCGCCGGTAGCGCAGCTCGGGGTGACGGCGCAGCGTGCCCAGGCCCGAACACGGCGCGTCGACCATCACCACGTCGAACTCTCCCAGATCGTCAGGCAGCTTCGAGGCGTCGAGCGCGCGACTTGAGAGGCGCTCCTTGAGGCCCAGCCGGCGCGCTTCACTCTCGATCTTCGGCAGCTTGTTCGCGTGCACGTCGATGGCGAGCACCTGGTTTCGCTCGGCCGCGTGACACGCTTTTCCGCCCGGGGCCGCACACGCATCGAGCACCTTCGCGCCCTCGGGCAGCTGCGCGTACACGCCCACGAGCTGCGCCGCTTCGTCCTGCACCTGCCAGAGCCCTTCCGCGTAGCCGAACAGGTCCTCCACGCGGCCCGGGTTCTCGAGCACGATGCCCACGGGAGACGTCGACGCCGCATGCGCCTTCACGCCCACGTCGAGCAGCTGTGCGAGCAGCTCGTCACGCGTCGTCTTCGAGGTGTTCGCACGAATGACGACGTTCGGAGGGTCGTTGTCGGCCTTCACCATCGACGCCGCGCGCTCGGGGCCGAACTGCCGCTGCCACCGGCGCACGAGCCACTCGGGGTGACTCTCGGCGACCGCCAGCTTCGTCGCGTCGTCGCCCGAGGGCAGGGGAGGCGCCTCCAACGCAGACAGCTTGCGCAGAATCGCGTTCACGAAGCCGGTGGCGCGCTCGAGGCCGAGGGACTTCAGCGCGTCGACGGTCTCTCCGACGGCCGCGTGCTTCGGCACCCGCATGTAGAAGAGCTGGTACGCGCCGAGCCGCAGCGCCGCGAGCACCTTGTCTTCGATGGACTCGAGCTTGCGGTCGGCCACCGTGGTGAGCGCGTAGTCGAGGGCCAACTGCCGTCGCGTCGCGCCGTAGCAGAGCTCGGTCACCAGGCCTGCGTCGCGTGGGTCTTTCGGCTGGAACTCGTCGAGCACCGTGTCGAGCACGACGTTCAGGTACGCGTCGGTCGCGGCTACGCGCGACATCACCTGAATCGCGAGCCCACGCGCCGAGAGCGGTGCCTTCTTCTTCGGCGGCACCAGCGGCGCGCGCGTCTTCTTCTTCGCGGGAGGCGTCATGACTCGAGCTTCGCCGCGTAGGAGAGGATGACGTGGTCACTGGCCTTCGCGCTCGTCGACAACAGCAGCAGCACGTCTTCGAGCCTCGGATCTTCGGCTGGAACGCCACGCTGAATCGCCGCCCACTGCGAGCGGGCCCACTGCGCGAACTCGTCGGGGCTGAGCGTCTTCTTCAGCCGCGCCGTGATCTGATCTCGCACCAGCGCACGCGTGATGGTGCCTGCCGCACTCGGCTTCGCAGGCGCGCTCTCGGCCTTGCCGATCGACTTGCCGATGGTCTTGCCCTTCGCAGCGACAGGCGCGGCGCTCGGCGCAGGCTTCTGCCGGCCGATGGTCTTTCCGCGTGGCGGTGCGCTCGGCGTCGCGACTTCATCAGCGTCGGTCGCTTCTTCTTCCGTCGCCTCGACAGGAGCCGGTTCCAGCTTCGCGAGTGACGCGAGCGCCTTGAAGTAGCCGTCGACGCCGTGCCCGTGGAACTGCTTCTCGACGACGCGCTTGAGCGCGCTGCGGCCACGTGACTTCGCGTCGTGTTTCAGCTGCACCTCGATGCACGGAATGGCGAGCGCTTCGACGGCATCAGCGATGGAGAAGCAGACCGGCCCGAGGGAGGCGGGGTTCACGATGACGCCGGCGAGCCCTTCACGTTTCTCGAGCAGCGCGTCGAGCAACGCCGCTTCACCGCTCGCCTGAAACGTCTCGACCGTCAGGCCGAGCGCCTCACCCTTCGTCACCAGCTCTTCGTCGAGGGACGGCAGGGGCCGGCCGAGCACGGCCTCGAGGTTCAGCGTCGGTCCATGAAGCACGAGCACGCGGCGGGGCATGCGCGCGCTCTACCCGCTTCCCCGTGGTCACTCCACCTTCTGCAATGGGATGAACGTCGTCCGTCGCGACGGGGTCTGGCTTGAGGGTCTGCAGGAAATACTTCTGCAGGTGGTACGCCGTGCGCTCCCACGCGAGCTTCGCTTCGTCAGAGAACTCCTCGGGCGCCGCTTCCCACGTGCTCACGGCGAGTGGTTCACCGGGCGCGAAGGGCACCAGCTCCTTCACGTTGTCGACCAGCGCGCGGCCTTCTTTGATGACGTTCACGGCCTCGAGCTCGGTCAGCTCGTCTTTGGCGACCAGCAGCAGCACGCCGCAGACGTACCGCGAGCAGGTCGCCGGTCGATCGTCGTAGGCCGAGCAGCCCTTGCCGGTATGCAGCACGCACGGCTCGTTGAAGGTGCCCTGGCCGTTGCGCTCCTTGAAGCGAAGCTGCGGGTACTTCTTCAGCTTCGCCATGTCGTCGGGCATGAGCGTGACGTAGTTGAACAACGTACCGTTGCAGCACATGCCGCAGCCTTCACAGAGGTCGATCAGAACGGGCTCCGGGCGAAAGAGACGCCACCGTGGAGCCCCGCGGCAGCCCTAGCCCGAATCGGGGCTCTGCCGCTACTCCACCTTGTGCAGCACGAGTTGATTCCAGGGGGCCGCGTACTCTTCCCACACGACGTACAGGGCGTTCGCGGTCGCGAAGGTCTCAGGGTTCGAGCTGGGTCTGCCCGGCGTGCTCCAGGTCGCGACGCCGGTCGGCCCATTCAACATCGAGACGTTCAACGCGCCAGCTGCGCCAACCCGCAGCCACTTCACCTGAATCTGGCCGCCCGCAGCAAACGTGAGCCAGGTGAGCTGTCCGCGGGTGAAGAGATCGAGGCTCTCGACCGTGCCGGGTGCGAGGTCGGTCGTGTGGTTCCAGGCCGTCGAGCCGTTCCACGACGAACAGCTCAGCTGTCTGCCAGTGACGGGAATGTGCACGTAGCAGACGATCGGGGTCGAGCCGTTGAAGGTGGCGCGAACTTCGCGGGCCTGTGACGGCAGGACCGAGACGTTGGTGAGGTTCTGCCACGAGCCCGAGCCGAACCGCAGGTAGGCCCGAAGCGAGCGGGCCGTGGTGGGAATGACGAGGAACTGTGCCGTGCCCGAGACCGCAGCCGCGAAGGCGCCCTCCTGCCCCGCGGGGTTGAGCCCAACCCAGGCTGGTGACGAGCCGCGGTAGTCGTCGACCTGTTCATCGAGGGGCGCCGTCGATGGGCTCGTGAACGTCAGCCAGTGAGGGCCATAGTTCTCGGAGACCCCGACGAGCCGCTGGCCATCGGACGCAATCGCTGCCTCGCTCCCACTGGCGACGAAGTTCCAGGTGCTCGAGCTGGTTCTCGAGAACGTTCGGTACATGGGGGTGGGGCACAAGAGGTGGGGCACGTCGTTGACCACCACGCCGCGCCGAGACGACACGGGCGCAGGAATGCCCCCGGGCAGCGCGATGCGGTTCTGCAGCACGCCGCCGTCGGCGAAGTTGGGCTCGAAGGCGTATTCCCCCAGGTTCGTCCCCGTCCAATCGCGGCTGAACACCCAGGCCTGGGTGGAGGAGACGGCCAGGCCGGGAAACGCCAACGTGCCAAGGCTGGTCCCCGTCGCGTACGACCAGCTGGTGAACCTGGGTTGCCGCGCGTTGAAGGCGAGAGCGCGCCCGGCGAACGGATTCTTGCGAGGTGAGGCATCGGTGACGGCGCCGAGGTCGAGCGTGTAGGCCGCGCCGGGAATCAGCGGCACCTGCGGTGTGATGCGCACCGTGCGGGCCTGGTTCTCGAGGCGCAGGTCGACCGAGACGGGCGTCGACAGCCCCTCTCGGAGCGAGACGTTCATCGGGTTCACCGAGGCGGGGTCGAGCGGTTCGCTGAACGTCGCCGTCAACGAATACCAGCCTCCCGAGGCGCCGGGAGCGTCGGTCGGGTCGCTCGACACCAGCACCGGCTGCACGTCGTCTTCGACGTCGACGGTGGCGACGGCCATGCCGACCGCGCCAGCATCACCGGTGGCGGTGACGGTGAGGGTGAGCCGACCTGTGACGTTTGGCGCGGTGAAGCCGACGGTGGGCGAGGCGGGACCGACCAGAACCAGCGGGCCACCGCCGCTCGTCTGCGACCAGTTGAACGTGAAGCCTTCGGTCGCGTTCGTCGAGCTCGCGGTGGCCGTGATGGTGACGTTCGTGCCGATCCCGACGACCTGCGGCGGGCCGACGCTGACCGTGGCGACTGGCGTGGCCGAGGTCGAGACGACGATGGGAATGAGGAGCGGATCTGCGCTGACCGCTGGGTTCGAGACCACCAGCCTCACCTGCGCCGCTTCGGGCAGCGACGGGGCGGTGACGGTCACGCTGGCGCCAGTCGTCGACGAGAGCTGCACGTTGCCTGAGGCGACGCTCCAGCTGAAGGTGAGCGGCGCGCCCGTTGGATCGGAGCTGGCTGCCGCCGAGAGCACCGTGCTCGTTCCAGTGCGCATCACCACGGTGTTCGGACTCACCAGCGCGGCGGGCGGCGCGAGGACTTCGACGATGGTGGACGCGAATGGAGACGCGGTGCCGCTCTGACTGGTGACGGAGAGGTCGAACGCGAGCAGTCGGGGCGTGGCGGGCGCGACGAAGGTGGGGCTGCTGGCGAGCACCGAGTCGTTCACGCTCAAGGTGACGCCCGCATCGCTGCGCTCGACCCATCGGTAGGAGAGGGGGCCCGCGTCGGACGGGTCGAAGCTGCGGGTGCCATCGAGCCTCGCGGTCGAACCCGCGCGAACCGCCGTGCGGCCTGCGACGACTGCAACAGGCGCTGTGTTTCCACCAGCCGTGTTTCCACCAGCCGTGTTTCCACCAGCCGTGTTTCCGCCAGCCGTGTTTCCGCCAGCCGCGTTTCCACCGGCCGTGTTTCCACCAGCCGTGTTTCCGCCAGCCGTGTTTCCACCAGCCGTGTTTCCACCAGCCGTGTTTCCACCAGCCGTGTTTCCACCAGCCGTGTTTCCACCAGCCGTGTTT
>JAACJQ010000352.1 GCA_016879935.1 Archangiaceae bacterium | reverse complement strand
CGCGTCTGCCTGTTCGCCGTCGAATGAACTGCCGCCGGTGCGGCTCGGTGCGATGCCCGGCGTGCTCGGCTCGTCAGGCGCCTCGACGCCCGCCCCGCTCCGACGCCTCACCCGGGAGCAGTACCACGCGAGCGTCATCGCGCTGTTCCCCACCCTGAAGTTGACCGAGACGCCGGCCCAGCGCTTCCCCGCCGACGAGCTCGCCGGTCCGTTCCTCACCAACGTGACGCAGCCCATCTCTCCGATGCAGGTCGACCTGTACGCGACGGCCGCGCAGGACCTCGCCGCGAAGGCCACCGCCGACGTGAACGCGCTCGTCTCTGGCTGCAACCGCTTCAGGGGCGACGAGTTCTGCGGCACCACCACGCTGCACGCCATCGCCCGGCGCGCGTGGCGAAGGCCGCTCGGTGACGACGAGAAGACGGCGCTGACGTCGCTGTACCGGCTGGGTGCTGCCAACGGCGGCGGGCTTGCGCGGGGCATGGCGCTGGGCCTCGAGGTGATTCTCTCGTCGCCGTCCTTTCTCTACCTCGTCGAACCGGGCACACCGCTCCCAGATGGGCGCCTGCAGCTCACCGGCCCCGGCATGGCGACGCGGCTCTCGTTCTTCCTCTGGAACCAGGGGCCCGACGACGTGCTGCTCGACGCCGCCGAACGCGGAGAGCTCTCGACGCCCGAAGGCGTCGCGAATCACGCGTGGCGAATGCTGAGAGACGAACGCGCCTCGGGGCAGCTCGCGCGCTTTCACCTCGAGTGGCTCGGGCTCGGCGGCTTCGACTCGCTCGAGAAGGACTCGCGCCGCTACCCCTTCTTCACCGTCGAAGCGCGCAAGGCGATGAAGGCCGAGACGGTGGCCTTCGTCGACACGGTGATTCGGCGCAGCGACGGCCGGCTCGAGACGTTGCTGTCGGCGCCCTTCACCCTCGCGCAGGAGCCCAGCCTTCGGGTCTACGGCATCGATCCACCCACCTCGTTCGTGCCGGGCCTCCCGACGGGACTCGACCCCACCCAACGCGCGGGCATTCTCACCCAGCCAGCCTGGCTCGCGGCGCAGGCCAACATCACGACGACGTCTCCGGTGCACCGTGGGCTCTTCGTCGTCACCAACCTGCTCTGTGTGCAGCTCGGCAACCCGCCGCCCGGCGTCGACCTCACGCCGATTGGAGTGGACCCGACGGGGCAACGCTCACGCCGGCAGCTCGTCGAGCAGCACACCTCGAACCCGCAGTGCGCCGGCTGCCACCGCTTGATGGACCCCATCGGCCTGCTCTTCGAACGCTACGACGCCGTCGGCGCGTGGAGGACGAAGGACCTCGACGACAAGCTGCCCATCGACACGCGCGTCACCATCACGACGGGCTCCGACCTCGACGGGCCGGTGGAAGACCCGGTCGCCTTCATTCAGAAGCTCGCGAAGAGCCCGCGGGTTCACGACTGCGCCGTTCGCCAGTGGTACCGGTTCGCCTTCGGTCGAAAAGAGACCGCTGACGACGAGGTCGAGCTCGACAAGCTCTCGGCCCGCTTCCGCGCGTCGACCGGCAACCTTCCCGACCTGCTCGTCGCCATCGTCACCAGCGACGCCTTCCGGACCCGAAAGCCATGAAGACCTTCTCTCGTCGTTCGCTCCTCTCTGGGCTGTCTCGTCTCGCGTTCGCGTCGGCGTTCACGCCGGTGCTCGAGGCCATCGCTGCGCCCGGGCCCTTCGTGCAGCCGCGCAATCTGCTCGTGCTCTTTCATCCCAACGGCTTCGAGCCAGGGTGGAAGCCCGAGGTCGTGAACGGAGCGTTGTCGCTCGGCGCGACGCTCGGTGCGCTCGAGCCGTTCAAGTCGCGGCTCCTCATCTCGCACGGTCTTCGCGCGGGCATTCGCAACGAGGTCGCCGCGCACAGCGAAGGCATGACGTCGATGTTCACCGGCGCGCAGATCACGAAAGGCGACGCGTTCAGCAACGCGCCTTCGTTCGATCAGCTGATTGCCGAGAAGCTCGCGGGTACGGCTCCACTGTCGTCACTCGAGCTCGGCGTGCAGAGCCAGGTCGGCTTCGGCGCCGGTGGGAACAGCTCGGTGATGATCTACTCGCGCTCGGGAAAGCTGCAGCCCGAGGATGACCCGAACGCGGCGTTCAGGCGGCTGTTTGGAGCGGCGGTGACTCCGGCCGAGCTCGATCGGGTGCAGGCCGAACGTCGCAGCGTGCTCGATCTCGTGCGTGGCGATCTCTCGAAGGTGCGCTCGCTCGCGGGCGCCGACGCGGCGCAGAAGCTCGACGCGCACGCCGAAGGCCTGCGCAAACTCGAGACGAGGCTGTCGGAGCTTTCCTCGTTGCAGTGCGATCGCGCCTTCACGAAGCACACGTTCACCAACTCGCAGCTCGACGCGCACGAGAAGTTCCCTGCCCTGGCTGAGCTGCAGGCCGAGCTCGCGGTGCTCGCGCTCAAGTGTGGCGTCACGCGCGTGGTGAGCCTGCAGTACGCGAACAGCGTCACCGATCGCCGCTTCCCCGGCGTCAACCCGACCACTGGCGTGCACACCGTCATGCACATGGGCACCCGCGCCGAGAAGATCGCCATCAACCGCTTCTTCGTCGGCCTCGCCGCTGGAGTGCTCGGAAAGCTCGACGCGGTGAAGCGCTCCGATGGCAGCTCGTTGCTCGACGAGACGCTGGTGGTGTGGGGCTCCGAGATGGCCATCGGAAACCACCTGCGCGACCCGGTGCCGTTCATCGTCGCGGGCGGCAGCAGACCCAACGAGGGCTACTTCCACCAGGGGCGTGTCATCGACGCGTCGGGCCAGCGAACCACGCGCGTGCTCGTCTCGGCGCTGCACGCGTTCGGACTCTCGTCCGTGAACGCGCTCGGTGACTTGACCGACGAGACCAGCCGCGGCCCGCTCTCTGGCGCGTCGAGGGTGTCATGAGCCGGCTCCTGTTCGTGCTGCTGATCGGTGCGTGCGCGAAGCCGATGGACCCGGCCGCGATGGGAGGCGTCACGCGCACTGGTGGCTGTGCCGTGGGCGAGAGCCAGTCGTGCACCTGCGGAGGAACATCGTCGGGCGCCCGCACCTGCGTCACGCCCGATGGGCTGTGGAGCGCGTGTGGCTGTGCGAGCGAAGGCGGCGTCTCCGTCGCGATTCCACCCGAGCCACCAGCGCCCCAGGTCTGTGGCGGCGTCGCGTGCAAGGCCTACCCTCAGGAGGACTCCGAGGTCGGCGCGAAGGGCTGCTGCACGGCGCAGGGCACGTGTGGCTCGTCGAGCAAGTTCCTCTTCGGTGCGGCGTGCGTCGAACGCGGCGGGAGCGTGGGCGTGCCTGCACCCGCCGAGTGCCCATCGGAGTCGATCGACTTCGTCGACCTCGAAGGCTGCTGCCGGCCCGATGGCAGCTGCGGCCTCACCATCGATGCAGTGCCCAACTTCGATCTGGGCTGCCTCGAGCGCACCGCCATGCAGAAGTTGCTCAACGATGGCGCCGCCGATCGCAACCTGCTGACGACGCTGTCGCTGCGGGCCGTACGCCCTGCGTCGTTCGCTGCGATGGCCTGCACCTGGCGCCCCTAACTCGCCGAATTCACGGTTTCTTTCGGGCTGGTGAAACAACCGGGGTGCCCGGGACATAGGGAGTTGCGGTTCAGGCCGCCGTTGACCATCTTTCCCCGCCGTCTCTTCACTCCCAACCAGGAGCACTCCCGCATGAAGCGCATCGTGATGTCTGCCGTTCTCGCCGCCTCGTTCGTTCTGCCCACCGCCGCCCTCGCCTGCGAAGGCATGCAGCAGGCCTCGGTCGAGCCGAAGCAGGTCACCGTCGCCGAGGTGGCGTCGTGGACGAAGGCCAAGAAGAAGTTCGTGCCCGTCGATGCCAACGGCAAGTCGACGCGTGAGTCGCAGGGCGTGATTCCGGGCGCGGTGCTGCTGACCTCGTCGACCGGCTACGACGTCAAGGAGCTGCCCGCCGACAAGGCCAACTCGCTCGTCTTCTACTGCGCGAACGAGTCGTGCGGCGCGTCGAAGCAGGCCGCCCGCAAGGCGATGGAGGCCGGCTACACGAACGTCGCCGTGCTCCCCGAGGGCATCGCTGGCTGGAAGAAGTCGGGCCAGACGACGGCCAAGCCGAACAGCTGAACCATCAGCTCCTGAAGTGATTCGAGCGGCGTCTCTTCTTCACGGAAGAGCCGCCGTTCTCGTTTTCAGGCCGCGCGAACGAGGGTGAGCTCGGTGACTTCACCCCGGGGGCCGACGCGGAACGGAGGGCCCCAGTAGCCGGTGCCGTTGCTCGTGTACGTGGGCACGCCCCACAGCGTCTCGAAGCCGCCGATGACGGGCTGCTGCAGCTTCACGAAGAACATGAAGGGGAAGATCTGCCCGCCGTGCGTGTGGCCGCTGAGCATGAGGTCGACCCGCGTGTCCTTCACGCGTTTGGCGAACCGGGGCTGATGGGCGAGCAACACGCGCGGGGCTCCGACGGGCGCGCCCTCGAACGTCTTCGCCGCGTCGGGCTCGTGCTGTGCGCTGAAGCGGCCGCCTTCGACGTCGGGCACGCCGCCGATGACGAGCTGCTCACCGTCGCGGGTCACCACCACGTGCGTGTTGTGCAGCACCGTCATGCCCAGGCGCGCGCCCTCGGCCTCCCAGCTGGAGCCGCCGTGGTAGTACTCGTGGTTTCCCGTCACGTAGAAGACCCCGTCACGCCCACGCAGGCCCGCGAGCGGCGCGACCTCTGACTTGAGCTTCGCCACCGAGCCGTCGATGAGATCGCCCGTCACCGCGACCGCGTCGGGCTTGAGCGAGTTCACCGTGTCGGTCACCTGCTGCGCGAACGCCTTCGTCAACGTCTCGCCGATGTGCACGTCGCTGATCTGCGCGATGCGATAGCCCTCGAAGGCCTTCGGCAGGTTCTTGATGGGCACCGTGACGCGCTTGATGGCCGGCGCTCGCGCGACCACGAAGCCGTACGCCAGCGCGGGCACCACGACGCCCATCACCGCGATGGCGCGCCACTGAAGCCACGTCGCGTCGACCGTCGTGAACTGCCGCGCGACCAACAACACGAGATCGGACAAGCCCGTCGCGCTGATCAGCAGACCGAACGCCCCCATCCACAAGAAGCCGATCCACTGAAGGGGTCGCGCCACGGAGCGGGGCAGGAGCCGGCCTCCGATGAAGCCTCCGAAGATGGAGCCGAACGCCACCCACAGCGCCGTCCACCCGGCCGCGGCGAAGGGCTCCGCGAGCCCTGCGTCACGAATCAACCGCGCGCCGAGGTACCAGTGCAGGCTGACGACGAGGCCCATCATCACGGTGAGAAACGCGAGGCCCCGAATGAAGAGGAGCACCGGCACGTCGTTCAGCGTCGCCTGTCGCGTTTCGGGACCGTCGGAGGACATCGTCTCGGCAACTTCGGGGGTCTCAGCCATGGCGCGCAACCGTAATGTGACCGGTCGGTCTGCGCCCGCTGGAGTCACTGCCTTCAAAGTTCTTCACGCTCCCGGTTTTCGTGAAGCTGCCGGTTGCCGGCGGCACCTGCAGCGGCATGAGACCGTTCATCGTCACGGGGTTGCTCTTCACCGCCTGCTACAGCCCGATTCCCCAGGCGCAGACCAGCCTCGTGCCCGTCGAGGTCATCAGGAGCGCCGACGCGGGGGTCGACGCGGGCCTTCAGCGACCTGCTGCACCCATCACCACCGTCGTCGACGCGTTGCTGACCAACCCGCGGGCCGCCACGTCGGAAGACGAGCCCTTCGTCAGCTCGTGCCGCGGTGACGACTTCTTGAAGAACGTGTCGCGCCCGGCGGGGTGTACCGGCTCGTGCTTGTTCGCCGTTCGGCCAGACCGTTCGGCCGTGGTGCTCGACGACTCCGGGGAGGGCTTCTCGGTCATCGGTGCCGATGCGCGACGCGTGGCGTGGGTTCGTCAGACCCGCGGAGCACGCTCGGTGATGCTGTCGGGAACGGCCGATGGCGTGGCGCGGCCGCTCGTCACCAGTCTTCCCTCCTCTGCCTTCGTCACGTTCGACGGCGAAGACGTGCTGCTGGTCGAGACGATCGCAGGCGGCGAACGTGGAGCCACGCGCATCACGCGGTACCCGGCGGGCCAGCCCGAGTCGATGCGTCGCGTGGTGCTCGAGCTGACAGGCCAGGTGAGAGACGAGGGGCGTGTGGCGGTCGATACCGACGGCAGGGTGTGGGCCGTGACGGGTGACGGGTTGTGGCGCTCCCTGCCGAGAGACGTCGTCGGCGCCGGGGCGCAGGTGCCGCTCGTGAATGGGCCCAACGGCGGGCGCGTGAACGCCTTCGCGCTGCTGCCGTCGGGGCTCGCGCTGGTGGCCATCGAGAACGAGGTGTGGCTCTCCGATGGAGCGGCTCGCCTCGAGCACTTCGCGACGCTTCCCGAGTCGGTGCAGGCGCTCGCGGCGTTCGGCACTGGCTTCGTCGCCATCGCCGCCTCGCAGGTCTTCGTGCTCGAAGGTGCGGGCCCGATTCGTCGCATCCTCACGCGCAACCCCGCAAGCCCATACCAGACGACCGAGGCCGCGGTGGCCGTCTCGGGCCGCCAGGTGCTCATCAGCACGTTGTGCCTCTCGTGGTCGTCGTACCCCGGCTACGACACCGCCGTGCTCGAGCCCGACACGGGCAGCGCGCGCTGGTGGTGGCAGGTGTACCCGTCGCAGTTCGAGGTGCCCGCGTTCCCCGTGAGCCGGGCCAATGTCGGGAGCAACTCCTGGTCGAGCGTCGAGCTGAGGCGATCGTCGCTGGGGTTCGTCACGACGCAGCTGCCGTGACCCGTTGCTGAAAGATGGCCGGCAGCCCGTCTGCGACTCCGAGCGTCGCGCCCACCTTCGGCTTCACGGCGTTCGGAGCCGTCAGCTCGAGCGTGCCCCGCTGCAGGAGCATCGCCAACACCACCGTCGCCTCGAGCAGCGCGAAGTGATTGCCGATGCAGACGTGGGGCCCCGCGCCGAACGGCAGGTAGCGGTACTTCCACGTCGCGGCGTCGGTCGAGGTCTCGGTGAGAAAGCGCGACGGGTCGAAGACGTCGGGGCGCTCCCAGTTCTCGGCGAGGTGATGCGTGAGGTACGGCAGCACGAGCACCACCTCGCCCTTCTTCATCGGCGTGTCCTGCACGGCGTCGTCTTCGAGGGCCTGCCGCGCGAAGAGCCACGCGGGAGGGTAGAGCCGCAGGGTCTCGCGCAGCACCGCGCCCAGCCACGGCAGCTTCGCCGCGTCTTCCGAGGTCAACGCGCACTGGCCCACGACGGTGTCGACTTCGGCGATGGCGCGCTGCTTCGCCTCGGGGTGTTGGTGCAGCAGATACACGACCCACGTGAGCAGGTTGGCCGTCGTCTCGTGGCCCGCGAAGAAGATGTTCATCACCTCGTCGCGCAGCTGGCGGTCGCTCATGTGCTGACCGGTCTCCGGGTCCTTCGCGCGAAGGAGCATCGTCAGAAGGTCCATCGGCGGGTCGGCCTGCGTGCGGCGCTCGTCGATGAGCGCCTGCAGCCGCGCGTCGAGGTACGTGACGGCCTTCTTGAAGCGCTGATGGAGCGGCGTCGGCAGCCACAGCGGCAGATGCACCGGGCGAACTGCGAGGCCGGCGACGAAGTCTTCGATGACCTGAAACGCCTCGTCGATGCGGTGCACCTCGTCACCGAGCGAGTGCGAGAACATGGCGCGCACGATGACGTCGCGGGTGATGAGCATCATGAGGCGGCGCGTGACGACGGGCTCACCGGGCTTCAGCGCGTTCAACGAGCCGATGGTCGCTTCCTGAATCAGCTCGACCCACTTCGGGCCGTTCGACTTGTGAAACGCGGGCTGCATCGTGCGGCGTTGGGTGAGCCAGAGCGGCGGGTCGGAGAGCGGCAGCCCATTTCCCAGCAGCGGGCGAATGCCGTCGATGGCGGTGCCACGGCCCCAGGCCTGCGCGCGCTTCTGGAGCACGTGCTGCAACGCCTGCGGCTCCGAGACGATGGTGAGCGTGATGGGGCCGACGCCGACGCGGAAGACGGGCCCGAGCTTTCGCGCGGTGTCGAGGAGAAAGGCCGGCGCATCGCTCGCCATCGCGCGCGCGTTCTGCAGCGTGAGGGTCTCGGCTCGGGTTGGCAGCGGCATGGCGACGCAGGCTGGCTCAGCTCGCGCGAAAGGTGAACCGGGTCGCGGCAGAGGCGACCACATCACCCGGCCAGAGCACCGCGCTGAACCGGCTCTTGCCGTTGACGCTGAGTGACTCCTGCGAGGCGCGCGCGACGAGCCAACCACCCTGCTCCCAGCGCACGACACACGTCGGGAAGCTCGCCTGCCGGCTCTGCACGAGGTCTCTGCGCTGGCCCGCGTCGAACTCGAGCCAGGCCTTCGAGTACTGCTCGACCAGCGGCTTCGTGAGGAACGGCGCGTGAACGAAGCGTGTCTGGGAGATGGCGCCACGACACCGCGAGGCCTCGTCGGCGGCGAAGAAGGGACCAAAGCGCAGCTCGAGGAGCGCCGGGAGGAACGCGCCCTCGAGCCCGAGGCGCGCGCTGAACTCGGGCAGCGTGAGCGACTCCAGAAAGCGCCCGGCC
This sequence comes from Archangiaceae bacterium, assembly GCA_016879935.1. Lineage (GTDB taxonomy): Bacteria > Myxococcota > Myxococcia > Myxococcales > Myxococcaceae > Xiheimicrobium. The sequence continues at coordinate 32,817 of JAACJQ010000352.1, read as the reverse complement.
TGCGAGGTGAAGAGCGCGAAGAGCAGCTCCCGGAGCGTGTGAAAGGGCTGGGCACGAAAGCGGGCCGCGCGAACGAAGCCGCGCCGCCACTCGAGCTCGAGGCTCCCGTCGTCGACCGCGCGTTGAATGAGGCTCGAGAGCGCCACGCGTTCACCGAGCGCGAGCTGGCTACCGGCTGGGTCGCCACGCTCGAGCAGCAGGTCGACGGCCACCTGCAGCGCGGCTTCGTCACCGCCGGCCTTCGCGAGCATCGTCGCCGCGTCGTCGACGGGTGGCGCGATGGGTGGACCGAGCTCGAAGGTGAAGCGCCGCTCCGCGATCGTCAACACGTCGCCAGACGCGAGCACCGCGTGCTGGAGCGGGTGATCGTTGAGGCTGGTGCCGTCGGTGGTGGCCAGGTCTTCGGCTTCGACGTCACCCGAGGGCAGCCGGAGCAACACGACGTGGTGACGTGACACGCGGCCCGACTGAATGACGATGCCCGCCTCGCGCGCGCGGCCGATGATCAGCTTCTCGCCGATGGGCGTTCGCCGCCCGTCGGGGTCGATGAGGAACGAGGCCCGTCTCAGCATCACGGCTCAGCCCACGTAGCGTGTCGGGTCGGCGATGCCCGCGTCGACGAAGCCCTTCTTGCGCAACAGACAGCTGTCGCAGCGGCCACAGGCGCGGCCATCGGGCGCGGGGTCGTAGCAACTGTGCGTGAGCCCGTAGTCGACGCCCGCCGCAACGCCGGCCCGAATGATGTCGGCCTTCGTCATGCCCGACAGCGGCGCATGCACCGTGAAGCGCGCGCCTTCGACGCCAGCCTTCGTCGCCAGGTTCGCCAACGACTCGAACGCCCGAATGAACTCCGGGCGGCAGTCGGGGTACCCCGAGTAGTCGACCGCGTTGACGCCGATGTACAGGTCGGTCGCCTTCACCACCTCGGCCAGCCCCAGCGCGATGCCGAGGAAGATGGTGTTGCGCGCGGGCACGTAGGTGACGGGAATCTCGGCCTTCACCTGCGAGACGTCGTCGTGTTTCGGCACTGCGATGGCGTCGGTGAGCGCCGAGCCGCCGATGGCGCGAAGGTCGATGGAGACGGTGCGGTGATCGCGCACGCCCATCGCCTTCGCGACCGTCTTCGCGCGCTCGAGCTCGACCTCGTGCCGCTGGCCGTACGCAATCGACAGACACACCGGCTCGAAGCCATCACGCTTCGCGAGCGCGAGGCACGTCGTCGAGTCGAGGCCACCCGAGAGCAGCACCACTGCCTTCTTCGTCATCGTCGTTCTCCCTGAAGCACGTAGCGCACGATGCAGTCGTCGCAGCCCGCTGCGCAGCCTGACTCCGGCGCCGCTGGAGCCGACAACGTCACCGCGAATTCCATGGTGCCGCACGCGTAGAGCGCGTCGAAGCCGGCCGGCGTCTGGCCCGGAGCGACGATGGCGCCACCTGGCGCCGGAACTCCGCCGTCGAGCGGGTTCGGCGGGCACCGGCCGCCGACCGCGTCACTCTGGCTCTTGCTCATCCACGCCACGCGCACCGTCTCGGTGGCGATGGTCTCGGGGCAGGCGCCGCACGAGGGGAACAAGCGGCGAACGGCGGCGACGCTCTCGAGCACCTGCCCGTCCCAGCCCGCGTCACGGGGGTAGCCTCCGCCCAGCGTCATCCACGCCTGACCGGTGTCGGGGTCGCGCGTGACGATGGCGTCGAACCGAAACGCCGTCGGGTTCACGTCGGCCAGGGCACACCACGCTCCACCATCGGGCCGCAACGAGTTGGCGCCGCCGTCGCCCAACACCGGCTCTGCCGCGATGGAGTACGTGCCTAGCTTGTCGCTGCCCGGTGGCGCGGGAAGCAGGGGGCAGGCGGTCAGCACCAGCGTGGCGAGCAGAACGCCGCGCATCGTCAGCCCGCCTGAATTCGCTCGAGCGCCGCGTGCGCCACCGAACGGAACGCCTCGCTCGTCGGCAGCACGGCCGCGAGCTCGACCTTCTTCACGTCTCCGCCGCGCACGCGCTCGTCGAGGAAGGCCACGACCCGACCGAGCGCCAGCGACGAAGGCACCGCGCGGAAGGCGTTGGCTGCTGCGTCGGCGAAGCCGCCAACTTCTCCCGGCTCGCGCAGCAGACGGCTGCCGTCACCCAGCGCCGCTGCGAGCGCGACGAGTGCGCCGACCTCGGTCGGACCGAACACGGCGAGCGCCCCCGCGCCGAGCACCAGCCGCGACTCGTCGATGAAGAAGGCCTCGACGCCACCCGACGTGTCGAGCAGCACGTTCACCGTGCCCAGGCCGAGCGCCTCGGTCGCGTCGCGGAGCACCTGCGCCAGCCGCGGCATCGTGTCGTCGTTCACGGGGCGAAGGCCGGCGGGCGCCTCCGAAGCAGTCACACGACCACGAACCACGCGACCGACGCTCACTGCGGGCACGGCGCCCGAGGTGCCCGTCAGCACGGCTCCGAAGCCATCGGCCACGCGCGCGTCCTGCTCACGGCCGAGGTGCGCGAGCGCTTCACCGAGCAACGTCCACCCGTCGGCGTCGTCGACCTTCGCCTCGAGCAGCTTCGTCCACGCACGAACGGCCAGCGCGGCGCCCTGCTCCGTCGGAGCGAGCTGCTCGGCGAGGCGTCGCCGCGTCTGAAGCGAGAGCGAGCCTTCGTCGAGCAGGCGGGTGCCGAGGCGAACCGCGAAGGGAACGAGGCGAACGTCGAGGTAGCCCAGCAGCACCGCCTCGAGCTCGGCCGGCGTCGTCGCCACCTTCTCGCGCAGTGACAGCGCCTCGCCCTTGAGGCCCTGCTTCTCGGCGAGCTCGGCGCGACGGGTCAGCAACGCCGGCGTCTCGTCCAGCTGCGCCAGCACACGCGACGCTTCCTTCAGCCGGCCGACCTGCTCGTAGCCGGCGGCGAGCTCTTCGCGGAACGGCGCGGCGGCCTCTTCACCTGCCAGCACGATCAGGCGCTCGACCATCGGCACGAAGCGCTCGGCGTCTCCACGGGCGAGCTCGACGAGCTCACGCACGGCCACCAACTGCGTGCCGTCGTCGACGAGCGCACGTTCGAACGCCACACGAGCGCCAGCCGGATCCTTCAGGCGGTGGAGCAACGTCTCACCACGCTCGACGTGCAGCGCGGCGCGGGCCTTCGGGTCTTCTTCGAGCTGGGCGAGCTGCGCGAGGCTCTCGACGGCCGCGCCCCACCGCTCGAGGCGAATGCGGAGCGAGGCGACCTCGCGCAGCGCCATCTTGCGCCGCTCGGGCACGACCTCGGCGAGCGTCGAGAGCAGCCGCTCGCGACGCTCGTCGGTCACCTTCGGCGCGAACTGCAGCAGGCGCGCGAGGGCCGACGGCGTGCGGGCGTCGAGCGCGGCATCGAAGGCCACGTCGAGTCGATCGGCCTCGACCAGCGCCGACAGCGCGGCCGGAGAGTCGTGCCGCAGGAAGAGGTCGAGCCACAGCGGCTGGGCGACGTCGAGCGCCTGCTGCGCCGCAGCGAGGGCGGCGTACTTCGCGAGCGTGGGCGCGTCGGCCGACTGGAGCAGCACGTTCGCGCGCGCGTCGCGCACGTCGGTCGAGGCGATGGCCCAGCGAGCAGCGGCGGCCTGCGCCGGCGCATCGGCGCGGGTGGCGAGGTCGAGCGCGCGGCCTGCGTTCCCCGAAGCGAGCGCGGGCCCGAAGCCGATGTCGAGCGCCTTCTGCTGGGCGCCGAGCGAGAGGAAACGCTCGGCCGCGGCGTCGGGCGTCAGCGCCGCAGGCGACTCGGCGATGACGCGGTCGAGCGTGCCGATGGCCTGGCGCGTCTCTCCGGTGCGCTCGAACACCTCGACGGCCTCGAGCAGGTGCGGCGCACGCGCGCTGGGAGCCTGCGCCTCGGCCAACTGGAGCAGCGCAGGCCCGAGCGCGGCGTCACGCTTCGAGCGCCGCAGCACGTCGACCAGGGCAGACAACGCCTCGAGCGAGGGACTGGCCGCCAGCGCATCACGCAGCACCGCCTCGGCTCGGCCAAACTCGTTCGCCGACACGAGCGTCCTGGCGGCCTCGAGCAGGCGGCCCGCACGCTCCGCGGCACCGAGCAGCTCGGCCTGGGCGACTTGAACGTCGGCGAGCGCCGCAGCATCGCCCTTCGACCGAGCGACCCGAGCCAGCCCATCGAGCGCCTGCGCATAGCCGGCCGCCGAAGCGCCACCCGCCCGGAGTCCCTCGAGGGCCGTCGTCGCGCCGTCGAGATCGCCCTGGGCCTCGAGGGCCTGCGCGAGCTCGAGCACGACGCCCGCGCGCGCCGTCTCGTCGAGCGGAGCCGCCGCCAGGGCACGGAGCTGGGCCACCACCGCCGCCACGTCGTTGCGACGCTTCGCCTCGTCGAGCAGCAGCCGCAACACGTCGACGTTGGTCGGGTCGAGGCGCGCCGCCTCCTGCTTCAGCTCGAGGGCACGTGCCGGCTCACCGAGCTCAGCCTCGGCGATGTCGGCAGCGGCGAGCAGGGCAGAGGCCGCGCGCGAACCACCGACGGCCTTCGCGAAGCGTTCATGCAACCCGAGCAGGTCACCGAGGCGGCCCTTCGCGCGGTACGCCCGCACGCCTGCTTCGTAGAGCGCGACATCGGCAGGGTGCGCGGGCAGCAACGCATCGAGCGCTTCGACCGCGTTCTCCGGAGCCTCGTGCAGGGCCAGCGCGCGCCGATGGAGCACCTCGGTGTCCTGCGCGTCGGGCAGCCGGGCGAGGCGGAGCACCGTGCGGTACTGACCGTCGATGGAGCCGAGCCGCGCGTACGCCTCGTCGAGGGCGAGCAGTGCCTCACGGCCACGCGGGCCATCGGGGTCGAGCGCCCACGCCGACTCGAAGGCGTCGACCGCATCGCGAAATGCCTGCGCTTCCACCGCCGCCTGACCGAGGCGCAGCCACAGCTTGAGGCGCGTGGCTCCGGGAAGGCCGTCACCACCGAGCTGAACGAGCTTGCGGTCGTACGGCTGCGCAGCCCGGGGGCCGCCACCTTCGAAGGCCAGCTCGCCCCGCCGCTCGAGCGCGGTGAAGTCGTCGGCGACGAGCGCGAGGTAGTCGTCCCACGCGGCCGCAGCCAGCAACGTCTCACGGGCTTCGTCGAGCGTCTCGGCGCGGCGCTTGAGCAGCAACGACGCCTCACCGGGAACGGCGCGGGCGCGGGCCGACATCAGCTCGGCGCGGCGGCGCGGCTCGTTCGCGGCCTGCTCGAGCAACGACTGGAACGCTTCGTGGTTCTGCGGCGCGGCTTCGAAGGCCTGGGCTTCGCAGATCTGCGCGCGCTCGGTGGCTCCCGCACGGCGGAAGGCAGCGGCGGCTTCGAGCCAGCGCCCGGCGGCGACGTCTCCGTGTTCCCGCTCGGCGCGGCGGCTCAACAACTGCGCCAGCGACTGCTCGTCGGCCGAGTCCGCGAGGAAGGCGCGGTGACGCTCGAACGCCGGGTGGAACGGGTCGCGCTCGAGCAGAATCGCGTCGAAGTCGGCGGCGTCCTGCCGGCGGCCGAGCTCTGACAGCTGGTCGGCCACCTTCGCCGTGAGCGTCTCGTCATCAGGGCTCGACGCGCGCGCGGCCAACAACGCGGCGGCGGCTTCGTGCGGCCGGCCAGCGCGGTCTTTGTAGAGCGCGGCGGCCTTGAGCAGCTGCTCCGCCCGACGGGGGCCGTTCGTCTCGCGCGCAGCGGCCTCTTCGTAGAAGGCGGCGACGTCGCTGACACGGTCTTGCCGCTCGTACATCGCGAGCAACATCGCCTCGGCGTCGGGCGCGTTCGGCGGGAGCGAGAGGGCCTGCTTGAGCGCCGCTTCGGCCTGGTCGGGCGCGAGCATCGGCGCGGTCTGCACGTCGGCCGGCGTGCCCACCGCGACGAGCCCGAGGTGCAGGCGGGCGAGCGTGATGAACGTGCGCGCCTTCTGCGCGGGCTCGAGGCTCGGCAGCGTGCGCTCGAGCCAGTCGAGCTCGGCGTCGCGGTCGCTGCGGCGGCGCGCGAGGTCGATGGCCATCTGCGCGAGCGCCGGCGTCGGCTGCAGGCCCCAGGCGCGCTCCAGCGCTTCGTTGGCCCCGTCGAGATCGAGCCGCGAGTCGCGCAGCAGCTCGGCGCGACGCACCACGTACTTCGCGGCTTCGTCGGTGCGGCCCTCGTCTTCGCAGACGTCGGCCATGGCAGCGAGCGAGCGCAACGCCTCGTCGATGCGGCCCAGGCCCTCGGCCAGCTTCGCCTCTTCGTTCCAGGCGGCGAGCGCAGCGTCGATGTTGCCCTGCGTGAGCTCGAGCTGCGCGACCTCGACGAGCTCACCCATCAGCTCGGCCGGCCGGTTGGCCTCGCGGAGCATGGCGACGGCTTCGGCGCGAACGGTGAGCGGCGCGTCGTGCAGCTCGGCAGCGCGGCGGTACAGGCGGAGCGCGACCTCGATGTCCTGCAGCGAGTCCTTCGACTCGCGGGCGAGGTGAACCAGGCGCTCGGCGGTACGAGGTGACGACGAGAGCTGCTCGAGGTGCTTCGCGCGCAGCTCGACCGAGGCGCGGCGCTCGCCACGACTCGAGAAGATGCTCGCGAGGCGCTCGACGGCCTGCGTGAGGAGCGGGCGCTCTTGAACGAGCTTCTTCAGCGTGGCTTCGGCGACTCCGGCGTCACCCAACTGCTCGGCGAGATCGGCCAGGCGCAGCATGATGCGCTCGGCATCGTCGGGGCGATCGTCGAACGAGAGGCCCGCGACCAGTGTCTGGTGCAGCGGCAGCGCCTCTTTCAGCGCGCCCCGCAGGTAGAGCGCGTCGGCGAGGCGCTCGAGATCGTCTCCCGTCGCGGGCTGGAGTGCATGCGCCGCGCGCAGCAGCTTGAGCGTCGTCTCTTCGTCAGACGCGCGCGTCGCCAGACTGGCGGCCCGACGAAGGGTGGCAGCCGAGGTGGCTCCCGTCTCGAGCGCCGCGGCCTCTTCGAGCAAGGTGACGGCCTCGACGAACTGGCCCTGCTGCTCGAGCAGACCGGCGAGACGGTGGCGCGCAGCCGCGTCGGCCTCGTCGAGCACCACGAGGCGGCGCAGGGCTGCTTCTCCCGGGCCGGGCAACGAGAGCTTGTCGAGGTACAGCGACGCGAGCTCGGCGAAGAGCGGAGCCGCCTTCGACTTCGGCGTCTGCGCGGCGTCTTGCGCGAGCACCTCGGCCAGCCCTTCCCAGTCCGACAACGAACGCAGGTTGCGCTTGAGGCCATCGAGCGCCTGCGGGTGACGAGGCGCCAGCGCGAGGGCCGCTTCCCACGTCGAGACCGCATCGTCTGCTGCGCCGCGTGCTTCGAGCAACGTCGCCCGTTCGACGAGCGCCTCGACACGCTTCGGCGCGGGGCCCTGCTTCGAGGCCTCGAGCAGCGCTTCTTCTGCCCGACGCGGTGAGGAGGGGCGCGCGGCCTGCGCGAGGCCGTACCAGGCGTCGAACCGCTCGGCGGCCGGCAGTTGGAGCGTGACGAGCAGCTCGAACGCCTCGAGCGCCTTCGCGGGCTCCTGTGCGCCGGCACGTGAACGCGCGATGGACGAGATGCGGCTCGCGGCATCGCTCAGCGCTTCGACGTCGCCCTTCGCTGCGGCGATGACGAGCCGCCAGGCGCCGAGCTCGGCGGCTTCGTCGAACGACTGACGGCAGAGCTCGGCGAGGCCACGCAGCAGCGGCAGCGGTCGCGACGAGGTCTGCGCGGCGTCGACGAGGTCGGCACGCGCGGCCGGGAGATTGTTCGTGATGCGGTGCAGCTCGCTGCGACGGGCGAGCAGCTCGGCGCGAGCGTCGCCCTTCGCGGTGAGCACGAGGCGCCCCAGCAGGTCGAGCCGTTCGCGCGCGGTCGTGTCGTCGGCCGGAATGAGCGAGAGCAGTCGCCCCGCCGCCCAGTCGTCGTCGGGCACGTCGGTGAGAATGCTGCGCAGCGCATCCATCGCGGCCTGCGTGCGACCGAGTGTGAGCGCGCCTTCTGCGTACTCGCGCCGGGCCGAGGTGCGGCCGTTGCCTTCGAGGCGGGGCCAGAGCTCGGCGAGCAGATCGACCAGCGGCTCGAGGGCTCCGGCGCGGCGGTGCAGCTTCACCAGCTCGAGCTGCGCGTCGAGATCGTCGGGGCGCTGGGCGGCGTACTTCGCGAGCAGCCGGCGCGCGGCATCGGTCTGACCCGACTTGAGCGCGGCGAAGGCGGCCTGGCGGGTGAGCGTGACGCGGTCGAGCTTGAGCGCGGCGACGTCGGCGTCGTTCTCGTCGGCGGCGAGCACCACCTCGAGGTCGGCCATCGCCTCGCGGGGGTTCAGCGTCTCGGCCAGCTCGGCGCGGCGCAGACGGGCGGGAACGAACGAGGGGTCTTGCTCGAGCGACTGGGCGAGCAGCGGGCCTTCCCGCGGCGTGTCGCGCACGAGCGAGGCGGCCTTGAAGGTGAAGCGCGCCGACTCGCGGGGATCTTTCGCGACCTGCGCACGACGGGCGAAGAGCCGCGACGCTTCGGCAGCGCCACCACGCTCGAGCTCGAGCTTCGCCATCGCCTCGAGCACGTCTCGCGCACTCTCACCGGTGGGAGACGCATCCAACGCTGACGTCAGCCGCAGCATCGCGCCGGTCGCATCACCCGCAGCGAGCTGGGTCTGGGCGGCCTTGAAGAAGAGCGGCGCGGCGTCGTGGGCGCGGCCGGCCTGCAGCAACGCCTGCGCGCGCGAGGCCCAGAGGTCGGTGAGCTCGCGGGTGAAGCGGCCTTCGACGTAGAGCGCTTCGAGGCGGCCCGAGAGTTCGTCGTCGAGGCGGCGGAGCGGAAACGCGAGCGCGTAGTTCTCTCTCGCGGCGTCCTTGTCCCCCAGCAGCTCGCAGGCACGGCCGAGGCGCGCGCGCACTTCGGCGAGCTTCTCGGGCGGAGCGTGTGTCGGCAGCAGCGCGAGCGTGTCTTCGAGGGCCCGGCGCGCGTTGGGCGCACGCTCGAGGCGCAGGCAGAGGTTCGCGAGCTCGAGCAGCGCGTTCGGGTCGGGGTGGAGCCGCGCTGCCTTCTCGAGCGCGACGAGCGCCTCCCCTGCCCGGCCGAGGCGAACATCGAGCACCTGGCCCAGTTCGCGCAACGCGGCGGCCGCGAGCCGCTTGTCGCCAGCGGCCTCCGACGCCTTCGCCCGCTGCTCGAGCGCCCAGGCGAGGCCGGCCATGTCGCTGCGGCGGCGCTCGAGGGCAGCAAGCTCGCCCAGCACGGGAAGATCTTCGGGCTCGACGCGCAGCACTTCGCGGTACGCGTGCACGGCGAGGTCGAGATCGAACGCGAGGTCGCGCGCGGCGACGGCGAGGCGACGGTAGTAACGAACGCGCTCCTTCGGCTCGGGCGTGAGCTCGGCGAGGGCGCGCAGCGAGCGGCAGAGCTGACCACCATCGCGGCGGCTCTCGGCCAGCGACAACATGCCTTCGAGCGCGAGGCGATTCTTCGGGTCGGCTTCGAGGGCCTGAGAGAGCAGCCGTTCGGCGCGTTCGGGTTGACCGAGCCGGCCTCGGTACAGCTCGCCGGCTTCGGCCCACAGCGCCGCGCGACGGAGCGGATCGTCGATGACCGCAGCGGCCTTCTCGCAAGCGTCGGCCAGCTCGACCGCTGTGCCCGCAGCGCGGAAGTACGGGAGCAGCTCGTCGAGCGCCGCCGCGTCGGTCGGGTCGAGCGCGAGCGCCAGCTCGAGGTGATCTCTCGCGCGTGCGGGCTCTCCGAGCTTCGTCTTCAGCAGGCGAGCGAGGGCGTGGTGCGACTGGTGCGCAGCAGTGCGCAACGCAGGTGACGACGGCGACGGCCCCGCCAGCTCGATGGCCTGCTGGTAGCCCGACACGGCCTCCTGCACCTTGTTGAGCGACTCCGAGACACGCGCGGCGAGATAGAGCGGCTCGGCGTCTCCCGGCAGCAGCGACGCGGCCTCGCGATAGCGCAGCAGCGCGTTCTCAGGCTGCTTGAGCCCCGACTCCCACACGCGACCGGCGAGCAGGTTGGCGCGGCCGATGCGATCGACTTCGTGACGGCCCAGCGCGACCTCTCGCAGCCGGTCGAGCGCCTTGATGGCGCGAAGGTGTTCACCCGAGCGGAAGCAGAGCTCACCCAGCTGCAGAAGCGCTTCAGGGTGGTCGGGCGCCAGCCGCAGGGCCGCTTCACAGTGCAGCCGCGCTCCCGCGATGTCGTCTTCGGTCTCGGCGCACAGGCGCGCGAGCTGAACGTGCGCGTCGGCGGCCTCGGCCGGTTCACGTGCGAGCGCTGCGAGGCGACGGTACGCGCGAATCGCGCCAGCACGATCCTTCGCCTGGTCAGACGCACGGGCGAGCGCCTTGAGCGACGGCAGATGATCGGGCTTGAGGCCCAGCATCTCGTGCAGCGCGCGCACGGCCATCTGCGGAGCCGCGTCACGCGACGATCTCGCCGCCGCCTCCGCCGAGAAGAAGGCCGCTGCTTCCTCCTGGTGTTTGCGCGACAGGTTGCAGAGCGCGAGGAACCGCTCCGAGGCGCGGGCGAACTCGCCACGCTTCTCGCGAACGACGGCTTCGGCCCAGACGGCGGTGGCGCTCTTCTCACGGCGACGCGCGAGTGAGGCCGCGATGTCGAGCGCGAGCTCGTGCGCCTGCGGGTCGGCGACGAGCAACGTCAGCAGCCGCTCCACCGCGAACGGGTGCGCCTCGGTCGCGTCTCCGAGCCGCAGATACGCCTGACGGGCTTCGGCCAGCTTGCCCTGCGCGACCAGCTCTTCGGCGTCGGCGAACGCGCGCGCGCCTTCGAGCGTGAGCAGCAGCTCTTCGTCGAACGCGGCCGGAGGCGGCAGGCCACCCGACGAGAAGCGCAACCGAACGCCCTTCGACGACACCACCGCTTCCGAGAGCCGGGCCTGATCGAGCGTCGGCATCTTGTAGCCACGGCCCACCGCGGCCTGCTCGACGAGCTGGGGCAGAATCTTCGTGGTGAAGCCGTTCGCGCCCCGCCGCTCGACGTCGGGGAGCAACGACAACGACTTGATGGCTTCACTCACCAGCGCCGGAATGCGCGCCGCGGCGGTGGTGCTGAACGAGTAGAACCGAACGTCGTAGAAGTAGACGGCCAGCGAATCGCCATCACCGTCGAAGGCCACCTTGAAGGTGAGCGGCGCGCGCTCGGGCCCACGCAGCCGCGCCTGCACCTCGAGCGAGCCGGGCCGGAAGTGCAGCTTCACGTCGTCGAGCTCGGGCAGCTTGCCGGCGACCGACTGCACCGCGCGCTGAATGACGTCGGCGCTCACCGACAGCTCGAGCAACCCGAAGTCGAGCTTCTTCTTCTGGTACTTCGCCGCGCCGCCCGACACGTTCAGCGGGAACGTCACGTCGGGAATCGACAGCGCGAAGTCGACGAGCTCCACACCCGGCGTCAGCGTGAGGGCGGGGAAGCCGACGTACGCGCGCCGATCGAGCAGCCGCAGCTCGGGGCCGGGCGTTCGGGCGCTCGAAGATGTGGTGTCTCGCTCAGCCATCGGGGATGCGGGACGGGAAAGTAGCATCGCAACCGTAAGCGCGGAATTTTTCGCGGTTTTCAGAACGTGAGAACGAGACTGGAGTCCACGGGCGCACGGGCTGGGCTCCGCCGCCCTCTCGGAAAAGTGCGCGAATCGTCGGCGATCAGCGCGCTGGCACAACCGCTGCTCAAGGCCTCCTCACACTCGCAGTACTTCGGGGGAGCACATGCGGATCGGTCAGGGCGGTGGCGTGGTTCAGGTGGGTGGGGACGAGACGGTGGCGGCGAGGCGCATTCGAGAGCGCCCCACGCGGGTCGAGAGCAACACGGTCGAAGCGTTCGAGGCGGCCACGGGCGACGTTCCCGTTTCGAAGGCGGGCACGGTGCAGCAGTCGCGGCAGGCGCTGGTGACGAGCGACGACATCGGCGTGGCGCAGGGGGAGACCAACGCGTGCGGCCCGCTGTCGCTGTGGCTCGCACTCGGGCAGTTCGGGCGCGCGACCCAGGACTGGACTCAGCTCGACGCCGAGCTTCGCCCGTGGAGCTTCGGCACTTCGCCCGGCACGCTGCTCGATGGTGCTCGGAGCCGCGGCCTGCAGGCGCAGATGTACAACCACGGCTCGTTCTTCGACCTCGAGCGCGAGACGCAGGCCGGCCGTGGCGTGCTCGTGATGACCGACGTCGGCGGCTACGACAGGCCCAACGGCGACATGCTGCCCGGCGATCGGTCTGACTTCGAATCGCACTGGATGCGCGTGACGCGCGCCTGGGAAGACTCCATGGGCCGGCGCTGGGTCGAGTACGAGAACCCGTGGGGCTCGCGAGAGGTGCTGCGTTACGAGCAGTTCGAGTTGCTGTGGAAGGACCAGCGGCTCGGCGGCGTCTCGACCGGCTACGACTGCGCGTACCTGCTGATCGATCGCGCGAAGGCGAAGCCGCTGCCGACGACGACCGCCGACGACGTGCAGGCCGTGATGGCGGTGGCCGATGGAACCCAGAACCTCGCGCGTGGCATCGACAATCTCGTCACCGGCAAGGTGTTCACGGGGCTCGGTCGGCTGGCGGCGGGAGCAACCGCCACCGTTCTCGGCGCGGTCGGCAGTCTGTTCTCGGTTCCGGGTCTCGCGCTGCAGCAGGCGGGCGACAGGCTGCTCGATGTCGCCGAGCAGGGGCTCTCGCAGGGCGGCCTGGCTGCGGTGGGTGGGGCGGTCGCCGGTGGCGCCGGGCTGGTCGCGCGCGGCGCAGGAATGATCGCCTCGGCGGTCGGCAACGCGCTGGGCTTCATCGGCCAGGCCGTCGGCACCATGGTGCAGGGAGCGCTCGGCGCCCTCGGCGCGCTCTTCCAATGACGCCCTCGTACGAGCTCGAGCTGTCGGCGCTCCTCGAGCTCATCGAGACCCACCTGCAGGTCGCGGAGGCCGACCTGCGCGTGCACGTGCTCGAGCTGTGTCGACGGCTGCAGCGGGCGCAGAAGGAGATCGCCGATCTCGAGCACCGCGTCGCGGGTCAGGAAGCGCGGCTGCTCGACCTGGTCCTCGACGTTCACCTGCTCCGGGGGCGCACGAAGCCGGCCTGACGTTCGACACGACGACGGCGCGCGGGCGGACTAAAACGGCTGCCCATGCGATTCCCCGCTCTGCTGTGCGCGCTCCTCTCGACCGCTGCGCTCGCCGACTTCGGCTTCCCCGACTGGGTGAAGTTCCCCCCGCAGGTCGGTCTGGCCGAGTCGCAAGCCCTCGTCGAAGAGACCTTCGCCGACGTCGAGCTTCCCGCTGCGTCGGGGAAGACGATGGCGCGCGGCCATCACTGGACGCGGTGGCTGCTCTACACGCCCGCGGCGGGAGAGAAGGCGCTCGGCTTCTACAACGGCAGCGAGGAGCGCATCGCCAGGGCGCTCACGGCGTCGTTCAAGGCCTCGGGGTGGACGGTGCGCTATGAGCACCCCGAGCACACGGTGTTCACGCTCGGCCAGAAACGCGGTGCGAAGGAGTGGAGCGCCACGGTGACCGTCGAGGGCCCGACGGGGCAGCTCAGGTATGCCGTCGTCGAGCTGGGCGGCACGCCGACGGTGCTGACCTTGAAGGCGCCGGGGAAGAAGCCCGAGACCATCAAGAACGACGAAGACCTTCCCTGGCTCACGCCTCCGCCGGGCAGCACACGCACGAGCGAGGGGCATGGCGACGACCCGCTCGACGTCACGCCACCAGGGCGTGGAGACGACGTTCAGCTCGTCGGCAACGGCGCGTTTCGTCGGGTGTACAAGGGCCCGGCCACGCTGTCGGGGCTCGACTTCACCCTCGCCTATCGCGCAGCGCTCACCGCGGCGGGGTGGTCCGTAGTGTGGCCGACGAAGAACGAAGACATCGGCAAGGTCATCGCGCACTTCACGAAAGACGGTCGCGACGTGTGGGCCGTCGCCGACTACGAGTACGGCGCGAACCTGAGCCTGCTCACGACCGACGTCGGCGCCGAAGACTGGGCCACGAAGCTCTCGAAGGAGTGCCAGCTGCCGCTCACCGGCGTCACCTTCGACTTCGACAAGGCGACGCTCAAGCCCGAGTCGACGCCGCTGCTCGAGAAGGCCGCCGCGACGCTCAAAGCCGTCAGTGGCGACATCGAGGTGCAGGGCCACACCGACAACAAGGGTGACGCCGACTACAACGTGAAGCTCTCGACCGCGCGCGCGAAGACGGTGCTCGACTGGCTCACCGCGCACGGCGTGCCCGCGAAGCGGCTGACCTCGGCGGGCTTCGGCATGACGGTGCCCATCGCCGACAACGACACCGAGCTGGGTCGTGCGAGGAACCGGCGCGTGCAGCTCGTGAAGAAGGGCTGCGCGAAGTAGCCGCTACCGGAACGAAGGCGGCTTGCCCTTCGCCGCGCTCTCGACCCACTTCATCACCGGCGCGACGACCTTCAGCTGCTTCACCACCTGGCCGACGAGCTTCGCCGACTCGAGCTGCGCGAACGTGGGCTCGGGGAACGCGAACGCGAAGCCCTTGTGGCGGAGCAGCGCCTCCCGCGGGTGATCCTTCGCCCACGGCTTCGGCACGCGCGTCAGTTGCTGCTGAGACGACACGGTGAAACCCTGCTTCTCGGCCTGCGCCACGGCCTTCGCGAACGGAGCGCCGGTCTTGTCGTCGGCGACGAGCTTGCGAAAACGCTTCAGCACGGGCGGCTCCATCATCCACCGGCCGGCGGCGACGAACGGCGACGGGCCGAACTCGAAGTAGAAGCCGACGCGCTCCATCATGCCGCCCGGGTAGAGCGGAACGATGCCGCTGATGCTCGTCTTGAACGGCGACTTGTCCTTCGAGAAGCGCGTGTCGCGGTAGATGCGAAAGACCTTCGTCTCGGCCTTCACCGACTGGGGAAACGTGCTCGCGAGCGCTGCCTTCACCTCGGAGAGGAAGGCGCGCATCGGCGTCTCCCACAGCGCCTGGTAGTCGGCTTTGTGTTGCTGAAACCACTCGCGGTCCTGCTTGACCGACAGCACACGGAAGAAGTCGACGCCGCCTTTGGGGAATCCCTCGAAACGCATGGTCGGCATCTTGTGCGCGGGTACATTCGAACGCGCCATGAAAACGCTCACCGAATATCTGTGGTTCGAGACGCAGAAGAAGCGCGAGCTGGTGCGGGTCACCGACACCGTCGCCCAGCTCGTGAAGAAGGCGGGCATCAAAGAGGGGTTCGCGCTCGTCTCGGCGATGCACATCACGGCGGGCGTGTTCGTGAACGACAACGAGCCCGGGCTCTGGGAAGACATCTGGGAGTGGCTCGAGAAGCTGGCTCCCGAGAACCCCGAGTACCGGCATCACCAGACGGGCGAAGACAACGGCGACGCGCACCTCAAGTCGCTGTTGATTCACCACCAGGTGATGGTGCCCGTGACGAAGGGCCAGCTCGATCTCGGGCCGTGGCAGCAGGTCTTCTACGCGGAGTTCGATGGGCAGCGCCGCAAGCGCGTCATCGTGAAGGTGATGGGAGAGTGAGATGAACGAGCGCATCGAGCCGTTGGATGGGCGGCTGTTCGGCGAAGGCCAGCCCTGCTTCGGCTGCAGCCCGACGCACCCGCACGGGTTTCACCTGAAGTACGAGCGCGACGGCGAAGACGTGCTGACGCGCTTCGTGCCCGGCCAATTGCACCAGGGGCCGGTCGGCATCATGCACGGCGGGCTGGTGTCGACGCTGGCAGACGAGACCGCCGCGTGGGCCGTCATCGCGAAGACGGGAAAGTTCGGGTTCACCACGTCGTTCTCGGCGCGGCTGCACAAGGCGGTGCGCATCGGCGTCGAGGTCGAAGCGCGTGGCACGGTGATCTCCGAGAACCGGCGCGTCGTGAAGTCGTCGGTGGTGCTGCGGCAGAACGGCGAAGACTGCTTCACGGGAGACTTCATCTTCGTGCTGCTCGACAAAGCGTCGGCCGAGAAGCTGATGGGCGGGCCGATTCCCGAGGCGTGGGAGCGGTTCTGCCGATGACGAACGAACCGCGCGTCGTGTTGACGAAGTTTCCGCGTGCGGAGCGGTCTCGCAGCGCCCGGGCGCGCTGCTCCCACTGCCGAAAGCCCATCGAGAAGGGCGTGTTTCGCGTGGTGGTGCCGGGGGAGATCATGGCGACCGGCTACCAGCACGTGGCCTGCGCGGTCGCCGAGCGCCACGAGCTCGACGTCGTCCTCGAGAACTCAGCGCTCTCACCCGATGACGAAGCGGCGCTGCGCGCGGAGTGGCCCACCACGAAGCCACGCGCTCCGGTTCCTGCGCCCGAAACCGTCGTCGAGCACGACAGCGAGCTCGTGGCTGCCGACGACCTGGTGCAACGCAACGATCCGCGCGGCGAGCTCGTCGTGGTGATGCACGAACTTCGCACCGAGGCCCGGCCCGGGCTGCTCGAGCGGGCACGCGAGCTCTCGAAACAGGCACTGGTCCTGTGGAAGAAGGAACTCGACGGTCCCTCGATGAAGGTGACGGCGCTCGAAGACGCCCTGCCCGTCGTTCGCTGGTGGCCGAAGCGCGGAGCGAGCGTCGATACACTCTTCGCCTCGAAGCTCGTTCGTCGAGTCGCGGTGACGGGAAATGCGGGGGCGATCGACGCGGTGCTGAAGCACCCGGGGTTTCGGCAGGTGATCGATCTTCGGATTCGTGAACTCCCGAAGGGCTTCCCATCGAGACCCGAGCTGGCGACGCTGCGGTCACTCGAGGTCACGGGTGATTTGCGCTTGCGCGACGTGCACGAACTCCTGACGGCGACCGCACCCGCGAGGCTCGCTCGTCTCTCGCTTCGAGGAGGCCTCGTGAAGAACGCCGACGTCGCCCTCTTTCGCTCGGTCGATGGGTTGCCCGCGCTGCGAAGCCTCTCGCTTTCGCCAGACACTCACTTTCAGCCGAAGGGCTTCATCCCCGCGTTGCTCGTGTCGCCGCTCGTCGCGCGGCTCGTCGAACTGATCGGTGTGCAGCCAAACGAGCTCTCGAAAGTGAAGCTGCCGAACCTGCGCAGGCCCTGAGCGTCACGGGCACAGCTGCGAACGCAGCGGCAGTCGCGTGCGCCGGTAGTGCCTCAACTCGGAGCCACTCGACGACGCGTTCACGTTCAACGTGTGCAACTGCGTGCCGTCGGGCAGCGAGCGAAACGCGAGCCCTTCCTGCTCTCCCGTGGTCGCGATCGAGAGCAGCTTCTGCACCGTGCCCGTCTGCAGGTTCATCTTGAAGAGCGACTTCGTCGCGTCATCGGTGGCCAGATAGAGAAAGCCCTCGAACACCTTCGCGCCCTGCACGCGGCCCACCGTGACGCCCGCGGGCGGACGCAGCGGCAGGCTCGAGAGCAGCTGAACCGTCGACAACGAGAAGATGTTGAGCTGCGGCGTCGGGTCCCACTCCGCGAAGTAGAGGTGCCCCGCAGGCCCGTTCACCGCGACCCACGGCACGCCCTTCGTCTGCAGTGCCTGCGGAATCGAATACTGCATGCCCGACGAGAGCGACTGCGCGTCGAAGAGAACCAGCTTCGGGTTCTGGTAGTTCGTTCGGCCGTCTTCGATGGGCGCGTAGATGGTGCCGTTCCACACGTCGATGTCGCCGATGTGGTTGCTCCCCGCGAGGGCGAGCAGCGGCGGAATCGCGAGCGTGTTGGCCTGCTGGCGCGAGTACGCGTCGTCGGTGCGCTCGAGACTCAAAGTGCCGCTGAAGAACCAGCTGGTGCCGTCACTCGCCACGCCCTGCCCTCTCGTGAGCGCCGTGGTGCCCGCGAAAGCGTCGAGGCGGGTCTCCATCCACTGTTCATCGTCGACCTGCCGCATGAAGCGATCGACCGCCTCGCTCGGAGTCAGAGCCATTCGCCCGGGCTTGAGCGTGGCGACGACGGCTGCCACGTCTGCAAGGGTGAGTGACGAGAGCGGACGAGTCGTCGAAGCCGTCGGGTAGGCGGGACGGACCGTTCCATTCGACGCCTGCCCATCGGCATCGAGCGACAACAGCAGCACGAGCGCCTTCTCGAGCTCGGCCGACGAGGTGCACGTGCCAGGCGCGACGAGCTTGAAGGGCGAGAGCTTTGGCGCTCCCGCAGCCGGTCTGAACGCGACGTCGCTAACCACGAAGGTGATGGACTCGCCCGGGCGATATTCGAACGTGCCCATCGCGTCGGTGATGCCGCTCGCACTCGGCGTCACCCAGCGCACGCCGACGAAGGGCGCCGGCAACGGGCCCTCTCCTCCGAGCAGCACCCCCTGCAGCGGGCCGCCGTCAGACGGGACTCCCGCATCGACCAGAGCTCCAGCATCACCCGGGCCTGCATCGAGCCCTGCGTCGAGCATCGGCAGGCCCGCATCGAAACCGGCGTCGAGCGCACCCGCATCTGCTGTGCCGGCATCGTTCAGCGCGCCCGCGTCATGCCCCGCGTCGGCGCCCGCCGTGCCCGCGTCGACGGAGCCTGCGTCTTCGCCAACCGGCATCGGAGCGCACGCCACCCACCAGACGGCCACGAGGAACACGGCGCTGAGTCGAGCCATGAGGCCCTTCCCGCTCACCTCCCGCTCCACGTCAAGAGCCCCGCAGGTGCCACAAGTCGTCAATGCCCACCGCCGGTCTTCAGGCGCTCGAGCAGCGCGTCGCCACGCTGCAACTCCACGTCGAGGCGACCCGCCGCCTGCACCGCGCCTTGGGCCTCGCCGCGGCCATCGTCGCCATCACTTTCGGGGTCGGTGCCGGCAGCGAACGGCAATTGGCCCAATGGCATGCCGCATCGCAACGGCCCCGACGCTCTCGACCTGGACGGCGGGGATCGACCCCTCAGTCGCGGAGGCCGATGGCGTCGCGAACCCTCACTTCACGGGGCTGCCGAACCGAGCTGAACGGCGGCACCGTCGAGTGCCGCATGGCCACGAACTGGCTCCTCACCGGGTGGGCGAGGCCTGCTCGTGTTTGCGACAATTCAGACAACGTCGTCAGGCACGAACGCTGTCTTGATATTCACTGCCGCTTGTTGATGCCTGGTGCCTTCAACGCCGCACGGAAATACTGCAGGGTTCGACCATGACCGACTCCTTCGCCACGCACCTGACGCGCCTCCGTGCGTACGCACTCAGGCCCGCGACGCGGCGCGATCCGAAGCCGGGCGAGATCGAGGCCTTCGAGGCTGAGCTGGGCCGCACTCTGCCCGAGCCATACCGGTCGTTTCTGGCCCGCTGGGGCCGGCACGCGCTGTCCAGCGTTCCGCGCTTTGACCTGGACCGCGCCGAGCCTGCACGCAGCGGCTGCATTTCCCAGTTCTTCGGCTTCAGCACCGACGGCAGCAGCGATCTGGTGAAGGCGACCAGGGAGCCCTACGCCGGCCGCGTGCCCGACGACACCGTGCCGATTGGCCGCGACCCGGGCAGTGGATTGGTGCTGCTGGGCATCGCCGGGCCGCGACGCGGCCAGGTCTTCGCGAGCGGGGTGAGCGCTCCGGTAGCCGAGACCTTCGGCGAGTTCCTTCAGATGCTCCGGCCCGACCCGCTCTACGACGAGTAGACCGGCTCAGTGTCAACGCCACGTCTGGGTCACTGTTGCGTGCCTCTGAGGCGCTCGAGCACCTCAGGAGGTACCTCGACCGTCGTGCTCTTTCCGAGCTCCACGTCGAAGGAACCTGCCATCGAGATCTCGGCCGGGTCCCACCCGGAAAGGGTCTGCAACGACGCCCCCTCTCTGACCGACCGCGTTCGCGAGAAGCTCGCAACAACGACCGGGCGCACACCAGGAAGCGGAGCCGCCCACTTCTCTGCCACGAGCACCTCGCCGACTTTTCGAGCTGCCCCCACTCGAAGGAGCGTCCATGCATGGCTGCTCCGAGGCTCACCGAGCGTGCGGTAGACGGTGATGTTGGGTCGTTTGGATGCGTCGACGCTCACGTCCTCGCCGACGGCGTAACTCCTCGTGACGAAGACGCGCAATTCGCCGTTGGTGTCGACGACGAGCACGTCGTCATGCTCGTGCGTGTTTGACGAGAACAGCGTGCGCGAGGCGCGCTCGACGGCCTCCCGATCCGACAGTGAGCGGTCGAGCAAGAGCCGCCTTGCCTCATCGACGACCTTTTCTTCGTCCGTTCGGCAGGCGATCCCGAACGTGGCGACGCCGATGACGAACTCTCTCCGGAGCATCTCACCGATGGTAGCCGCGTGCGGTGGTCCCGCAATGTCGGTGACGCTTAGTCCGGCAGGTTGCAGGTACCGGCGTGGCAGGTGTTGCACGTTCCGGGTCGCGTCATCTTCGACTCGGTGTGCGAGAACTTCCACGCCGCGGTGTAGGCCGCCCCCGTCGTCACTGGCGCATTGCCCGCCGGCAACTTGTGACACTGCTTGCAATCGATTGGGTAGAAGTGCTTCGGGTAATTACAGCTGCGTGTATTGCCTTTGAACGTCGGCACGACCGACGTGAGCGTGTAGGGCCGCGTGTCACCGGCGCCAGCGCTGCTCGTCGTCGCGTTGTTCCAGGCCGTGCCCACCAGGTCGCTGCCCGACTCGTGGCAGGCATTGCAGTTGTTGGCGATGAGCGTCGAGGTGTGCGGGTAGCCCGTCGCGCGGCGCCCGCCATTGGCCTGCGCATGACAGGTGGTGCAGGCGACGCCCGTGGCGACGGTGGGGTGCGGCAGGTTCGCGATGCCGCCCTGCACCGTGCCTGCAGCCGTGGCCGGAGGGACGGGAATGGTGAAACCACCGACCGAGATGAAGGCCGGCATCGCGGCAGCGCCCTTCCAGTTCGGGGTCGGTGACGCGGGCAGCATCGCGAGGCCCGGGTAGCTGTGGCAGGTCGAGCAGTCGGCGCTCGTCTGCGCCCCGGTGATGGCCGAGTGGTCGAACGTCGTGTACGTCGAGCCGGGCTTCTCGTTGATGTGGCAGTTGCTGCAGCGCGCGGTGGTGCCGTTCGAGATGAGCGGCGTGGCAGCCGTGAAGCGCACGTGGAAGCGGGCCTGCGCCCACTCCTTGCCCGTGATTCCTGCCATCGTCGAGGTGCCCTGCTGCGTGTGGCAGAAGTTGCAGTCGTGGCCGGTGGCGTTGAGGTCGGCGTGGTTCATCTGCGCCTTCACCGTCGGAGCTCCGGTGAACGTCGTCAGCGTCGCCGTGTTGGTTGGCGCGTTGGGCAGGTTGTTGTTGGTGCCCAGCACCGTGCCGCGGCCGTTGCCCGTGCCGTGGCAGACCGAGCACGCCGTGACGGTCGGCACGAAGGTGTGGAAGCGCGTCGCCTTGTTCCACACGGCGTTCGGCTGCGCGTCGATGGTGTGGCACGTCGAGCAGTCACGGCCGACGACCGACGCGGCGGTGTGGTTCATCCACTGGTTGCCGTTGGTGGTCGACCCGCCGCCGCTGGCGAACAGGTAGGCCGTGGTGCCCTGCGTGGCCATCGCGGGCTCGGTGACGGCGTGGCAGTCGACGCACGCCCTCGCCTGCGGCATCGCGTTGGCGTGGTACTGGCCGGTGCTCCAGAGCGTGGCCGCCGTGGGCATCATGGTCGCCTTGGAGAAGGCCATGGTGTGGCAGGTGGTGCACGTCTGCGTCGACACCTGCACCGAGCGGTGGCGCATCGCGAAGCGCGTCATCGTCGTCACGTCGGCCTGCGTGCTGGCCATCAGCGGGTAGTGGCACTGCGTGCAGTCGGCGGGCGTCGCGGTGCCGATGTTGGAGTGGAAGCGCCCGTCGGTCCACGCGGTGCCGGTGGTGCGGTGGCAGGCGCTGCAGTCGAGCTGGTCGACGCTGCTCACCATCGCGCCGCCGATGTTCACCGTCGCCATGAAGCGCGCGTGGTGGTCCATCGAGAAGAGCGGGTTCGCCATGCGCTGCACGACATCGGGCGGCAGCATCTGGGTGTGGCAGTCACGACAGTTCGAGGTCGGCTGCGCAAGCGGCGTCACGGCTCCACCCGGGGTGGCAGAGAACGTGGTGAGCGCGCGGTGGAAGACGCCGTTGGCGTAGGCGGTCACGGTGCCGTTGGTGTTGGTGTGACAATGCCAGCACGTCGTGTTGACGGGCATCGTCGCACTGCCGGGGTTGACCTGTGCAGGAATGACCGACGACGTGTGCTTCATCGCGTTTGGCAACGTCACGGGTTGCGTGGTGATGCCGGTGACTGGCGCAGTCGGCGTCGCGCGCTGCAGTCGATAGGTCGTCAGGTTCACGAACTGCCCTGGGGAGGTGATGAGGAAGTCACCCGGGTACGAAGTGCCGCCACGCCAGTCGCCGCCGGGCAGCATGCCCGTGGTGGCGCTGAAGTAGTCGTTGTAGCGATTGGCGACGACGGTCGCCTGGTGACACGCGCCGCACTCTCCCGTGCCGTTCGCGCGGTGGTCGAAGCCCAGCAGCGTGGCCATGGCCGCGGGCGTGGTGCCGGCGAGCAGGTCGGGGCGCTGCGAGGTGTGGCAGGTGAGGCAGCCCTGCGCCGCGATGGAGGTTGGCCCATGCGGGAAGTGCCCGCGCTGCCAGTTCTGGTTCGTGCCCCACATGCCCGAGCCCGGGCCCGCGTGACAGATGACACAGTCTTGCCCTGCGCCGTGGGTGACGCCCGCGTCGCTCGTCACGAAGTCGAACGGCTTGTTCTGCCAGTTCGCCGACATCCAGTTCGCGGTCGAGACGGGCCGCTCCTGCGCATGGCAGGGAATGCAGGTCGACGGCGTGGTGGCGCCGACCGGGTGAAACTTCGCGCCGCTCCACACCGTGGTGCTGGTGTGACAGCCGGTGCAGTCGCCCATGAGGTCGACGCCCTGGTGGTCGAACGAGAGGCCTGCGGGCACCGCCGCGTTCATCGAGGTGAGCAGCGCCGTCGGGCGCGTGTTCGCGTGACAGTCGAGGCACGAGGTGGGCTGGGGAAGACCGGCCGCCGTGAGCGACGCGTGGAAGACGAGGCCGGCGTCGGTGCGGCCCGTCTGCCAGGTTGCCTCGTTCACGCCGGGCGCGCGATGACAGGTGCTGCAGTCTGCGGTGACGATGAGAGCGCCACCGCCATCACCCGTCCACGTCAGGGCGTCATGGCGCATCTCTCCGCTGGCCGGCGTGCGGGCAGGGCGGGTGGCGAGCGGGCCGACGAAGCCGGTGGGGCGCGTGCCGGGCTCTCCCGTCGACGGGTCTCGGCGCTCGTGACAGTCGGCGCAGGTGGTGGGCTGGGGCTGCATCGTGTTGGCGAGCGACGAGTGCAGCAGCGCCGGGTAGTAGATGTTGGAGCCAGCCTCGGAGTGGCAGTTGACGCACAGGCCGACGTAGCCGGCGTCGAGGGTGCGGCTGCTGTGCTTCATCGGCAGTTGCAGCACTTCCACGACGGGCCGCACGGCCGTGATGCTGGTGCCCGAGAAGTTGGGCACGAGGGTGTCGACGTTCAGGTTGAGCTCGGGGTCGAACACGCCGTCCGGAGCGCCGCGCACTTCGGTCCACGAGGTGACGACGTGACAGCCGCCGCAGTCGGCGCCAGCCGTCTCGCGATGCACGAAGCCCTCTTTGGGCAGCGCCGCGAACGCCGTCGATTCTGCGTGGCAGAGCGCGCAGGTCATGTCGCTCGGCGAGATGCCGGTGTGCGAGTACGGCGGCACCACCTCTTCGCCCTTCGGGTGACACGAGACGCACGCTCTGCTGGCGATGCTCACCACGCCCGCGTCGTCGGTCACGAAGCCGGCGTCTTCCACGCCCCGATGCAGCATCAGGTTGATGGAGTCAGCGTGCGTGTGGCACTGCGTGCACGAGTATTCGGTGAAGCCCGCGGTGGACGAGGTGTGGCACGACTCGCAGGTGACGGGCCCGTCGAGCGGTGAGCCGCGGCCGATGCTGTGGCCGCCGTCGAGCGAAGCCGCGATGGGAAAGAAGGGGTGGTCGTCGGCGCTCACGCGCGTGAGCGGAATGTTCGGGCCGGGAGCCGTGGGGCAGCCAGAGACGGCCGCGACCACCATCACCAACTGGAGAGCTCGAGCCAAGCGCATGCGGGGGTGCCTCACGAAAAACGCCGTGACTGGAATGGACCGCACGAGGCCAACGTCGGCCACGCCTGACATGTGCGCCATGGTGTGCCTCTCAGAACGAACCCGACAACTGCCCGCCAATGCTGCCAAACGGTGCGAATCGCTCCCCGGCCGTCTGGCGGCCCATGACCAGCACGCGTGCCCGCAGGAACCGCCACGGCGCGACCTCGACGGCGAGCGACTGGCCGATCTCGGCGCTGTTGAGCCCCTCGGCGCCGGCGACGGGTTGCTGGTGGAAGAGGCTGGTGCGCGACGTCACGCGAAAGACGCTGCCCGCCGAGACGCCGAACGAGACGAAGGCGGTGCGGCCGCGCAGCCAGCCCAGCTCTTCGGTGTACCCAACACCCAGCGCCAGCGGCAGCCCGAACAGCGACGGCATCGTCAGCTCGGGGCCAAAACGCGCCTGGAGGAGTGAGGAATTGAAGTCGCTCGCGAGGCCGCCGCGCAGGCCCACGATGACGCCAGGGCTCACTTCGTAGCTGCCCATCGCGTCGGCGTGCAGGGCGCGCAAGCCGGGAGAGATGAGACCGACCTCGGTGAGCCCGCTGACAGGGAGCCCGCGGTAACGGCCCGAGGCGAAGAGCATGAGCTTCTCGGAGGGCCTGTAGCCGAGGTCGAGCCGCGCGGCGTCGATGCCAGCCGGCGCCTGGTTGTCTCCATAACCAACCTCGACCGAGGCGTTGGCGTCGAAGCTGGTGCCTGCCCAGAGGCCCGCACCGACCGCCGCTTCGAAGCGCGACCCGACGGTGTCACGCAACGCGTACCCTGCCCGCCCCGCGAGCTGCACGATGGTGGCTGCCGACCCTTCACCTGACGCGAGCTGCACGCGGGAGAACGCGCCCGCGCTCCACTGGCTGACCGACGGCGTCAGGCGGGCACCGTCAGGCAGCAGGCCGGCGAACGCCCCGAGCTCGACGACGCCGAGTCGGTAGGTCGCGTGCGCGCCATCGAGCACGAGCAGGCTGGGGCCGGTCGTCAGCCACGAGCGGCCGAGCGCCGCAGAGAACGGCAGGTCGGCCCGGCGAAACCCGAGCTCGAGCTGCCGAACGAGCAGCACCGGCGTCTGCTGGTAGACGGTGCGTGGCGCGTCGGGCCGGCTGCTGAAGTTGAGCACCGTGAGGTCGACGGTCGCGCGCAGGCCTTTGTAGATCTCGAAGTCGATGACGGTGGCGTCGACGCGCTGCACGTTGCTGGGCAGACGCACCGACGTCGCGTTGAAGTACGTCGTGTGCGAGATGGCCGCGTTGGCGTGCAGCCCTTCGCCCAGACCTCGCGCACCATCGAAGGCCCGCAACACCCACTCGTTCGACTCGACCAGCGCGCCGCGGCGTTTGAGCTCGGCCTCGGTCGGCAACGGCCTGGGGCCCTCGGGCGGCGGGGGCTGCTCACGCGACACGTTGAACCGATCGCCGACCCGAACGTTGAGCCCCGTGCAGCGGGCGGAGTGCTCTGACACCGACACCACGTTGCAGCTGCCCGACGAGCGGCCAGCGCGCGTGAACAGCAGCGGCTTGCCCACCTCGACGCCGTCAGCACTGCCGCGGTCGACGAACGCGAACTCGGTACCGGCCCAGGTGACTTCGCCGCTCGACTTGAGCAGCGGCACCTTCGGCTTCGCGGGCGGCGGCGGTCTCGGCTGATTGCGCGCCGGCGCCTTCTTCGGGCCGGCCTCGGCGGTGAGCGCGAGCAGCAGCATGAACGGGAGCACGCGACTCATGGCAGCGCTCCCGCGGGTTGATGACACTGGTAACAGCGTTGGCTGTCGCACTGGTAGCCGACGACGTTCGCGTGTTGGCGATCGGTCGTGGTGGTGCCGTTGGGCCCGGTGCACTGGTGCGTGTGGCACGAGGCGCAGGCGGCGGTGCCCGTGCGACACAGGCCGGGCGTACCTGCTCCCGAGAGCGACGTGTGGCAGGCCTGACAGCCGATGCCCGCGTGAGGGCCGCCGTTGATGGGGAAGCAGCGGTCGTGGTCGGGCATCAACGCCGGCGAGAAGCGCAGCGGGCCGTGGCACTCGCGACACGAACGCACCTCGTACCCCAGCACGAGGTGATCAGCCGCGCGGCCACGGGTGCGGGCGGCGTCGGCGAGGTGACAGCCGGCACAGTCGACCGTGGCGCGCGAGAACCGGCGCTCCCTGGCCTCGGCGTGACACTCGACGCAGGGCAGGCTCGCGTGGGCGCCGAAGAGCGGGAAGTTGCTGCGCCGGTGAGCTTCGGCATCGAGCCGCGAGTTCCAGTCGGCCGTGTCGTGACAGCCGTCGCAGCGCGAGCCCAGGTCGCCACCATGCACGTCGCGGTGACACCCGGCACAGGCGCGCACCAGCGGGGTCTTGAAATCCTGCACATGGCAAGACTTGCAGACGGCGTGTTTGTGTTGCCCTGTCAGCGGGAAGCCCGTGCGGTCATGATTGAACCGAACGTCCGTCCACCCCGAGGTGCCGTGGCACGAAGCGCAGGCCGTCTCTCCACCGTGCCCCTTCTTCGCCATCATCGCGCTGAGCGACGGCAGCACGAACGGGCGCCCGGCGTCGGCCGTCGTCGAGACGCCGGCGTCAGGCGCGGCAGCGAGGAGCACCAGGACGAACGGCATCATGGCTCGAACCCCTTGAACGCGCCCTCGTGGTAGTCGGCGTGACAGCCTTCACACGTGGTGGGCAGCGGCTTGTACTGTGCCGTGCTGACCCCATTGGCGACCGGCACCTTGCGGTGACACGACTCACACTTCGCCTTCGCGTGCTCACCGTCGAGCAGGAACTCGGTGAACGGCGGTTTGTGCTCGAACTTCGACGGCTTGAAGGCCTTCTCACCGTGACACTTCTCACACGCGACCGGGCCGGCCTTGGCGAACTGGCCGGCGTGCTCGTCGGCGTGACACGAGCGGCAGGTCACCTCGAGCGGCTTGTATCGAACTGGCTGATTCGGGCCGGCTGCGGTGTGACACTTCGAGCAGGCCACCTTCTCGTGCGCGCCCTCGAGCGCGAAGCGGGAGTTCTTGTCGTGGTCGAACGAGATGTGCCGGAAGCTGGTGACGTCGTGGCAGGCGACGCAGCCCTTCGCGACCTCTTTGAACTGGCCCTTGTGCGGGTCGGCGTGACAGCTCTCGCAGGTCTCGAGGGGCTTCGTGAAGTCGAACACCGCGAAGCTGAAGAGCTCTTGCCGGCTGCGGCGCTTCAAGTCGACGAGCGTGGCCTTCGGAACCTTCGCCTTCAGCGCCTCGTTCTTCTCGTGGCAGCTGTTGCAGGCGACGGCCTGGTGCGAGCCCTCGAGCGGGTAGCGGGTCTTCGCGTGCGCCTCGAAGCCGTAGATGACGGGGGTGAAGCCCTGCTCGGTGTGACATTCCTTGCAATCGAGCGCGGGCTTGCCGACCTGGGCCATCTGCCCTTCGTGGCCATCGGGGTGACAGTCTGCGCAGCTCTCGTGTTTGAGCCCCTTGAACTTCGGCGGAATGCCGGGGAACGGGCCGTGGCAGGTCTTGCAGTCGACGTCGAGGTGCGCGCCCTTCAGGGGGAAGTCGGTCTTCTCGTGAAACGCGCGCTCGCCGCTCACGTTGCGCAGCACGTTCCACCCGTCGGTGACGTGACAGCTCTGACAGCGCAGGCCGAAGCGACCTTCGTGCGGGTCTTTGTGACAGTCGAGGCAGCTCGCGTGGTCGATGGGCGCGAAGCGCAAGAACGTCTCTGACTTCGGGCCCAGCAGCTGCGCGCCGTGCGGCTCGGAGTCCTTGTCCGAGGGATGGCACTCGGCGCACTTCACCTTCGCGTGTTTGCCGCGCAGCGGGTACTTGGTGTCGTTGTGATTGAAGCCGGGCGCCGGCTTCCACGCCTTCTCGACGTGACAGAATTCGCAGTCTTCCTGTTGCTGGCCGCGGTGCTCGTCGAAGTGACAGGTGGTGCAGACGGTCGAGAGGCCCAGCCGCGTCTCGGGGCGCTTCTCCATCAACGTGCGAATGGTCGCCGTCTGCACGAACTTCGAGACATGGCAGGAATTGCACTTCGCCGGCCCGTGCGCGCCTTTGAGGGCCCAGCCCGTCTTGGCGTGGTTGAAGCCCTTCTCGCCCTGCGGCCCCCACTCGATGAGCTGGTGGATCTCGCCCTGGTGTTCGTGGTGGCAGGTCTCGCAGGCGCGTTTGTCGGTGGTGATGCGCCCGTGAAAGCCGGCGCCCTTGTCGATGCGTGGCGCGAGCTCGGTGTGACAGTCGAGGCACGCCTCCTGGCTGAGCTGCCCGCCGACGGGGTGGCACTTGGTGCAGGCGCCGAGACCCGAGAGGTTGCCATGCGCCTTCGCGAGCTCGCCTGGCGAGAACAGGTCTGCGCGCGCAGGTGACGTGACCACGACGACGAACAGCAGCAGGGCCCGGCGAACGTTCACTTGAGAATCCACCGGTAGCCGAGCATCAGCGACACGCCGATGTGCCCTGCGATGAGAATGACCAGGAGAATCGCGAGCACGACGTGGAACACGCGCCACACGCTCATCACGCGCTTGAGCGAGCGGAAGAACGCCACCTGGCTCTGCAGGCGGCGCAGAGCCGAGAAGTCTTTGCGAAACTCGCGGCCGTGGGCGGGCGTGGGGAACAGGTGCCAGACCTGCCGCAGCCGCAGGTAGTCGTTCACCCAGCGCTTCGGCAGATGCGCGAAGAAGGCGAGCAGCGAGTCTTCGGGTGGCTTGTGTTCGGCCATGTCGAGCATGCCGCGAACGGACTCGGGCAGCTCGAGCCGCTCGACCTCTCCCTCGAGCCGTTCTCCCTGCTGCTTCCACCGGCGTGACACGGCGTCGAACTCGTCCGACTTCGCGTCAGAGGGCACCAGCGCGTAGAGGAAGCGCCCGATGATGCCGGTGAAGACCACCACCGTCATCGCCGCAGCGGTCAGCGTCGCGAGCTGGTTCTTCGTCTGGAACGCGGCGTGGAAGACGATGACGAGCGGGCTCAAGAAGCCGACGAACTGGTGAAAGGTGAGCCAGGTGCGAATGGTGCTGAAGCCCTTGAGGCGCTCCCAGCGTTTGCGAATCGCGTAGACGAAGTTCGACATCATCACGATGGTCGCGACGATGCCGACGCCGTGGCCCCAGGGGCCTGCAGGCTTGAGGAACGCGTGCATCGGGTGGTTGAGCCGCGAGGCCACCGGCATGCGGTAGTAGTCCTGCCCCACCACGAAGAGCGACGCGACGATGAGGGCGCCGAGCACGAAGAGCGCGAACGAGAGGCGGCGGTGCTTCTGCTCCGAGGCGTCCTTGAGCGCGCTGCCACGTTTGGCCTTCGCGCCGAGCGCTTCACCGTGCAGGCGCGTGAGGCTCACGCCGCACTTCTTCAGGAACTCCGTCGGCAACTCGCCGCCGAGGCACGCGATGACGAAGTCGTTGGGCAGGTCGAGCTGCTTGCCCTCGTACTCGAGCGTGAGCGAGCGCTCCTTCACGGCTTTCACCTGCGAGGCCATGAACGCGAAGATGCGGCCCTGGTCGACGAGCTCCTTGAAGCGCTTCTTGTTCGCTTCACGTGCCTTGCCGAACTCGGGCTGGCGGTAGCTGAGCGAGACCTCGGCGTCGGTCTCGTCGGCGATCTGAATCGCAGCCTCGAGCGCGGCGTCGCCACCGCCCACCACCAGCACCCGCGCGCCTTCGTACTGCTGCGGGTCGATGAGGCGGTAGGTGACCTTGTTGTCGAGCTCTTCACCGGGAACGCCGAGCTTTCGCGGGGTGCCGCGGCGGCCGATGGCGAGCACCACCTTCTTGCTCTTCACCGGGCCCTTCGTCGTGTTGACGATGAAGTTGCCGTCTTCGCCCTGAATGCTCTCGACCTTCACGCCGGTGTGAACCTTGAAGCCGCCCTTCTGAACGGCCTTCTCCCAGCTCTCGAGCAGCTGCTCCTTCGAGATGAGCGAGTCGCCGAACTTTCCGTAGAACGGCAGGTCGACCTTCTCGCTCATCACCACCTTCTGCCGCGGGTAGTGCGCGATGGTGCCGCCCATCGTCTCCTGGTCGAGCACGTGAAAGGTGAGGCCCTGCTCCTTGAGGCCGAGCGCGGTGGCGAGCCCCGACGGGCCGGCGCCCACGACGACGACGTCGGCGATGTCTTTCGGCGTGTCTTTGAGCCTGGGCCCCAGGTGCCGCGCGACCTGCAGACCCTGGGTGATGGCGTTCTTGATGAGGCCCATGCCACCGAGCTCACCGACGATGTGCAGGCCCTTGCGGCTCGTCTCGAAGAACTCGTCGACCTCGGGCAGATCGACGCCGCGCTTCTCGGAGCCGAACACCAGCGTGATGGCGTTGACGGGGCACTCGAGCGCGCACTTGCCGTGGCCGATGCAGGCACTCGGGCTCACCAGCGCAGCCTTGCCATCGACGACGCCGAGAATGTCGCCTTCGGGGCAGACCGAGAGGCACGACAAGCTGCCGATGCAGCGGTCGGGGTCGATGATGGGGTGAAGCGTCATCGGCTCCGCGCGGCCTTCTTTCACCGCCGTCGCGAGCGCTGCGGTGTCGGCGGCCTCTCGCTTGGTGCGCCGGCGAACCATGAACCAGCCGATGCCCACGCCGATCGCGACGAGGGCCGCGAGAATCAAACCGTCCAGCAGCATGACGGCCGACAGTACGGGAGTGATGGAAGCCAGCGCGAGCATCACGTTCGAGGTTGATTGACCGGCATCAATGAGTTGCGTGGCAGCGGAATGACGGTGTCAGACCCAGCCGACACCCAAACGGCCACGGGTGCAGTCCCGCGAATCTTCTTGGAAGTTGAGACGAATGGCTCAGAGGCTAGTGTGGCCCGCGTGCGATCACTCGTGCTGATGCTGGTGATGGTGGGCGCCGTCTCCCATGCTGACAACACCGCTGACGAGGCCGACATCGCGTTCTCTCGCGGCGTTCAGGCGTACACGAAGCGCGACTACGAAGGGGCGCTGTCGAACTACTTCCTCTCGTACCGGCTGGTGCCCAACCGCAACGTGCTCTTCAACATCGCGCGCTGCTTCGAGGCGCTCGACCGCCCCGACGAGGCGTACCGCTACTGGCACGATCTCTCGGTCGACCCGACGTTGCCGAACGACGACAAGAAAGACGTGAAGGCCGCGCTGGCCCGGCTGGCCCCACAGGTCGCGTTGGTGACGGTGACCGCGAGCCCGACCGAAGGAGAGCTGTTCGTCGATCGCGAAGATCTCGGCAGCCGAGGCAAGACGCCACAGACGGTCGCGGTGAAGCCAGGCGCGCACGTGGTGCTCGTGAAGGCCGAGGGGTTTCGGCCCGGGCAGGCGAAGGTGACGACGACGAAGGGGCGCGAAGCGAAGGTGACGGTCGAGCTGACCCGCATCGTCGGAACGGTCGAGCTGACGGGCACGCCCGCGGGCGCGGTGATTCGCGAGACGAACGATGGGCCGTCGCTGGGCACGCTGCCCGCGAAGCTCGAGCTCACGCCGGGGCAGCGCTTGTTCGTGGTGCAGGCGCCGGGTCACCTCGCCCAGCAGGTGCTCGTCGACGTGAAGGCCGACCAGACGGTGACGGCGAAGGTGACGCTGCCCGAGAAGCCCAAGCCGACGGGCAAGGTCATCGTCACGGCGAACCGCGACTCCGCGGTGGTGCGCGTCGATGGCAAAGACTCGGGCTTCACGCCGGTGGTGCTGAACCTGAGCGAGGGCAAACACACGCTCGAGGTGACGAGCAGTGACGTGTCGCCGCTGGTGGAGACGGTCGAGGTGGTGGCTGACCAGGAGCTGCGCGTCACCGCCGACCTTCGCTACGCCCCGCCCAAGGTCACCGCCGCCAGCAAGCAGCTGCTGTCGGTCGACCAGGCGCCCGCGTCGATCACCGTCATCACGCGCGAAGAGATTCAGGCCTTCGGCTACCAGACGCTGCCCGAAGCGCTGCGCGCGGTGCGTGGCCTCTTCTTCACCGACGATCGCATCTACACGTACTTCGGCATTCGCGGCTTCTCACCGCCGGGCGACTTGAACGCGCGCATCCTCATCCTCTGGGACGGCCACCCCATCAACGACGTGTGGGCCGGCCAGGGCTTCTCGGCGCGCGACTTCGACGTCGACCTCACCGAAGTGGAGCGCATCGAAGTCGTGCGAGGCCCAGCGTCGCTGCTCTTCGGCACCGGCGCCTTCTTCGGCGTCATCAACGTGGTGCCGCGCCAACGCATCACCAACCGCAACGTCGAAGGCGTCGTGGGCGCGGGCGGCATGGGCGGCGTGAAGGCGCGCGTGACGGGTTCTCTCGGAGACGACGACCTGCAGGCCATCGTCTCGGCGGCGGGCTTCACCTCGTCGGGCGCCGAGCTCACCGACCTCGGGCAGGCGGGCACGATTCGCGGCCTCGACAACGAGCGCTCCATCGGCGCGAACACGCGCGCGAGCTGGAAGGGCCTGTCGCTCACCGCCAAGTGGAACCAGCGCAAGAAGCAGATTCCCACCGCGCCGCTCGGAGCGCAGCTGGGCGTGCCCGGCACGGAGTACACCGACGCGCGCGGCTACACCGAGCTTCGCTACGAGAAGGAGTTCGCCTCACGCTTCACGCTGACGGCGCGCGCCGCCTACGACGCCTCCCGCTACCGCGGCTGGTACGCCTCGCTCGACGGCAACGGTGAGCGCGTGCGCAACACCGACACGGGCGGCGGCGACTGGTTCTCGGGCGAAGTGCGCGGCGGCCTCTTCCTCTTCGAGGGCAACCGGCTCACGCTCGGCGTCGAAGGGCAGCTGCAGCTCGCCTACCAGCAGCCGGTCGGTGTGCCGATGCAGGACAACAAGACGCGCACGGTCTTCTCGGCGACGCTGCTCGACGAGTGGCAGCTGTGGAACAACCGGCTCTTCCTGCAGGCCGGCGTTCGTGTCGACAAGTACAACGACGTCGGTGAGTTCGCGCTGTCGCCGCGTGGCGCGGTCGTGGCCAGGCTGTACGAGTCGGGGCTGACGAAGCTCGTGGTGGGCCGCGCGTTCCGTGCGCCGACCATCTACGAGCT
>JAACJQ010000059.1 GCA_016879935.1 Archangiaceae bacterium | reverse complement strand
TGGTGCCCGAGGCGCGGCTGCCACCGAAGGGCTGCTGGCCGACGACGGCGCCGGTGGGCTTGTCGTTCACGTAGAAGTTGCCGGCCGCGTGCCGCAGCTCGGTCGACGCGGTGACGATGGCGCTGCGGTCGCGCGCGAAGACGGCGCCCGTGAGCGCGTAGGGCGAGGCCTTGTCACAGGCGCGCAGCGTCTCGACGTATTGGTCGTCGGGGTAGACGAAGAGGCTCACGATGGGCGCGAAGATCTCCTCGGTCATCAGGCGGTGGTTCGGCGAGCTGCACTCGACCAGCGTCGGCTTGATGAACCAGCCCTCGGAGCGATCGCCCGTGCCGCCGGCGAGCACCTTCGCGTCTGGGCCCTTCGCGAGCTCGAGGTACTTCGAGGCGTTCGCGAAGCTCTTCTCGTCGATCACGGCACCCATGAAGTTGCGGAAGTCGGCGACGTCGCCCATGCGAATCGACGCGATCATCGGGAGCACACGCTCCTTCAGCTTCGGCCACAGCGACTGCGGCACGAAGACGCGCGAGCACGCCGAGCACTTCTGGCCCTGGTACTCGAAGCCGCCGCGCACGATGGCGGTGGCCACGGCGTCGAGATCGTCGGCCGCCGAGGGGTGAACGAAGATGAAGTCCTTGCCGCCCGTCTCGCCGACGATGCGGGGGTACTGGCGATAGCGGGCGACGTTCTCGCCGACCGTCTTCCACATGAAGTTGAACGTGTTGGTCGAGCCGGTGAAGTGAATGCCCCCGAGATCGGGGCTGGCGAGCACGGTGTTGCCGATGGCAGGGCCGGGGCCGGGGAGCATGGTGATCACGCCGTCGGGCAGACCCGCCTCGCGGAGCAGCTCCATCAGCCAGTGGCCCGAGAGCATGGCCGTCTGGGCGGGCTTGAAGATGACGACGTTGCCGAGCATCGCGGGCGCGGTGCAGAGGTTGAGCGCGATGGCGGTGAAGTTGAACGGCGCGATCGCGAACACGAAGCCATCGAGCGGCCGGTAGTCGGTCTGGTTCCACATGCCGGGCGACGAGAGCGGCTGCTGATCGAGCAGTGTCTGCGCGAAGTGCACGTTGAAACGCAGGAAGTCGATGGCTTCGCACGCCGAGTCGATCTCGGCCTGGTGCGACGTCTTCGACTGCCCAAGCATGGTGGCCGCGTTCAGAACGGGTCGGTACTTCGTCGCCAACAGCTCGGCCGCCCGCAGGAAGATCGCAGCGCGATCGGTGAAGGCCATCGAGCTCCACATCGGCTTCACGGCCATGGCCGTCGCGATCGCCGCCGCCGTCTCGTCCGGGCCCACCTCGTGGAACGTGCCCAGCACGTGCGAGTGGCGGTGCGGGGAGCGAATGGTCGCGATCTTTCCCGTGCGCAGCTCTTTGCTGCCGATGCGCACCGGCACCTCGATCTGCTCGCTGCCCAGCTTCGCCACCATGGCCTTGAGCTCGGTGCGTTCTGGGCTGTTGGGCGCGTACGACTTCACGGGCTCGTTCGACGGCGGCGGGACTCGAAGGTTCGCGCTGATCATGCGCGCTGCTTGCCCGAGGCCCTGCTCGATTTCCACCCGCGCGACGAGGTGGGCCCGCGCGACGCGTCAGGGTGGGTCATGCACCGTCGTGGGGTGCCAACGGCCACCGGGCCGCTTCGATGGCAGTGAAAGACTGGCGCGTTCCGCAGGGCGTCAACAGATCTGAAGCATGGCGACGGCTTCGTTCGGGTTTTCGATTCTGCAGCGCCAGCGTCAACTGCTCGGGCCTCGTTTCGCCGAGCGCTACCCCCACGACTGGCTCATCTGGGAAGCGGGGCCGTGGCGGCCAGCGACGACGAGGGCGGCACGCGACACGGAGTCGACCCGGCTGCCCGACAGCGCCGGCCCTGCGCGGCCCGTGGGCGAGGACTTTCTCTGCTTCGTGCTCGACGAGAGCCGGTCGCCCGTTCACGTCGGGCGCGCCACAACCAACGACATCGCGATCAACGATCTCACCGCCTCACGAGATCAGTTCGTCTTCGACTTCGAACACGGCCGCTGGTGGGTTCGCAGCCTGCAGCCCGGGGCGCTGCTCGATGGCGCAGACCTGGGCGAGCAACGAATGGCCATCGCCTCGCAGTCACGGCTCACCGTGGGGGCCGTGTTCCTCACCTTCTTGAGCAGCGCCGATCTCATCCGTCGACTTGCGACGGCCGAATCGGCGCAGCCGGCGCTGTAAGCGTCCCACGCACCCCGGCGAGTGTTGAAAACCCCACGGTCGGGGAGCACGTTTCCCTCGTGAGCAACCCGCGCAGCCGCATCGCGATCGTGGACGACGACCCCGGCAGCCGGAAGACGGCGTGTGATCTGCTCACCCCGCTCGGGCACGAGGTGAAGACGTACTCCAACGGGCGCGCGTTTCTCGACTCGCTCGGCGAAGGGCCGCCCGACCTCCTGCTCTGCGACGTGATGATGCCCGACCTCGATGGGCTCGAGGTGACGCGTACGCTGCGCCAGCGCACCGAGCTCGCGGCGCTGCCCATCGTGCTGGTGACCGCGCTCGATGCCGTCGGCGACCGCGTGGCGGGGCTCGAAGCAGGGGCCGACGACTTTCTCTCGAAGCCCGTGCACGGCCCCGAGCTTCGGGCGCGCGTGGGCAACCTGCTGCAGGTCGGCGCGTACCGGAAGTGACTCGAGGCCGAACGTGAAGCAGCGAAGCGGCAGGTCGACCAGGTGCAGCAGCAGCTCTTTCATGCCGAACGGCTGGCCACGCTTGGCACCTTCGCCGCGGGCATCAGCCACGAGCTCAAGAACATCGTCGCGGTGTTCTCCTCGATGCTGGGCACGCTCGACCGGCTGCCGAACGGCTACCTGCTCGACGACGAGGCCTTCACGGCCCTGAAGCAGACGACGCAGCACGCCTCCGAGCTGGCGCAGTCGGTGTTGCAGGTGTCGCGCGCGAGCGGGCCGAGCGACGATCGGGTCGAGCTGGCCGGAGTGGTGCGTGACGTGACGGCCATGCTGCGCGCGGCGGGAAGAACGCGGCACCTCGACGTTCGCCTGACGCTCCCATCGCAGCCCGTGACGGCCCACGCGTCGATGCTCGAGGTGCAGCAGGTCTTGATGAACCTCATCGGCAACGCCACCGACGCGATCGGCAACAAACGCGACGCGCGCATCGAGATCACTCTCAGCCAGGAAAGCGAGCTGGCCCACCTCGCCGTCTCCGACAACGGCCCCGGCATTCCCGATCACGTGAAGGCGAAGCTCTTCACGCCGTTCTTCACCACCAAGCCGCCGGGCAAAGGCACCGGGCTCGGCCTCAGCGTCATCAAGCAGATCGTCGAGAAGTGGCACGGCTCCGTCGAGCTCGAATCGACGGTCGGCCAGGGAACGTCGGTGCACGTGAAGCTGCCGCTCTCGAAGGTGAACGCCGATGACTGAGCGCGACCTCGTGCTCGCGCGTCTCGCGGGCCGGGTCGCCAGCTTCGCGTGGAGTCTGACCGGCGACGCCTCGTTCTCGGAAGAGTGGTGGGCCCAGCTCAACCTCACCGGGCCGGGCACGAAGCGCTTCGAAGACTTCACCTCACGCGTGCACGACGATGACGGCCCGCACCTGGTGACGCGGCTCGCCGCCATCGGTGCGTCTGGCCACGCCGAGCCCTTCGAGTGCGAGTACCGCCTGCGCAGCCGCACCGGTGAGTTCCGCTGGTACCGCGCGGCCGTTCAGCTCGAGAAGGACGCGCACGGAACGGCGATCGGGTTCCGCGCGGCGCAGGTCGACATTCACGCGCTGCGCAGCGCCGAGTCGCGCTTGCTCACGCTGAACGTCGAGCTCGCGCGCGTCGCCTCGGCGCGTGAAGACTTCCTCTCGAGCATGAGTCACGAGCTGCGCACACCGCTCAACGCCGTGCTCGGGCAGGCGCAGGCGATGACCGAGGGCACCTTCGGAGCGCTCACCCCGCCGATGCGCGAGGCCCTCGACGTCATCGCCGCCAGCGGCACGCACCTGCTCTCGCTGCTCAACACCGTGCTCGATCTCGCGAGGCTCGAGGCGGGCGCGATGACGCTGGTGCGCGAGCAGGTCGGTGTCGCTGCCGTCGCGCAGGAGGCGCTGCACGTCACGAAGCCGCTGGCCGCGAAGAAGCAGGTGACCCTCGCGCTTGGCCTCGTTCGCTGCGACGGCGACGACGTGGCCTGGTTCGATCGACTGCGCGTGCGGCAGGTGCTGGTGAACCTGCTGTCGAACGCCGTGAAGTTCTCTCCCGAAGGCTCGACCGTTCGGCTCGAGGTGCGGCGCGAAGACGAGGCGTGGGCCTTCGAGGTGACCGATCTGGGGCCCGGCATCGATCGGGCCGATCAGCTGCGGCTCTTCCACCCCTTCGTCCAGGCCGACGGTGGCCGTTCACGGCGCCACGACGGCGCAGGGCTGGGGCTCGCGCTGGTGAAGCGGCTCGTCGATCTGCACGGCGGCAGCGTCGAGCTGTCGAGTGAGCCCGGCAAAGGGAGTCAGTTCACCGCGCGCCTGCCGATTCCACCCGACGCTCCGCCGCTCGCGCCGACCCCTGCGCCTTCACTCCGCGCGCTCAAGTCGGTGCTCATCGTCGACGACAACATCATCAACGTGGAGCCGCTGAAGCGGTACCTCGCGCGCATGGGCGTCGAGGTGCGCACCGCCGAGAACGGGCCACAGGCCCTTCAGTTGGTGGCCACGCGTGCGCCGCAGGTGATGTTCCTCGACTGGCACATGCCCGGCATGGACGGGCTCGAGGTGATTCACCGCATGAAGCAGGAAGTGTGGAGCCGCGAAGTGCGCATCATCACGCTGACGGCGCTCGTCGGCGATCACGTGCGCGCCGAGGCGCTCGCCGCGGGGGCCGACGCGTTTCTGCCGAAGCCTGCGCGCCTCGCCGAAGCAGCGGCCCTCGCCGACTCGCTCGTGAAGCGCTGATCAGCCGAGCCGCTCCAGCACCAGCGGGCGGCGGCCCGGCGCGGTGGCCCCGATGCGATAGGCCGCGCGAACGCGCTCCATCACCTCGGGCATGCGCGTCTCGTCATTGACGTGCGCGGTCACGAGCGTGGCGCCAGCCGAGACCGCGTCACCGAGCTTCTTCTCGAGCACGAAGCCGACGCCGGGGTCGATGACGTCAGTCGTCTTCTCGCGGCCCGCGCCCAGCGTCATCGCCGCCAGTCCGATGGACTCGCTGTCGATGCCCGTGACGAAGCCCGAGCTGGTCGCCGTGATGGCGATGGTCGTTCGTGCCTTCGGCAGGCGAGACAGATCGGCGATCGCCGAGGGATCACCACCCTGCGCAGCGACGAGTTCGTGCAGTTTCTTCTCGGCCGCGCCGTTGCGAATCACCTGCTCGAGCTTCGCGCGCGCTTCGTCGATGGAGCCCGCCTTCTTGCCCAACACGAGCATCTCGGCCGTGAGCGCCAGGGTCAGCTCGGTGTAGTCGGCGGGCGCCTCACCACGCAGCATCTCGACGGCCTCTTTCACCTCGAGCGCGTTGCCGACGGTTCGGCCCAGCGGCTGATCCATGTCGGTGAGCAGCGCGACGACACTCTTCCCCATCTCGGTGCCGATGCCGATCATCGTCTGCGCGAGCGTGCGGGCGTTCTCGATGGTCTTCATGAAGGCGCCCGAGCCGACCTTCACGTCGAGCACGAGCGCGTCGATGCCTTCGGCCATCTTCTTCGACATGATCGACGAGGCGATGAGGGGAATGCAGTCGACCGTCGCGGTCACGTCGCGCAGCGCGTAGAGCTTCTTGTCGGCCGGTGCGAGCGTGGCGGTCTGGCCGATGAGGCAGGCCCCGATCGTCTTCACGAGCCGCCGGTAGTCGGCGATCGAGAGATCGACGCGGAAGCCGGGAATCGACTCGAGCTTGTCGAGCGTGCCGCCCGTGTGCCCGAGCCCCCGACCCGAGATCATCGGCACCGGAACACCACACGCGGCTGCCAGCGGCGCGAGGCTCAACGACACCTTGTCGCCGACGCCGCCGGTGGAGTGTTTGTCGACCTTCACGCCCGGGGTCTCCGAGAGATCGAGCACCTCTCCGCTCTCGAGCATGGCGCGCGTCCACGCGGCGAGCTCGGGCGGCGTCAGCCCGCGGAAGAAGATGGCCATCGTCATCGCCGACATCTGGTAGTCGGTGACGTCACCCTTCACGTAGCCGTCGATGAACGCGCGAATCACCTCGGCCGAGAGGAGCTTGCCGTCACGCTTCGTCTTGATGACCTCGTAGGGACGCATGGGGTCAAGGTATGCCCGCCCAGCGATTCCAGCCACTTTGCGGCACGGGTTGATTGCACTTCACCGGCCCTTCGGGGGTCGTGCGATCGCCATGATCCGCTCGATCGCTGCCTTGTGTGCCTTTCTTCCGTCGCTCGCGCTCGCCCAGCTGAACTTTCCCGGAGGCAACGTGCCCGGCGGGACGATCTGGGGCGTGCCGGGCGTCAGTCAGACCGTCACCCTCGCCGGTGACGTCACCATTCCTTCGGGCACCACGCTCACCGTGCTGCCCGGCACGGTGATCACGGCAGCCGCGACCGACAACATCATGCGCGCGGGCGGCACCACGCGCGTCGACATCTTCGTCGAGGGCTCGCTCGTCGTTCAGGAGAACGCGGGAGAGACGGTCACCTTCACCGGCCCCTCGACGGGCACCGGAACCTGGGGCGGCCTCATCGCCTCGGCCGGCTCCACGCTGACCGCCGGCTCGGCGAGCTTTCAGCGCATGGCGAGCGGCATTCGGGTGACAGCCGGCGCGGCAGGCACCACGACGGTGACGCTCAACAACGTGTCGATCACGAACAGCGTGACGGGCCTGTCGTTCGCGGGCTCGACCGGCACGACGGTGTACACGCTGTCGAACGTGACGATCGCGGGGGCGACCTCGGCGGCCCTCACCCACGCCTACGGCACCACCAGCATCAGCCGCTCCGTGTTCCGCGACACGACCGGCTACGGCATCTCGATGTCGGGCGGGTCCGTCACGGTCGACCGCTCCACCATCTCGTTCAACTCGGGCTACGGCGTGTACGGCGAGTGCAACGGCTCGGGCTCCATCGCCGTCA
>JAACJQ010000058.1 GCA_016879935.1 Archangiaceae bacterium | reverse complement strand
GCGCGACGATTTCCCGTCTGCGCCTGAGCGAAAACGACATGTCCGACGACGTCAAGACGCCTGAAGCTCCGCCGCCTGCACCGCCTCCGCCTTCTTCTCCGAACGACATCGGCAACGTCGAGCCGATCTCGATCGAGCACGAGATGGAGGAGAGCTACCTCGCCTACTCGATGAGCGTCATCGTCGGGCGCGCGCTGCCCGACGTGCGTGACGGTCTCAAGCCCGTTCACCGCCGCGTGCTGTACGCGATGCACGAGCTGTCGAACACGTACCGCCAGCCGTACAAGAAGTCGGCGCGCGTGGTCGGTGACGTCATCGGTAAGTACCACCCGCACGGTGACCAGTCGGTCTACGACGCCATCGTTCGTCTCGCGCAGCCGTGGTCGATGCGGAACCCGCTCGTCGATGGCCAGGGCAACTTCGGCTCCATCGACGGCGATTCACCAGCCGCCATGCGTTACACCGAAGTGCGCATGGAGCGTCTCACGGACGAGATGCTCGCCGACCTCGACAAAGACACCGTCGACTTCGGGCCCAACTACGACAACACGCTCACCGAGCCGCTGGTGATGCCGTCGCGGTTCCCGAACCTGCTGGTGAACGGCAGCGACGGCATCGCGGTCGGCATGGCGACGAAGATTCCGCCCCACAACCTGGGCGAGGTCATCGACGCGACGGTGCACCTCATCGACAACCCGAAGGCGGTGCTCGGCGACCTGATGACCTTCGTGAAGGGCCCCGACTTTCCCACCGCCGGCATCATCGCGGGCCGTGACGGCATCGCGCGGGCGTACTCGACGGGCCGCGGCTCCATCACGCTGCGCGCGCGCGCGGAGATCGAGAAGGAGAAGGGCGACAAAGAGCGCATCGTCGTCACCGAGATCCCCTTCCAGCTCCGCAAAGAGAAGCTCGTCGAGCAGATCGCCGACCTCGCGCAGGAGAAGCGCCTCGAGGGCATCAGCGACATTCGCGACGAGAGCGACCGCAACGGCATTCGCATCGCCATCGACATCAAGCGCGATGCCATGGCCGACGTGGTGCTGAACAACCTCTACAACCTGACCGGCATGCAGACGACGTACGGCATCGTGCTGCTCGCCATCGATCAGGGCCAGCCGAAGGTGCTGACGCTGAAGGAGATTCTCGAGCGCTTCATCGGCCACCGCCGCGAGGTCGTCACCCGCCGCACGCGCTTCGAGCTGAAGAAGGCCAGGGAGCGCCTGCACATCGTCGAAGGGTTGCTCGTCGCCACCATCACGCGCGACTTCCTCGACCACATCATCGCCGTCATTCGCGCCTCGAAAGACCCCGACGAAGCGCGCTGGGGCCTGATGAACATCGCCTCGCCCGCGCTGTACGAGAGCGCGACCTACGCGAAGCTGCCGAAGGTCGACCTCATCGCGCTCAAGAAGTCCATGGAGCTGCTCGCCTCGCGAGCCCGCGGTGTCGAGCCCAAGTACGCCGGCATCAGCCGCGCCTACGACCCGGGCTTCAGCGAAGAGCAGGCGAAGAACATTCTCGAGATGCGCCTGCAGCGCCTCACGGGCCTGCAGCTCGAAGAGCTGTTCACCGAGCTCATCGACCTCGTGCGCACCACCGCGCGCCTCGAAGACATTCTGCAGAACGAGTCGTCGCTGCTGAACGTCATCAAGACCGAGCTCAAGGACGTGCGCGAGAAGTTCGCCGACCCGCGCCGCACCGAGATCACGGGCGACCTCACCGAGATGCGGGTCGAAGAC
The DNA here is from genome assembly GCA_016879935.1 of Archangiaceae bacterium. Lineage (GTDB taxonomy): Bacteria > Myxococcota > Myxococcia > Myxococcales > Myxococcaceae > Xiheimicrobium. The sequence continues at coordinate 27,327 of JAACJQ010000058.1, read as the reverse complement.
CTCATCGCCGAAGAGGACATGGTCGTGACGCTGTCGCACGCGGGCTACATCAAGCGCACGCCGCTCACCGAGTACCGCGCGCAGAAGCGTGGTGGCCGCGGCAAGACCGGCGCCACCACGAAGGAAGATGACTTCCTGACCGACATCTTCATGGCGTCGACGCACGCGTACATGCTGCCGCTCACGAACCGCGGCCGCCTGTACTGGCTCAAGGTGCACGAGATTCCCGCGGCGAGCCGCACCTCGAAGGGCAAGCCCATCGTCAACCTGGTGCAGTTCACCGACGGCGAGAAGCTGGCGCAGATGCTGGTGACGAAGGAGTTCGTCGAGAACCAGTTCGTGCTCTTCGTCACCAAGAAGGGCACGGTGAAGCGCACCGATCTGACCGCGTTCTCGAACGTGCGCGCCTCGGGCATCGCCGCCATCACCATCGAAGACGGCGACGCGCTGGTGGCCGTGAAGATCACCGACGGCACGAAAGACGTCCTCATCTCGACCGCGCAGGGCATGTCGATTCGCTTCAACGAGACCGAGGTGCGCTCCATGGGCCGCACGGCGGTCGGCGTGAAGGGCATCACGCTCGAGGCCGATGACGAGGTGGTGAGCGCCGAGGTCGTCGAGAAGGCCACCACGCTCCTCACCGTCACCGAGAACGGCTACGGCAAGCGCACCGTCGAAGAGGAGTACCGGGTGCAGGGCCGCGGCGGCAAGGGCATCATCGACATCAAGACGACCGACCGGAACGGCCGCGTCGTCGGTGCGGTGCAGGTGCGCGACGAAGACGAGGTGATGATCGTCACCACCTCGGGCGTGCTCATTCGCATGAAGGTGAAGGACATCTCGGTCATCGGCCGCAACACCCAGGGCGTGCGCCTCATCACGCTCGACGGCGCCGACGAGAAGGTCGCCGGCATCAGCCACGTGCCCGAAGTGAAGGACGAAGAGCTCGGCGGTGACGGTGGAGAAGGTGAAGGCGGAGAAGGCGAGGGCGAGGCCGAGACGCCTGCGGCTCCCGCCACGCCGGCTCCCGAGACGCCTCCGACCGAGAGCTGACCTCAGGCTCGCTCGACGATGGTGGCCCGCGCTGTCTCCACGAGGAGGCGCGGGCTTCTTCTTTTCGGCGCGCACCAGGGCCGTCGAGCCGGCTCCGGTCGCAGGCCGGGCACGTGAGTGGTGACTCCGCCAGCCTCAGCGATAGTCGTCGGCGTTCAACACCGTCAGGCCGTCGGGGCCCGTCTTGGGAGCCGGGAGACCGATGAGGTGGAGCGCGGTCGCGAAGCGCTTTCGTTGCGTCTTCGCGAAGAGCGCCTTGAGCACCTTCATGAAGGCCGTGTTGCCCTTCTGCTTCTTCAGCGACGGCTGGGTGAAGATCCAGTCTTGCCGCGAGAGGACGTCGCTCGTCGGGTCCTTCAGCAGCGCCGCCGCGAGCGCCGGAGCGTAGGCCTCGGGCTCCTCTTTGATGAAGGCCTCGAGGTGCCCTTCGAGCGCGCCTTCGAACCAGTCGTCGTTGGCGACGAGTGTCTCGACGGGCTCCTCTGGTTTCAGCGAGCCGAGCGCCTCCCAGGCATCGTCGGAGGCGTCGCCGTGGCGCGAAGCGACCGTGACCTGCGCACCGAACTGCTGCTGCAGTGTCTTCAGCCGCGCGTCGGCCACGGCTCGCAGCGCGTCGGATGGGACCTTTGGCAAGTCGATGGTCGCGGCGGCAGCGGCGGAGTGCCACCAGAAGGCCCGCTCGCGCGCGATGGCGCTTCGTTTGAAGAGGCCCAGCTTCGCGAACGTGCGGCCGTGGCGCTCTGCCGCCTCCTGCGTGTGAAGCTCGAGGGTGGTGGAGCCGTATGCGGGGCCGAGGCCCACCACACGCTGTTTGCCCGCCTTCTTCATCAGCTGCTCGAAGGCGGCGTCGATCTGCGCCCGCTGTGCCGTGAAGCCGTCGAGCCGCTTCGAGAACGGGGCCTTCGCGTCTTTCAGCCGCACGAACCGGAGGAACTCGACGCGATCGCCCAACGTCTGCGCGAAGGCACGGCCCGGGAGCCCGACGAGAAAGCTGCGGCCCGCCGGCACCTTGGGGTTGCTCGCCACGGCCTCGAGCGCCGTCGGGAGCTCGAGGTCATACGGCGCGCTCCAGAGGCCGAGCGAAACGACGAACTCGGCACGCGCCTTCGTCGCCGAGCCACCCGCCCCGAACTCGATGACGGCTTCGTCGAACTGCTCGGTCGACGCGGTGGTGATCCTCTTCCCGGGCGGAGGTGTCACGCCCAGCGCCGCAAAGTCGAACGCGGGCGCGGCAGCGTCGACCGGCTCGCTCCCACCCGTCACCTCGGAGTAGCCCTTGCGCGTCTTCTGCTCGATGAGCTTCTCGGCTTCGGCGACCGCATCGGCGACGTGCGTGAACGCCTTCTTCTGCGTCTGACCCTCGGTGCCGATACGCCCGAAGCGCACCACGAGCGCGGTGCCGTCGATGCGCACCTCCCAGAACTTCTTCGAGGTGCCTTCGACGAACTCGAAGCGGCGCGGCTCCTTCGCGGCCTGGGCGGCTTCGGCCGCGCCACCGTCGAAGCTCAGCCCTGACTCCCAGACCGAGACCTGTGATTCCTTCATGAAGCGCGAGAGCGAGAGCGTGCGGGCCTTCGAGAAGTCGACCGGCAGCTTCAACCGGCCGTACGTTCGCTTCACCTCGGCCGTGAGCGGGAGGCTCTTCTTCGGTGGCGCGAGCCGCGCGTAGTCGCCGGAGCCTTCACCGGCGTGCTCGAAGCGCGCGAGCCCGAGCCACTTCTCGAGGTCGTCGCGCGTCGCGAAGCCCTGCACCGTGCCGTCGGCGAGCCAGGCCTCGAGGTCTTCAGGGTCGAGCTCTCCATCGGTGGCGAACGCACCTTCGCCGAGGGCTCGAGCCCGTGCCGTTTCGCGAGCGCCTTGAACTTCGGGGTGGCGCTCATCACGAGCGCGATCTCCTCGGAGTCGATCTCTCCGAGTCGTTTGCGCCACGGCAGCGTCTGCTCCTTCATCAGCAGCATCGTGAGGTGCTCGAGCAGCGGCGCCTCCTGGTCGGCGAAGGCTGCGTTCGGCAGCGCGCCCTGCTCGCTGGTGAAGAACACGCCGAGCCGCCCCTTCTCGTCGAGCGCGAACCACTCGGTGTCCATGCTGTGTGCGGCGGGGCAGGTGGAGGGCGGGGTGATCATGCGAGTGACTCCGGGGTGACGGTGCGGGCGAGCGCGAGGTGGCAGGGCTTCAGTTCGTCGGGAAGCGCCTCGAGCAGCCCGGCGTAGCTGAGCTGGCGAAGGGGCCGGCGCGAGACGGTGTAGCTGCACGCTGCGACGGTGCGGTCGGCGCCGATGGAGACGAAGCGCTCGCGTCGGCCGCAGCCCGAGAGGCAGCTCATCGACATGAAGGGCGGTGACTTCGCGCGAAGGCCAGTGGCGACCCAGGCGACGTCTTCGGCCGACGGCGTCTCACCCGCGATGCCGCGCGCGGGGAGGAAGACGATGTGCGCGCTGGTGATGCCTGCACGCTCGAGCCGAACGGTGGCGTCGCGGGCTTCGCCAAGCCGCGACTGACGGACGAGCAGGTTGACGCCCGTGGGAACGCCGCGACGGTCGAGCTCGAACACCTGCTCCACGAGCTGCTCCAGCGCGGTCGCGCTCTCGGGCGAGTGGAGTGAGACGTGCACCTTGTCGGGCCGGGCGCGCGCGATGTCGTCGTACAGCGTCGGCCGGCGAATGAGCTCGAGCCCGTTGGTCGTGAAGCTGCGACCCAGCACGCCGCGCAGCGCTTCGAGCGTCTCGAAGAGCCCGCGCCACTCGAGCGGCTCTCCACCACCGATGGAGATCGACTTCACGCCGTTGGCTGCGCAGTCACGAGCGAGCGCGATGACCTCTGCCGACGAGAAGCCGTCACGACCCGCGAGCGACGAGCCGTTGTAACAAAACGAGCAGCCCTTCGTGCAGAAGCGCGACGGCTCGATGGAGATCCGGTCGACGAGGCCCACTGCCGTCGGCGTACCACGAGCGAATCGGCGCACGTACAGTCCTGCCACCATGGCACTGCGCGACGAGCTGACGCCGTTGACCCACGATGGCCGTGTCGGCCTGGTGCTCGAGAAGGCCCGACTGAAGGACCCGACGCTGGCCGAGCTCGAGCGGGGTGAAGCGTTCGACCGACGCATGGCGGGCGTGGCCACGTTCGTCGACCGTGACGGCGCGCGGGTGGTGCGAGAGCTGTCTGACCCGTCGCGCACCGTGCGCAGCCTCGCGATGGTGCTCGCGCCGCTCGTGTGTGACGACGCCCAGGCGCAGCGTGCGCTCGAGCTCGCGTGGGCCCTCAAGGGCGAACGCCGGCTCATGCTCGGCTTCGTGCGCCGCAAACGCCGGCCCGTCGTCGACCGGTTCCTCCAGTGGCTGCACGACGAAGGGCACCACCGCGAGCTCATCGACGCGCTCTCGTTCGGTAGCGAGGCCTCGGTGCGAAAGTTCCTCCCGGTCGCGCTGGAGCGGCCGAGCGCGCGCTTCTGGCAGGGCCTCGCCACGCAGCAGGCGGCGCTGTTCGTCGAACTCCTGCTCGAGCGCTGGCGCGCCCACGAAGGAGAGGCCGACCCCGTCACGCGGCAGCTCACCGCGCGCTACCACCCGGTCGTCGTCGAGAAGGCGCCGTCGCAGGCGCTCGCCTGGTGCCGCGTCTTGCTCGAGCACGGCGTTCGGCCCGATGACGAGGTGTGGCGCCGGCTGCTGCGAAAACAGCTCGACGCGTGCGTGAAGCTCGCCATCGAGTTCGCCGTGCCGCTGCCCATCGACGCGTTGTGGAAGCGGGGGCACCGCATCTCGCTCGGTGCGCTCGCCGACCTGATGCGCCACGCGCCGCAGGTGTTCGGTGGCGTCGGCCCGTGGGTGAAGGAGCTGCCCGAAGACGCCCGCCGTGCGCTCGCCGATGCGTGGTGCTCCGTCGCCGAGAGACACCCGAAGCTCGGCGCCCACCTGCTCGCCCATGCCACCGTGAACGACGCGCGTGACGCCGCCTTCGTCGCGTGGAGCCGCGCCGTCAGAGACGCCCAGGGTGCCATCGCGCCGGCGTTGCTCGAGCCCTTGCCCATCGATCTCGCCGAACGAGAGGCCCGCCGCCACGTCACCGAGGTCGAAGCGCTCCAGACGAACCCCTCGAAGCGCCTCTCGGGGCGCGCGCGGTTTCTGCCGTGGGACGAGCTCGGCGGGGTGCTCAAGACGTACCTCGGGCACCCCGAAGGCGAGCTGCGCGCCGTGGCCCTGCGTGAACAGCTCTCGGTGCCCGGCCTTCGCCCCGATGACGTGACGCTGCCGATGAAGGCGCTCGAGCTGGTGACCGCGCGCAAATTCGAGCAGGACCCGATTCGCGCCGCGATGTTCGAGACACTGGGGCTGTGGCCGAAGAAGGTGTGGAAGGCCGAGCACCTGCCGAAAGTGGCGCAGGCCGTTCGAGATGCCCTCGACGCCTCCGACTGCAGCACCCAGACCGCGAGCGCTGCAGAGCGGGTCGTCGTTCGCCTCTTCGCCGTCGACGCGCCCTTCGCCGCGAAGCTGCTCACCACGCTCATCAAGGAGCGCGGCACGATTCACGACGCCAACCTCGGTGCGAAGCTCACGCGTGACGAGGTGCGCGCCGCTGGGCCGACGCTGCTCGAGCTCGCCGCCGAGTGGGAGAAGACCGAGCGCTGGCACTGGCTGCAGCTGCTCTGTACGGGCCTGGGCGACAAGCTGACGGCCATCGACGGCCTCGTGGAGGTGGTGCTTCGCGCGCGCGACCGCGTGCCGCACGCAGGGTACGCCGTCGTCGCGACGCGGCTGCTGGCGATGTTCGCCGTCGAGACGTACGAACGAACGTTGCCCGCGACGGTGCAGCGCTTCCTCTCGAAGGGCTGGTACGGCGGCCTCGCCCAGCTGGGGCAGCAGCACGGCAACCAGTTCGGCCGGCAGGTGCGGCGACGATTCACCCGGCGTGGAACGATTCCGCAGCCGCTCGTCGACGGGCTGTCGAGCTCGGCGCTCCAGTACCCGAAGTACGAGCTGGCGGTGGTGCTCGATGCGCTCAGCGCGCGCGCGCCGACGGGGTTGAACGAGCTGCTCCCGAAGCTGCTGAAGGGTGACGAGAGCGTGGTGATTCTGCCCGTGGTGCACGGGTTTCTTCACCGCCACCGGCAGGATCTGCTCGACCCCTTCCTCGGCGACCGCGTCATTCGCGGCCGCTACGCGACGGGCACCGCCCGGTGGATTCTGCCCTTCAGCGGCGGCTTCTTCCGCTGGTCGCCGGCCCAGTCGGAGCGCTTCGCCACCTCGCTCGACGGCATCGTGCGCGACGAGAAGCGCGACACGCCCTCGGTGTTCGCCGCGTTGGTGACGTGGCCCGAGATGCCCTGGGCGTCGATGGAGCGGCTGACCGCGCTCGCGACGGACAAGCGGCCCGCCGTGCAGGAGAAGGCGATTCGCGTGCTCTCCCGCTGCGACGCCGGCCAGGGCGTGCCGACGCTGCTCGAGTGCCTGTCGGACTCACGCTCGCGCTTCGCCATCTACGGGCTGCGACGTGCGGTGCTGCGCATGCTCCCGAGCGCTGCGGCGGCGGTGTTGTCGAAAGCGCCGCTGACGAAGGTGACGGTCGCGAAAGAGGTGATTCGGCTGCTGGGCGAGCTTCGCGACGACGGTGCGTACCAACGGGTGCTCGAGCTGGTCGAAGGCAAGCTGCACCGTGACGTGCGCATCGCCGTGCTGCGCGCCCTGTGGGACCACCTCGACCGCGAGCCGACGTGGGTGGTCTACGACAAGGCCGTCGACGACCCCGACTGGGTGCTCGCGAGCCGCCTCGGCGACATTCCCGCTGACCGCCTCACGAAGAAGACCGACGCGCGGCTGGCCGTGCTGCTCGCGAAGCTGGTGAACCGGCCCGAGCCTGAAGCGCGCATCGCGATTCTGCAGCGGGCTCCGCACCTGGCCGTGGTCGATCGGGAGCGCGTCTATCTCTCGGCGTGTCGCGCGCGCCTCGAGTCACGACTCGACGACGAAGTGCAGGCTGCGATGGGCGCGATGCTGGCGCGTTGTCAGGAGTCGGACGTGCCGGCGCTCGAGGAGGCGCTGACGCGGCTGACGAAAGATCGGCGCATGCTCGAGCGCGCGGCCGAGACGTTGCTCTCGGCGACCGTGACGAGCCGCACGAGCTGGAAGCTGATGGCCGAGGCCATGGAGCGTGTCGCCGCCACGAACCCGAAGCTCGCCACCTTGCGGGTGAAGGCCGTCGCGGCGCGTGACGATCGCGAGGCGTGGGCCAGGGTCATCGAGGCCATCGCGAGCGAGGGCAGGCTCGATTCCGACGTCGTCTTCGCGGCGGCGGCGGCTTCGGCCCGGCTGAAAAAGCTCGAGCTCGACCCCATGGTCGAACGTTTCATCGCCAACGCCGATGCCGGTGCGCGACGGCTCTCGCTGTTGTTGCTCGAGCGCGTCGTCGCGGCCAAAGGGTGGAGCCCCGAGCGCCTCGCCCAGCTGGGCCGGCTGCGAAAGGACGACGCGCCGTGGGTCTCGAGCGCCGCTGCGATGGTGTGGCCGCCTCGTGAAGACGACCCGGGGTTCTAGAAGGTGGCGACCGTCACGCTCTGCTCCTGCGGGCGCGGGCGAACGGCTTCGGTGACGAGGGGAACGGCGGCGGCGAGCGCGATGGCGCCGGTGACGATGAAGGGCAGGCCCGCCAGCCCCACCGCGGGAACGAAGAAGACCAGGCACATGCCGATGGTGCTGATGACCGAGGCCCCGATGGCCCAGGGCAGGGCGCGTTTGAAGGCGGTGCTGTCTCGCTCGAACAGAGTGGAGGCGATGGCGGTGCCGAAGACGTAGCCCAGCGCTCCGCCCGCGATGGCGCCGAGCCCTCCGCCCACCGACTCACCCTGCCGCGGGTCGATGACGATGTCCACGAGCGCGCCCAGGTAGATGGCGATGGGCACCGTCAACACGCCAATGCCGAACGCGATGAGCGGCGAGAGCACCGCGCGCGCGACGAGCTGCCCGGTGGTGACGGGCTGCGCCGGCTGCCTCGGAACGAGCGAGGCGCTGCGCGGCGCATCGCTGATGCTGGGTGGCGGCGGTGGCGGAAGGTCGTCGGCCGGAAAGAGCGGGGGCGGTGACAGCTGCCCGAGCGCGGCGCAGAGGACGAGCGTCGTGACCATGCGGGTGACTCCACCACACTCACGGTGGGAGGCGCACTCCGGCCTCCCCGAACAGCGAAACGAGTGTCGGAAAAAGGGCGGTTTGCGCACCTCGAGTGACGGTCGTTTCTGGCGGCCAGAAACTTGAGGTGAGCGGCTCCCGCGCGACACTCCTGTGGCTGCTTGAAGCAGGAGGCATTCATGAGCTGGGACGTGGTGATGTTCGGGTCGATCTCGGTGCCGGAGCGCAGCCGCGAGGAGTGGCTGACGACGCCCATCAATCGCGACGAGTTTCCGTGGCTCGACGAGGTCGGCGGCGTCGACGTGACGCACGAGACGCCAGAGGCGTTGCTCGCGTTTCTGACCGACGTGCCGCTCGCGCCACACCAGTTCTTCGACGTCTCGGCCGACTCGAGCCTCGTCACCGTGCAGGGGTACCTGAGTGAAGAGCCGTACCGCGACGTCTGCCAGGCGCTCGCGTTGCTCTTCGCCAGCGCCGCGGCGTTCGGAGGCACCGGTGAGCTGTCGTTGTTCGGCTACCAGGGCATTCGGTTCGGTGAGCGCCTCACCCTCGCCAACGGGCAGGCCACCTTCCGGCAGGCGACGCAGGAAGAGCTCGGCGAGCTCGAGCGCTCGAAGACGTTCCAGTGTGTGAACGCGCGCATTCACCAGCGCTTCGACACGCTCGTGGGCCGGCCCGAGGCGCCGACCGACGCGCGCCGCGCAACGTGGATCGTGCACCCCTTCACCGGGCGTCGCGTCAGAGCCGTGAACGAGCAACCCAGCGAGTGAGGCGGTCGCCGAGGCCGAGTTGGTGAAGTGAGGCATCGCGGGCCGAGTGCGAGCGCGACGAACGAGCGCAGCAACCCAGCGAGTGACCAGCTCAGAAGCTGATGGTCACGCCCAGCGAGAACACGTTGCGCACGTAGAGCAGTTGCTCACGCCCCGACACCCGCTGCGGCAACACGTTCACATACAGCGCGTACCGAACGTCGAGGTCGACGTGCTCGTGCACGGGCCTGACCAGCTTCACCGTGAGCGAGCTCGAGTTCTCGTCGTCCTCCACCACCTGCAGGTCGGGCGAGAGGAAGATGCCGTCGGGAAAGCTGGTGAGCTGCAGCGCTCCCGTCGTGAGCAGCGTGAACTTCGCAGGCAGCCGGAACCCCGCCGTCGCCGAAATGCGGTGCCGTCGCAGCGTCTCGCCGTAGCTGTTCGACGTCTGGTCCATGTACGAGTAGCCGACCGTGAAGTGAAACGGCCCGCGGTACGAGTACCCGGCGCCGACGACGAAGAACGGGTCGAAGCGGCGGAGCACCGGCGTCTCGGCTTCGTCGGGCCGTGGGTTCACGTTGCCGTTGTACGTGCGCGGGTTGAACGAGCCGAACAGCGACACCGAGTGCCGGCGATCGAACCGGTAGCGCGCGGTGAGGTCTCCTGTCGGGCCCGAGTACGAGTACGCGAAGCGCGGCCAGAAGAGGAACCGGGTCGCGCCGACCTTGAGTCGTACGTCGATGGCCGGCGTCGGCAGAAAATCGACGAAGGCCTGGCCGACGAGGCTCGTGTAGTCGCGGTCGGCGCCGCGGCGGTCGCGTACGTTGCCGAACAGCCCGACGTTGAAGACCTGCGCGAGCCCGAACAGGAACTCGCCGGTCACCGAGTTGACGATGGTGTCTTCGCTCGGGAGCACGAAGAACTTCCGCGCCGCCACGTCGTAGCTGCCGCTCAGCCTGAACCGCTCACCCTCGATGATTCCGTCGACGGTGCCGAGCGCGAAGAGAAACCCGTCGGGCGCGGGGCTGGCGTTGCTCGTCACGAAGTCACGCCGCGCGTTCGTGTCGAAGCCCGGGCCCACCCAGAGCCGCGAGGCGCCGCGAAGGTCGACCGCGCCCGCCCACGAAGGCAGCAGCACGGCCAGCACCAGCAGCGCTCGAACTCGGGACCTCACGCGGCGCACACTGTACGCCCCCGGCCGATCGACACCCACGGAAACGAAGAGGGCTTCGCAGACGAATGACGTCCACGAAGCCCTCGGTGTCAGCACGATGGAATCGGCTCAGTCAGCGGCGGCAGCAGCGCCCGCGCCCTTGAGCGCCTTGGCGAGGTCGACCGCGCGCTGGCCGGTGATCGACATCTTCGCGATCTCGTCCTTCGACAGGCCGTTGGTGTTCAGGTCGTACTTCGCGACCATCGTCGTCTTCGCGTACGAGACGGCACGGTCGATGTCCTTCTTCGTCACCGTCGCGCCGGCCTTGAAGTCCCGGTGGTCGACGAAGCGGAAGAAGATGTCGGCCAGCTTCTTCTCGGCCGTCGTCAGCTCGGGCAGCGCCTTCTTCACGTCAGCGCGGCTGATGCGGCCGTCTTCGCCACCAGCCTTCACGAGGGTCTTCGCGACGTGGTCGAGGGCACGGTTCACATCGGCTTTGGCAATGCGGGACATGGTCTCTCCAGAGTTTGACTGCGGGGTAGTGAATGCAGACGACAGACACGGCAGGTGTGACAGGTGTGCAACCCAGGCTCAGCCGGCGTCCCAGCCGAGGTTGCGCTGCAGCGGCATCATCAAGACGGCCAGCGCGTTGAGCAGCTCGAAGTCGCCCGAGGCCTTGATCTCGCCCTTCGTCACGGCGTCGACCGCGTCGAGCGTGCCGGCCACGAAGGCCTCGAAGGCGGGCTCCTGAAAGACGAGGCGAAGGCCGGCCTGCTTGTCGAAGCCTTCACGAATCGGGTCGGGGTCGGCGAAATGAAAGGTCCACTGGCCGCCGGTCTTGCCGCGCACGTCGAAGGCGACGCTGCCCTGCGTGGCGAGAAAGTCGTCGAAGCGATGCACCACGAGCCCAGGAAGGAGCCGGCCAAAGAAGTCCTGCGTCATCGACACGAACCCTCCCGAAGCGACCGCGAGGCGCGCATTGGGCCATCGCGATTGGCTGATCACAAGCCCCATCGGGAAAAATGCCACGGCCGATTTTCCGGCCTGGAACTGGTGTCGTCCTTACCCATTCTCTCCATGACTCGAGCCTTCTGCGTTCTGACTCTGGCGTTCGTCACCGGCTGTGGACCCATCACTTTCACGACCACGTTGTCGGGAGAAGGCACCGTCTCAGGGAGCCCGCTCGGTTCGCTGCTCAACGTCTTTCCGAGCATTGGTGGCTTCACGAACATCGACTTCGCGCAGAACCAGGACTTCCAGAACAACAAGACGACGCGCGAGATGGTGCGCAGCGTGAAGGTGAAGTCGTTGGTGGCGCGCATCAAGAGCCCGGCGTCGGCGAAGCTCGACTTCATCGACTCGCTCGAGTTCTCGGCGAAGGCGGCGGGCCAGGCCGACGTGGTGTTCGCGAAGAAGGAGGGCATTCCCAACGCGGCGACGATGCCTCCGAACGCGACGGTGACGTTCGACGTCGTCGACCTCGACCTCGCGCCGTACGTGAAGCAGCCGTCGATGACGCTCGAGCTCTCGGGGAAGGGTCGCCAGCCGCCGCAGGACACGACGCTCGAGGTGACGGTGCAGCTGCAGGTCGGAGCCTCGCCGCTCTGATTCGGTGGCGTATGGGCCCTGAGGGCGGCACAAGGCGCCGATGACCCGCTTCGACGACCGCTTCGTGCGCTCGCTGCCCGCCGACCCCGAGACCGACAACGTCGTGCGCCAGGTGCGCGGAGCGGCGTACTCGAAGGTGCAGCCGACGCCGGTGTCGAAGCCGACGATGCTCGCGTGGGTGCCCGAGGTCGCGGCGCTGCTCGGGTTGCCCGAAGCGCCGACGGACGAGTGGACGACCGTGCTCGCGGGCAACGCCCTGTTGCCGGGCATGGCTCCGTACGCGGCCTGCTACGGCGGTCACCAGTTTGGAAACTGGGCGGGGCAGCTCGGCGACGGGCGCGCCATCACGCTCGGAGAGGTCATCGCTCCCGACGACTCGCGGTGGGACCTGCAGCTCAAAGGACCGGGTCCGACGCCGTACTCCCGTCGCGCCGATGGCCGCGCCGTGCTGCGCAGCTCGTTGCGTGAGCTCGTCTGCAGTGAGGCGATGTTTCACCTCGGAGTGCCGACGACCCGCGCGCTGGCGCTGGTGGCGACGGGCGATCAAGTCGAGCGAGATCTGCTCTACGACGGCAACGCGCGCTTCGAGCCCGGAGCCATCACGACGCGAGTGGCTCCGTCGTTCATTCGGTTCGGCACCTTCGAGCTGCCGGCCTCACGCGGCGACAAGGAGCTGCTGCAGAAGCTCGTCGACTTCACGGTGACGACGTTCTTCCCCTCGTTGGGAGCGCCGTCGCCCGAGACGTACGTCGCCTTCTTCAGCGAGGTCGTGCGTCGCACCGCGGTGTTGATGATGGAGTGGCAGCGCGTCGGCTTCGTGCACGGCGTGATGAACACCGACAACCTCTCCATTCTCGGGCTCACCATCGACTACGGGCCATACGGCTGGCTCGAGGGCTTCGACCCGGGGTGGACTCCGAACACGACCGACCTTCCCGGCAAGCGCTACGCGTTCGGCAATCAGCCGCAGGTCGCGCAGTGGAACCTGATGTGTCTGGCGAACGCGCTGTTTCCGTTGGTGGGTGAAGCGAAGCCGCTCGAAGACGCGCTCGAGGGCTACGCCGACATCGCGGCCGCCGAGCAGCTGTCGATGATGCGCAAGAAGTTGGGGCTCGCGGGTGACGACGTGAAGGATCGCGAATTGATGCGCGACCTCTTCCGCGCGCTGATGTCGACCGAGACCGACATGACGTTGTTCTACCGGTTGCTCGCGCGCGTTCCGGCGGCGTCGGTGAGTGCGCCTGATGATGCGCTGGTCGCTCCGCTGGCCGAGGCGTTCTACGCGCCGGAGCAGGTGAAGGGCGACGTGCTCGAGGGGTTCGCCGAGTGGCTGCGCCGCTACCTGCAACGCGCCGGGCCTGATGACGGTTCGCGCGCGAAGGTGATGAACGCCAGCAACCCGCTCTACGTGCCGCGGAACTACCTCGCGCAGACGGTGATTCAGGCGGTGGAGCAGGGCGAGCCATCGATGCTGGCCGAGTGGCTGACCGTGCTGAAGCGGCCGTACGTCGAGCAGCCGGGCATGGAGCGTTGGGCGAAGAAGCGACCCGAGTGGGCGCGGCACCAGCCGGGCAGTTCGATGCTCTCGTGCAGTTCGTGACTCAGCGGTGCTGCCAGATTTCGTCGAGCACCGTCCACGCGAGCTCCCACGCGCGTGGGCTCACCAGCTCGAGGGCCTCGAGGTAGAGGCGGTTCATTTCACCGAGCTTGAGCTGCCAGTGCGTCTTCACTTCGGCGCCGAAGTCGGTGAGTGGTGCTCCGAAGCGCGCGAAGCCGGGAACGTCTTCGGGGGCGCACGGTGATGGTGAAGCGTGACTCCACTTCGTCGCGCCCTGCGGCGTCATCATCCAGCTCGGCTCCGAGACGAACGGCTCGAACGTCAGGCGAAAGTGAAACGCCTTGCCGCCGCTCGGGTGCAGAATCGAGCCCTGCGACATCGTTACGGTGCGGCCGGCCGCATCTCCGGTGAGCACGAACTCGCGAGCGGTGGCCGTTCCTTTCACGGTCAGACCGTGGGCCGCCGCGAAGGTGTTCAGTTCGTTCACGCGACGCTCCTTCACTGCTCGAAGCAATAGAGCCGATTGTCACTCGCGCACGCGACGGCGCCGAGCCCGCTCCACTTCTCGGTCGGCACGTCGACGATTCCGTACAGCCCGGTGGCGTTTTGCGTGGACCACCGTCGACAGGTCGTGTCGCGCATCGGCATCGGCAACTCCGCGCCGCCATCGAGCAACGTGCCCGTCCACACCTGCCGTTTGTCGAACAACGCGAACACATGCCCGGTCTCGTCTTGATCGATCGGCGACCTCGGCGGCCCCGCGAGTGAGGCGCGATCATCGAACGGCCGCAGCTCCTTCCCGCGCGCGTCTCTCGTACGCATCACCCACGGCCCATTCCCCGTGAAGCGCTCCACTGCGTTGATCCGCTGACCGGCCTCGGTCACATCCGACAGAAACGCGAGATACGACCCCGACAGCCCCGCATCAGCCGCGAGCGCCTGACACTTCGCATCGCCACCATCGAGCCCACCGAAATCACCCGTGAACGTCTGCGACGTCGCGAAGACGAACTTCGCTCCGCTGGGAAACGCTTCATCCGCTCCGCGGCAGACCTTGAACTCGGGTGAACACGTCTCTCCCGTCTCGCACCGCGCGCAGACACTTCCACGCACGCCACAGAACGCGGTGTCATCGCCCGCGTGACACGTGCCGGGATCCGACGGGGTCGCAAACGTGCAGCAGCCCTCACAGGTGATGCTCGTGCACGGCTTCGGCCCGGGGCACGCAGCCATCACCAGCAGCACCACGGCGAGGAATCGTCTCACGCACCACACTCTGCCACGTGCGATGCTGCCCCTCATGGCCTGTTCGGAATGCGGCGCCGACAAGGGTCACCTCTTCGGGTGCACGCAGTCGTCCATTCAGCTCCGCACCCCCGAAGCGCCGACGCTCGCCGATCGCATCGCCGAAGACGAAGCGGCGCTCACGGCTCCGAGCGCGTTCGAGCAATACCGCCTGTTCGCCTTCCCGCTCGCCTTCGTCCTCATGTGGCTGCTCTCGGACACGGGCTTCGGCCGCTTCGTGCTGCGCACCTTCTTCGGCATGTGGCTGCACGAGCTCGGTCACGCCTCGGCGTCGTGGCTCACCGGCCGCTGGGCGCTGCCCGTGCCCTGGTTCACCTTCTCGTTCGATCGCCAGCTGCCGGTCTCGCTCTTCATGTTCGGCGGAGCGCTCGCCCTCATGAACTTCGGCCGCAAGCGCGAATCACCCACCACCATCGCGCTCGGCGCCGTCTGGTTCGTCACCACGCTCGCCTGCCACCTCGCGCCCAACTCGTTTCAGCAGCCGTTCTTCATCTTCGGCGGAGAAGCTGGCGCGATGACGTTCGGCGCGTTGATGGCGTGCGGCTTTCTCGTGCGCAGCCCGCTCAAGGTCTTTCAGGGCGGCCTTCGCTGGGGCTGGCTCGTCATCGGCTCGGCGAGCTGGGCCGACGCGATGCGCGTGTGGTGGACGTGCCGCACCGACTTCGCCGAGATCCCCTTCGGGGTCGAAGACGGCTCCCCGTCGGACGCGAGCCGCCTCGTCGACGAGTTCGGCTGGGACGCGCAGGTGATGGTGAAGCGCTTCGTGCTCGTCGGTGTCGTGACGCTGGCGCTCGCGCTGGTGGCCTTCGTCGCTGCGCTCGTGCGCGAACGGCTCAGCCCACCGACACCTGCTTCACGCCCTGCTTCTTGAGCCACTCGGCCACGCGCTCGCGGTGGTCGCCTTGAATGACGAGCGCTCCTTCTTCTTCGATGGAGCCGCCGCACCCGAGCGCGCCTTTGAGCTGCTTGAGCCACGTCTCTCGCTCTTTCGGCGACAGCGCGAGCTGCTCGATGACGGTGACTTCTTTGCCGTTGCGGCCGGCGCGCTCCATGCGCACCACGGCCTTCGGGGGTGCCTTCTTCTCGGGCGCAGGCTTTCCAGCCTTTGGCGCAGGCCCGGCGGGCAGCGCGTCTTTGAGCCCTTTGAGCGCGCCGAACGGGTTGTGAGACAGCGCGGGCGCAGCGTCGGTGGGAATGCGCTTCTTCTCGTCACTCACGTCAGTGTCCGTGGCCGTCGTCCATCGGCGGCGGTTCGGGGAGCGCCTTGAACCACGGCGCGTTCACGTCACCATTCCCGACGACCATGCCGAGAATGAAGCCAGCCGAGGGCCAGGTCTCGCGACCGTTCAGCAGCACGAGCGGCGTGCCTTCGAGGTTGTAGCGGCGCGCGTAGGTGAGGTCGTCGCGCAGCTTCGCCTGCGTCTCGGCGGAGTCGACACACGCCCGCAGCGCCTCGGGAGAACGCCCCGTCACCTTCGAGGCGAGCGAGAGCACCGTGTCTGACGAGCGCAGCGACTGCTGGTTCGCGAAGAGCGCCTTGCGCACGTCCCAGTACAGCGGGTGGTCTTCGGAGCAGATCTGCACCTTCGCGCCGACGCAGCGAATGTCCTTCGTCGAGTCCTTCTCGCCAGGCTTCTCACAGCCGTCGTCGACGAGCGGGAACACGCGGGGCTCGATGGAGAGCTTCTCGGCCGGCGCCGCGCCACGCAGCTCCTCGAGCGATTCTTCGAAGATGGCGCAGTGCGGGCAGAGCACGTCGGAGAACTCGACCACCTTCATGGGGGCGTTGGCCGAGCCATGGCGAACGCGCACCTTGAGGTCGCTCACGTCCTTCGCGGGCGCCGAGAGCCACTTCTGCCGCGCGGCTGCCGTCACCATCGCCTCGCGCTGCGGCAGGTGCCTGAGGTTGTCGACGAGCTGCTCCTCGGTCGTGCCTGCGAGCCGCGTCACCGTGCCGGCTTTGGGCGTGTTGCCGCCGGGCACCAGCATGACGAGGAACGACGGCGCGCCGATGATGAAGAGCCACGCCACGCCACCCATCGCGTACTTCTGCTCGGGCATGCGCGGGCCGGGGAGCAGCATGAAGGCCGCGAACGCGTAGACGAGCACGAGGCCGTACGTGCCCAGGCAGGTGATGCACACCGCGCGCGCTTCGAAGCTGGCTGCCGCGAAGACGAGCACCGACACGATTCCGGCCAGCGCCCACACCTTCACGCTCGCGGCGTGCACCTGCCAGTCATCGGTCGCGCGCTTGTACCAGAGCAGCGAGACCAGCAGCGCCGCCGCCATGCCCCAGACGACGCCGAGGCCGGCCACGGGCATGCCGAACAAGTCGTGCAGCGCCGACGAGAACTTCGAGTTCCACACCGTCGCGCAGTTGACGGTCTCGTTGATGGAGCACGCCACCTTGCCGCCGTTGCGAACGACGAGCAGCTCCATCCACTGGTAGACGGCGAGGCCGGCGGTGGCCAGACCCGAGGCGAGCAGCACCCCCAGGGCGGCGGTCGACGGACGGGCGGGGCTCGATGGCGTGCTCACGCGGGCGCCTTATATACGGACTCCATGGCTCCGCCTGCCGCACAAACGACCGAGTACCGGGCTGCGAAAGACACCTGCGCCCTGGTGGACCTCTCTTCGAGGCAGCAGCTGCGGGTGACCGGCCCAGACCGGGTCTCGTTCGTGCAGGGCATGGTGACCAACGACGTCGAGAAGCTCGCGGTGGGGGCCAGCTGCCACGTGGCCATGCTGACGGCGAAGGGCTCGATGGTGGGCGACGGCCGCGTGGTGAAGCTCGCCGACGAGCTGCTCGTCGACACCGGCGCGGGCTTCGGGCCGACGGTGCGCGACTTCTTGAACAAGTACCTCATCAGCGAGGAGTGTGAGGTCGTCGACGCTCCCGACGTGGCGGTGCTGGGGCTGCTGGGGCCGCAGGCGGCGACGTGGGCGGCCTCGATTCCTTCGGAGCAGCTCGTCGTGACGATGCCGGGCCTTTTGGGCACCGGGCTCGATGTCGTCGTCAAACGCGACGGCCTCGCGCAGGTGAAGGCCGCGCTCTCGGCGTTGCCGACGGTGAGCGACGAGACGTTCGAGGTGCTGCGCGTCGAGGCCGGCGTGCCGAAGTTCGGCGTCGACATGACCGAGACGACGATTCCCCTCGAGGCGAACCTCGAGAAGGCCATTCACTACCAGAAGGGTTGCTACATCGGGCAGGAGGTCATCGCGCGCGCGACGTACCGCGGGCAGATGAACAAGAAGCTCGTGGGGCTGCTGCTGGGAGAAGCGCTGGCCGAGAAGGGCGCCGAGGTGAAGTTGGCCGACAAACGCGTGGGCCGCATCACCAGCGTCGTGCGCAGTGAGCTCAAGCAGCAGAACGTCGCGCTCGCGTACGTGCACCGCGACCATCTGACGGCGGGCACCGCGATGGAGCTCGCTCCCGGTGTGTCGGTCAGCGTGGCGACGTTGCCGTTCGTCTGAAGCGTCAGTGCCCGGGGTGGCAGTGAATCAACATGGGCAGGCCAGGCGGCGCCTTGCCGACGTACGTGATGTCGCCGCCGCTCCGCGAGACCGCTTTCACCTCGGGCTGCTTCTCGAGGAAGCGCACCGTCGCGTCGAGGTCTTTGCAGGGGTCTTTCAGGCGCTTCAGCACGTCGCTGAGCTGGCCCTCTGCCGCGCTGAACTCGGCCAGCTCGGCGTCGAACGCCGCCTTGGTCACCGTGCGCATCGACTGCGACGCTGACAGGCGCGTGCTGCCGTCAGCGAAGGTGAATTGAAGCGCAAGCGTGATGGCGCGTGCCGGCTTCAGGTCGAGCGTGAACGGCACCACGGCGTCATCGGCCTGCCAGGGGAGCGCCTTCGAGCGCGCACCGACGACGACGCCCTTCGGGTTCACCTCGACGAGCACGGCGCTCACGGGTTTCGGGACTGCGCGGCTCCACCAGATGGTCGCGCGCAGCGCCTTTGGCTCCTCGATGACGATGGTCTCGATGTCGAAGAGCCGGAGCGCGTCGAGCATGGCGCTCTGGTTCGGCGCCTGGTCGCAGCGCACCTCGAGCGTGGCCGTGAGCGGCTGGGTGACTGGCGGCTGGCCCTCGCAGCGAATCTCGGCCTCGACCGGCACGGACGGAAGTGAGCCGGTGCAGCGCGCGGTCACGTCGCTCAGCTTCCACAGCGGCACCGAGATGGTGGTGGACGAGCCCTGAAGGTGTGCGTCGGCCGACTCGACGATGGTCTTCGGCACCGGGGCCTGCTCGGAGCGCAGGGTGACCGACCGCAGCGGCGCGCCCGCACAGTTCCATCGCAGCGAGGTCTCGAGGTGCACCCAGCTGCCGGTCCACGAGGCGCCGACCCCTTCGACGACGGCGCCGTTCGCGACCCAGACCTGTGGTTTCTCCTGATGCGAGATGAACGTCTTCGCCTCGGGCCGATTCTTCGCGACGTGCGACGACAGGGCCGACATGTACCGGGCCATCTGCATCGGGGTGAGCTTCTTCAGCGCCTCGGGTGGGAGCGGCATCGTGGGGAACTCGGGCTCGGTGCGTTTCCCCGGGCGGGTGAGCTGCACGATGCGGGGCGCGGTCGCTCGCTTGATGCGCAGGGCGACTGGCGACTCCCATGTCGGCAGCAGGTACGCGCGCACCTGGTCGTCTTCGAGCGTGGCCAACGAAGAGCGCGGGCTGGGCGCCATGACGGAGTCGATGACGTCGTCGACCTGCAAGCCGGCCTTCGCCGCGACTCCCTCGGCGTCGACGCGCGAGACGACCAGCGCATCGCCCCGTCGCACGACCGCGAAGCCCACCTCGTCGAAGGGAACCTCACCGGCCGTGAGCGTGAGAGACACCAGCGCGAGCGCGAGCATGCGTCGCAGCCTGCCAGATTCACTTCAGGGAACGTACGCGCGCTGACGAAACGCGTCCCAGTCCTGGGCTGCGGGCTTCGCGGTGCCGTTCTGTCGCACGAGGCCCATGTTGCCGAACGAGCGGTAGAAGAACTCGGCGCTCCCGAAGAGGGCGATGCGGGAGCAGGTGTCGCGGCCGGCTGGTGCGCACGGGCATGCCGAGGCCGCGGTCTCGTCGAGGTAATCGCGGTGCAGCCACCAGACCACGCCCGTCACTCCGGCGTCGGCCGCGAGCGTGAGCGTCTCGGTGACGGCCGCTCGCTGCGTCTGCTCGTTCGCGATGGTGCTGTCGTAATAGCTCTGGAGCGGATCGCCGCAGGTGCCGCTCGCGTACGTGAAGCGCACGGGCACGGTGGCCCAGCCCGTCTCGGTCACCCACAGAGGTTGCGTCGTTCTCGCGCGAATGCGTGCGAACCGGTCGGCTGGCATCGCGGCCGTGCGAGGGAACCACCCTTGCGGGTACGTCGAGAGCCCGATGCCCGCGTCACCGGTGAGCGAGACGACCTCGTCGACCCGCGTGTCGAAGCAGGCGCTCGGGCTCAGCGGACCGCAGCCGTTCAGCGAGCCCGCGAGACCGTTCGCGTAGAAGTTCTCGAGCGAGAAGGTCATGAAGACCGGCATGCCGGGGTGGTTCGCGGCGACGACGCTGCGCACGAGGCGGAGGAAGTTCTTGAAGGCCTCCTTCTGCGCGGGGCACTTGTAGAACTGAATGTCGGCCTCGATGGCGATCGCCACCTGGCTGGGGTGGTAGCGCGTGATGAGCCACTCGATGGAGTTCACGTACGCGGTCGCGATCGCCGGGGTGTCGCTCTCGAAGAACGAGTAGCAGAGGCTTCCGTTCACGCCGGCGTCGACCGGGTCCCAGCCGTCTTGCACGCCTCCGTCAGAGAGCACGCGCTTGATGAGGCGCGAACGATCGGCCAGCGGAGAGACCGAGAGCAGAATCGGGCGGCCGCTCGAGACCGCGGGCATCGCGAACGCGTCCCACTTCGCGACCCACGAGGGAGGGAGGTTGGTGGGAGCGGAGGTCGTCGCGAACGCCTCGAAGGGAATGCCGAAGAAGTCGTCGGCGTGCAGCGAGATGAAGTCGGCGCGTGGAAGGAAATCGTAGTTCCACTGGCCGAAGGGAACCGCCTGGTCGGCCCAGAAGGGAGAGAAGCCGAGCATCAGGTGGCGAATGCCAGCGTCCACAGCCGCGCCCGCGTCGCGAATGCCGGAGTCGACAGCGCCCGCGTCGGAGCGGATGCCTGAGTCGGTCGCGCCAGCATCGGCCGTGACGCCTGCGTCCGAAGTGACGCCTGCATCCGAAGTGACGCCTGCATCCGAAGCAACGCCCGAATCCGACGTGACGCCTGCATCCGAAGCGACGCCCGAATCCGAAGTGACGCCCGAATCCGAAGTGACGCCCGAATCCGAAGCGACGCCCGAATCCGAAGTGACGCCCGAATCCGAAGTGACGCCCGAATCCGAAGCGACGCCCGAATCCGAAGCGACGCCCGAATCCGAAGTGATGCCCGAATCCGAAGTGACGCCCGAATCCGAAGTGACGCCCGAATCCGAAGTGACGCCCGAATCCGAAGTGACGCCCGAATCCGAAGTGACGCCGGAGTCGACTTCTCCCGGGGGCGCCGAACACGACGCCACGAACATGAGCAGGACCAGACGTTTCACTCAGCCTCCGAGACGAAACGGAACAGACACGGCAGCCGGGAAAAACGGAAACTTCAGCTCGCGGCCCACGCCGAGAACGCCTCGGAGCCCACCACCTCACGAATGCGCAACGCCAACTGCTCGGCTCCCCGCGCCTTCACGACGGCCAGCAACCCGAGCTCGTCGAGCACGTCACGCAGCTTCCGTGCTCCCAGGTCTTTCGCAACGAACTCGGTGATGCGTTTGATCTCGTCATCTGACGCCGCGCTCGCGAGCCAGCGCTTGAGCCCACCGCGCAGCACCTCGGCGCCACCGGGCACGTCGGCGTTGGCGAGCTCGCGCGCCAGCTGCGGCAGCGTCAGCTCGAGCACGCCATCCATCATCGCCACGCGCAGCTCGGCCGCCTCGGTCGCGCGCCGCGGGTCACTCACCGCATCGGCCAGCTGCCCGAACACGCCGCTCAACGCCGCGTCGACGAACTCGACGGCGCGCTTCTCCATCTGCCGCTCGACCTCGCTGCCCACGGCTCCGACGAGCGAGCCCAGCGTGCCGGTGCGCGACTTCACCGCGTCTCCAGCGAGCTTCGCGAAGGTGCCCAGTCCCTTCGCCACCCCCGCCACCGGAGCGCTCGCCTTGCGCCCGAACTCGAGCACGAAGTCGAGCAGCAGCTGCCGCACGAGGTCTCGCGTCGGCTCGCGGTCGATGATGGTGAGCACCAGCTTGCGGTCGGGAGAGAAGGGACGCCCCACGACGTCTTTGAGGGCCGCGCGCACGTCACGCGCCACGACGTCCTTCAGCGGCTTGTGGTTCGCGTTCAGCTCGTTCACCACGAGATCGACGCTGCGCGAGAGCGCCGCCACCGCCGTCGGCGAGTCGAGCCAGCCATCGATGACCTGCCGCGTGATGCTCGTCACCACGTCGACGGGCGCCAGCTGCTGCACCGTCTTGTCGAGCCAGACCTCGAGACACAGCGCCGCCAGCTCGTTCACGGCCTTCTCGTCGTTCAACTTCGCGCGCAGAGCATCCACCTGCTGACTGTTACCAGCTTCCGTCCTACACCTCACGCCATGCCAACCAGTGAGCCGCGATTCGTGTGGTGCGACCTCGAGATGACGGGTCTCGACACCAACACCAACGTCATCATCGAGATGGGCCTCATCGTGACGGGCCCCGACCTGAAGCCCATCGCCGAGTGGGAATGCGCCATCTGGCAGCCGAACGAGGCGCTCGACCGCATGGAGCCCTTCGTGAAGGACATGCACACGAAGAACGGGCTGCTCGAGCGCGTGCGCAAGTCTGACATCTCGATTCGTCAGGCCGAGAAAGAAGCGACGCGGCAGCTCTTGCAGCACGTCGAGTACGGTGAGGGCATTCTCGCGGGCAACTCGATTCACACCGACCGCGCGTTCATCACCCGCTACATGCCCGGCTTCGATCGCGCGCTGCACTACCGCATGGTCGACGTCTCGAGCCTGAAGATCATCACCCGCGCCTGGTTCCCCAATGCGCCCGGCCGCTCGAAGGTCGACGCCTCGCACACGGTGCTCTCCGACCTGCGCGCCAGCATCGCCGAGCTCGCCTACTACCAGCAGACGTTCTTCAAGAAGGCCAACGAGATCTGACGAAGAGGAGCCAGCTCCATGGCCAGCAAAGCTGCGAACGAGGGCGCGAAGCTGATGAAGCAGGGCTTTCTCGACGCCGCGCTGAAGGCGTTCGAGAAGGGCCTCGCCACCGACCCGAAAGACGTGCGCTGCTGGCTGGGCGTCGGGCGCGCGCAGATGGCCGCCGGGCGCCCCGAGCAGGCGCGCACCGCGTTCTTGAAGCTGCTCGCGCTCGAGCCCGAGAACACCGAAGCGAAGAGCACCGCCGCGCTCCTCGAGCTGCAGCAGGGCAAAGAGGGCGCGCTCGAGACCATGAAGGCGGTCTCCGAGCAGAAGGGCGCCGGCTTCTTCGAGCACTTCAACCTGGGCAGTGTGCTGCAGGCGCGGGGTGACTGGGCGGGCGCCGAGGCGGCGTACGAGCGCGCGGTGAAGGTGCAGGCCGACAACCCGTTCGCGCTCACCGAGCTGGGGCTGCTCGCGCTGCAGCGGGGCGACCCGAACGCTGCGCTGCCGAGGCTCAAGAAGGCGTCGGAGCTCGCTCCCAACGAGTGGGTTCCCCGGCAGGCCTGGGCGCGCGCGCTCGCGGCGGTCGGGCAGGTCGGCCAGGCCATCACGCTGCTCTCGGGCGCGGTCAACCAGTTCAAAGACGAGGTCTCGCTGTACCTCGAGCTCTTCAACCTCTCGATGGTCGCCGGCTCGTTCCAGACGGCTGCCAAGGCTGCGCTCGAGCTGCGCCGCCTCAAGCCCGACGATGCGCAGTCCATCTACCGGCATGGCCTCGCGTTGTTCATGCAGGGCAAGGTCGACCAGGCGAAGCCCCTGTTCGCCGACGCGATGCAGAAGGCGCCGAAGGCGTGGGAGCCGCGGCAGGCGTTCGCGAAGTGTCTGGTGCTCGAGAAGAAGGTGAACGACGCGATTCCGGTGCTCGAAGAGGCGGTCGCGCTCGCGCCCACGCAGTCAGGCCCCGTCAACGATCTCGCGTCGCTGTACCTCTCGAAGAAAGAGGGCGCGAAGGCCGAGCGCGTGTTGAAGGCCGCGCTGGTCGAGAATCAGAACGACGACGCCACCAACCTGAACCTCGCGCTCGCGTACGTGCAGCAGGGCAAGAAGCAGCAGGCCGTCAGCCACGTGAAGCTCGCCCTCCAGAGCCAGGACTCGGACGTGAAGGAGCAAGCGACGCGTCTGAAGAAGCAGGTGGGCGCATGACGAAGAGCTGGAGAGGTCTGGAAGCCGACGCGAACGCGGCGCTGCAGAAGGGTGAAGTCGGCAAGGCTGCGCACCTGCTCATCGACGCCATCGACCTCGCGCCGAACGAGGCGGGGCTCTACAAACAGCTCGTGCAGGTCGCGCTCATGGCCGGCGGCACCGAGACCGCGGTGAAGGCCGGAACGGAGCTGCGGCGCCTCGAGCCGAACAACCCCGAGTCGGGTTACCTGCTGGCGGTCGCGGCGATGGCGCACGGTGATTTCGTGCTCGCGGAGTCCACGCTCGAAGCCATCGCGAAGCTGGCCCCGAGGTCGTGGCAGATCAAACAGGCGCAGGGCCAGGTGGCGCGCGCGCTGAAGAAAGACGGGCAGGCGCGCAGCGTGCTCGAGCAGGCGGTGGCGCTCGCTCCGACCGAGGCCGCGCTGGTGAACGACTACGCGGTGCTGTTGCTCGAGATCGACGAGGCCACGAAGGCGAAGGACGTGCTCTCGCGGGCGCTCGGTGCACACCCCGACGACGCGGGCCTGCACCTCAACCTGGCGCTGGCGTACGGGAAGCTGAAGGACGTGCTCAAGGCGAAGGTGCACGCCGAGCACGCGAAGACGTCGGGCGATGCCGACGTTCGTGAGCAGGCGGCGAGGCTGCTCGCCCAGCTCTCACCGCAGTAGTTCCAGCCGGCCCGTGCGGGTTGTCGGAGCCTCATGCGGCGCACACTCTCGACCTCGACGGAGTCTTGCGTGACGTCGGGGGCGCGGTGAACTGCGGAGCGACGGGCCCCGACCCCGTCGCCAATGTCGCCGAGCCATCACCATGGACTGGCGATGGGCCCCCGACGACGCACACGCTCAGAGCGCGGGCGGAATCCACCGGCACGTCCAGTCGAGCTGGCACGGGTCGAAGTCGAGCTGCTCACCGTTCGTCGCGACGTAGCGGGTCATCTGATTGATGAGCAGCGAGCCCAGGTCGAACGGACGCTCGGGCGTCGGCTTGGGGAAGCCGTGCGTGCCCTGCGGCTCCATCATGGGGAAGAGCATGCCGCTCTTGCCGCCGCCCTGCGCCGCGGAGTTCGTGCGCACGAGCCGTAGCGCGGGCCCCAGGCGAGGCACATCGAAGCCGTCGCCGCCCTTCGTCGACAGGTTCTGCAGATCGTCCACGTCCATCAGCACGGGGCGGCCCATCGCGTCGAGGTACCGGCGTGACGACTCGACGCTCTCGACGGTGCCCGTGTCGAGCAGCACCTGCTGCGGCGTCTTGCCGTAGCGCGGGTCGATGGTGCGGAAGTCGATGAGGCCGGCCGCGCGACCCATCGCCACGCCCGTCGCCGTGGGCACGCCCGAGTCACCCATGGTGTTGATGTAGAACGCGCGCGTCGAGACCTTCTCACCCGTGCCGTACACGAGCGTGCGCTCGCCATGCATGAACGGCGCGGTGTTCGCGGGGTCGGCGCCTTCGAGGGCCACCTGGGCCAGGCCGACCATGCGGCGCAGCTCGGGGTTGCCACGCCGCAGGCCGAAGCCGTCACCGAGCGCGACGAACGGCGAGCCCGCCGCGAACGACACGTTCTGGAACTTGAAGCCCTCGGCGAAGGCCGAGACGCGCTCGGTGGGTTCTCCGGTCGGCACGCAGCCCTCGCGGTGCTGGGTGGGGAGCGGCCCGTCGTAGAACGCGAGCTCGAGCCGGTGGCCCTTGTCGGAGGGCACCGCGACACGCAGCCGCCCGTTGGCCTGCACGCGGCCGCAGCGCCACTCCTTCGAGTCGAGGTTCGTCAGCACCGCGATGCTGCCCGGCTTCGGAGCCGTCTTGAGGGTGCCGACCTTCGTCTCCTTGTACTCGACGAGATCGGGCACTGCTTCGTACACGACGCCGTCACGCACGAGCACGAGCGGGCCCATCATGCGCAGCACCATGGCGTCACGCACGCCGCTCAACGAGCTGCGCATGCCGATGTCGCCGAGCCCGCCGCCGCCGATGATGGGAATCACCGTGTCGACCTGTGGCTCGAGGCCGCCCACGTAGCTCGAGATGATGCCGCCCAGCGAGCCGCCGACGAGGTGAACGCCTGCGGGCCCGCCGATGTCGACCGTGCCGTCGCCGTCGATGTCTCCGGCGAGGTCGGGCTGCTTGTCGAGGTTGGCGTCGTACTTCCACGTGCGGGTGCCATCGAACGACTTCAGCGTGCGAATCACCTGGAACAAGTCGACCGCCGTCTGACGAACGACGTCACGCGTGTGGAAGAGGTACGAGGTCCAGTAGTCGACGCCGCTGTCGTTTCGCCCGTCACCGTTCTGGTCGAACGCGCGACCCGCGATGACCGACGCGCCCATGCCCTCGATGCCCTTCGCCTTGAATTGGCCCTTCACGAGCTCGAGCTGCACCTCTTCGAGGTCGACGCCGTGGCTGACCGCGTCGATGCCCAGCGTGGCGATGCCCATGCGCGCGAAGAAGCCGCCGACGTTGATGGCGTCGAACTTCGTCGAGCCGTGGCCGTGAATGAAGATGGCGACCGGCGCGGGGCCCTTGCGGTTCTTGGGCACCATCAACCAGAAGTTCACGCCCTCGCTGCGCAGGTGCGGCATCGCGCCGGTGGTGAGGTCGATGTCGAAGACCTGCTCGGTGAGCGGCAGCTGGTTGCCCGAGGCGTCTTTGCGCGGGAACAGCTGCGGCGAGTCGATGGTGCCCAGCGCGTGGAAGTCCACGAAGGCGAAGTTGTCGAAGAAGATCTGATCTTGCGCGGCCGAGCGGCCCGAGCCGAACTGCGAGTAGAGCTGCTTCGCCATGTCGAGGAACTCGGAGCCCATCACGATGCGCGTGTTGCGCGGCATGGGCCCGCGATCACGAATCACGTCGAGGTTCATCTGCGCCGGGTACTCGGTCGAGAGCCGCTTGAAGACGCCCTGGCCGTAGAGGCCGTCACGCAGCGCGACCAGCGGCTTCGTCCACATCTGCGTGGTGAACGTCCACGCGAAGGCCACGTCGTCGGTCTTGAAGCCGAGGCCACCGAGGCACTCGTCGGCGAGCGGCTGCAGCGCCTGCGTCTGGCTCGTGTGGTTGACGTACTTGAACGGCGACCGAATCGGCGCGCCGTCTTCGCCCTTCAAGTTCGTCGTCAGCACCACGGCGTACGTCGTGCCCTCGCGGAGCGGGTAGACCGGCCGCGCGATGAGCGTCTTCGTCTCGCGCTCGTAGAACGTGATGATGGAGGAGTCGGTCTTGCTGCGCGTGTTCGGGTGGTCGAGCACCCCGTCCATGTCGGTGTCTTCGCCTTCGTCCATCACGCCGTTGCCGTTCAAGTCCTCTTCCGTCTCTTCGAAGAGCAACGTGGTGTGATTGCCGCGCGGGTCGTCGGGGTAGTACTCGGGGCGATCGAGCCGGGCAGGGAAGAGGCCTTCACCGAGATCGATCGGCATCGCCTTGCAGTAGTCGGCCGAGCCCTTC
>JAACJQ010000351.1 GCA_016879935.1 Archangiaceae bacterium | reverse complement strand
GTGTTCTCGACAGGCGCCACTTCCTCCGTGGCACACAAGTCGAGATGGGCGTCTTTCCGCTTCGCGGTGGTCTCGTCGACCGGCATCGGGTGTGTGCGCGTAGCAGACATCGTTCACCTCATCCAACCGTCAAACCCGTTGATCTGATTCTCGTTTGTCATCAGACGGTCGGTTGTCTAACGCGGCTGGTCGAAAAGCGCTGGTTTCCGGCACCTGATGCAGAGAAGAGCGGCGCATGGGTCCGGTCTGCGTGTTTCTTCACCGCGGCGAGTACGACGCCGTTCATCAGGGGCTGTCGATCGCGGCGGCCTCGGTCGCGATGGGCCGGAAGGTCGAGCTGTACTTCTTCTGGTTTGCGCTGGAGCGCCTGGTGCGCGGCAACCTCGACGAGCCCGACCTCGAAGGCCGCGACGACGTGAACGCGACCATGGAGCTTCGTCAGGTGCCCACCTGCCGCCAGTTGCTCGACGTGGTGCGCGACTCGGGGCTGGCAACGTTGTTCGCGTGTACGGGGTCGATGGCGTCGCTGGGGCTCAACCCGCCTGACGTCGAGCCGAAGGTCGACACGTTGATCGGGTGGACGTCGATTCTCGGGCGCACCGCGGGCGTGGTCGACCGCTTCTTTCTGTGAGCCGAAACGTCGTCGTCGCGATCGCCGGAGCGATCGTGGTGCTGGGCTGCGCGGCCGTGGCGATCGTGCGCTCGACGCCTCCGCCGCTGCAGGTGGTTCACGTCGGGCTTCGCGCGCCGTCACTCCAGCTCTGGCAGATGGAGGAGAAGGCCCAACGCGCCGAGCACTGGCTGTCGAAGCTGCCGAACGTCGAACGACTCTCGACGAGGGTGACGCCGGGACAGGCCTCGCTGTTGCTGAAGGTACGTGGTGAGGAAGCTGCGGTGCTCGCGGCGGTTCGTGGCGCAATTCCGGTGGAGGAGACGCCGGCAAGCGTTTGGGTCGATCGCTCTTCGCAACGAACGGTGCTGGCCGTGACCAGTGATCGGCTGCCCATCGTCGAGGTTGGGCGCGCGGCTGCTGCACTCGTCGCGGAGCTCGAGCGGAGAGACGGCGTGCTGCACGTCGAGTGGTGTCCGCCCGAGGAGGAGCTGCGCATCGCGCTCGACGCTGAACGAACGCATGCACGACAGATCGCGCTGAGCGCGGTGCGAACCGGAGTGTGGTCCGAGCAGCGGTCGGCTCCGGAGTTCATGCGCGACGCTCCTGTTTCTCCCGACGTTCGGTTGTCGGACATCGCGACGATTTCGATCGCGAGGGCTCCGTCGTGCGCCGAGGCGCTCGATGGGCGCGAAGCGGTGTTGCTCTGGGTGAGTCACCTGCCCTCGGCCTCGCTCGAGATGGCGACGTCTCCGGCCGTGACGCTCGCCACCATTCCTTCGGTCGTCCCGAGCCGCACGATCCTGGAGCCGTCAGACCTTCAACGCGCGTCGGTCGGCACGGCGCTCTCGCTCGAAGGCAACGTGGCCCGCTCGACCGCACCAATCGATGCCGGCGTGTTGGTGGCGCACGGCGAAGAGCACCTCACCTTCTTCGTTCGCGGCGAGAACCGGAGCGCGCTGCGCTCGCATGCGGAAGCGTTGCATGCACTGGTTGCACAGCGCGCACGCTGGAGCGGGGCGCTGGAGGGGCTCGATCACTTCGTGGAGCTCGGGTTGTTGGCTGACGGTCTGCACGGGCTCGACGAAGCGCTCGAGTACGTGAACGGAAGAATCGAGCAACGCTCGGCTGACGGTCAGCGCCGCGCCATCACCTTCGACCCCGACACCATGCTCGAGCCCGGAGAAGCGGAGCGGCTGCGTGGGCTGCTGCTTCAGACCCCGGCGTACGTGCTGCTTCGCGAAGACGGTCAGCCCGCCCTCGCCTTCTCGTTCTCGCTCGACGTTAGGTCCGCCGAAGCGATCGCGCGCTCGATCGATCCTCCGCCTGGTGTCGACGTCGTGTTGCGCACGTCGAGCGCCGCCGATTGGTGACGAATTCGGGTATGGGAGGCCGATGATCCTCGCACCGAAGACGATCGAGTCCCTGCTGCAGCACAACAAGGACTGGGCGAAAGAGCGCGTTCGCGAAGATCCCGACTTCTTCAAGCGCCTCTCGGGCCTGCAGACACCGAAGTTTCTGTGGATTGGTTGCAGCGACAGCCGCGTGCCTGCGAACCAGATCACCGGCACCGACCCTGGAGAGATCTTCGTTCACCGCAACGTCGCCAACCTCGTCGTGCACACCGACATCAACGTGCTCTCGGTGCTCGAGTACGCCGTCACACAGCTCAAGGTCGAACACATCATCGTGTGTGGCCACTACGGCTGCGGTGGTGTGCTCGCGGCGATGGGTCGGCAGTCGTTCGGCGTGCTCAACAAGTGGCTGCGAAACATCAAAGACGTCTATCGCCTGCACGAGCCCGAGTTGATGGCGTGCCCAGATGACGTCGCGCGTGGGCGCCTGCTCGTCGAGCTCAACGTGCGCGAACAGGTGCTCAACCTCGCGAAGACGTCGATTCTGCAGAAGGCGTGGAAGCACGAACATCGGCCGGTGCTGCACGGTTGGGTGTACGGCCTCGAAGACGGGCTCATCAAACCGCTCGTCGACATGCAGCCTGGCCACGATCTGCACCCGCTCTATCGGTACGAAGGGCTCTAGAGCCTCGCCGCGACGTCGCGCACGACCGGGTCGGAGTCTTCCTTCATCGCCCGAATCGCCGCGTGGTACGGCTTCGCAGCGGCCTTCCAGCGCGTGATGGAGAGCACCGCCAGTCGGCGGACCAGCGCGTGTTTGTCACTGAGAACGCCCGCAAGCGCCGGTAGCACCTTCGCACCGGCTGCTGCTCCGAGCCCGCGCTCACCGAGCACCGAAGCTGCGTGCCAGCGAACGACGGCGAACGGACTCGAGAGCGCGCGCACGGCTTCGTCCACGTCGCCTGGCTGAACGTCCACGAAGCTGCGGCCAGGCGCGAGCTCCTGCTCGACGAGTGAGCGGCCTTTGGGGTTCGTCGCGAGCCACGCCTCGAGCGGTGCGTAGTCGAGCGGTCGTGGCGTTCCACCAGCCGTGATCGCTTTGAGCGGTGCGGTGAGTCCATACGCCGCGGTGGCTGGCAGCTGCTTCGAGAGCCACTCGAAATCGCCGAGCATTCCCAGCGCCATCGCAAACCAGAGTTCGTCGGCTCGTTTGCGAAGGGCCGAGATCACGGTCGGGGTCGCCACGCCGATCTGCCCGAGCACCTTCGCCGCGGTCCAACCGTTCTTCTTGTGAGGGAGCGCACCAACGAGCGCGTCGACGGCCGCCGTGCCCATCGCCAGCAATTCGTGCTGCGCCTTCTCACTGGTGATGCCTTCGAACACACCAAAGCGCGTCACCAGAAACGCCGCGCGCTCGTTCGGTGGCTGCTTCGCGACCTTCTTCACTTCGCGCGTCTGGGCCGATTCCCTGTCGAAGAGGCGATCGGCCAGCCCCTTCTCGATCGTCTTTCGCGCCAGCTCCGGGCCACCCTCTTCGTCGTGCCAGAAGCAGACGAAGTCGTCAGTGCAGGTGAGGAGCGCGAGCGCGTCGGCTCGCAGCGCGCTGGTGATGGTGAGAAGCACGTCGAAGTACTTCGTCTCGACCGCGCGCCAGTGTGTGACGGTGCTGCGTGTCGCCTCGGCCGTCAGTTCCTTCTCGAGTCGAAGCGCCGCCTTCCGATTCAGCGTGAGTTCGTGTGGCCAGTCGGCTGGGTTGAAGCGCGCGCTCCAGAAGCTCGTCGGTGTCACCGCTCGCGGGCCCGCCTCCGTGCTGCTCGCGCCCAACGAAGGGAGCGACAAGAGCCCGTCGACTTCCCGGTACACGCCGAAGAGCGCGAGCGCGTAGAAGTGCTCCTCGCCGTGCTGCTTCGCGAACCGCTTCAGCGCCGAGCGAAGTTCCTCGGAGAGCTCGAGTTCGAAGCGCTTCCAATCGAAGGCCATGCCGCGACCATTTCAGAAAAGCTGCGCGCCGATCACGAATCCCGGCACCAGCCGGACGCCCTGCCGCGGGTCGTAGCCCCACGGAGACAGTGCCCTGATGTCGGCCTGTGAGAACGACACCATCTGCGTGAAGGACGGCCCCGCGAACACCGAGAACGCATCGGTGAACTGGTAGCCGACGGTGAGTCGCTCGTTCACGAGGAAGACGTCGGTGTTTCGAAAGATCGCGCTGGGCACGTAGAGGTTCCCGGCGTCGGCCTCGAGCTGGCCGTAGAACTTGCCGAAGTCGAGGTGCAGGCCGAGACCAAGCCCGCCGAAGACTCGCGTGCCATCGCGCGGGTTCAGGCCGATCGTGAGCTGGCTGTAGACGTTACGACTGCCGAGCTTCGCCGCGATGTTGACCACCTGTGTCTCGTTGGCCCAGACCGCCGCTCGAAACTGGCCCTTCGTGATGACGTTCAGCAGACCGATCGGCGCGTCGGATTCCTTCGCGATGTTCAGCACGCCGATCTGGGTGCCCTTCACCGTCGACGCGATGTTCAACACGCCGATTTGAGCGCCGGTGACGTCGCCTCCGATGTTCAGCACCCCGACCTGCGCTCCCGTGACGAGGCCTGACGCGACGTTCAGCGCCGAGCCCTGGAAGCCGCGCAGCTCGGACGTGGTGATGTTCAGCGCGCCCGCCTGGATTCCCATCGTGTTGCCGGTGACGACGTTGACGGCGCCGAGCTGCGCTCCGAGCAGCCCGCCTGCCGTGATGTTCACCGCGCTCACCTGCCCGCCCACGACGCCGTTGCTGACGAGGTGAAACGCGCCCGCCTGCACGCCCTTCATCGAGCCCGCGACGATCGTGGCGGGAGCGAGCAACACACCACGCACGTCGTCGGTCGAGATGATCGCGGCCCCGGCGGCCCCGACACCATCGAACCCGCCCGTGCGGTACGCGACACCGGCCGCCGCCACGCCACGAGTTGGTCCATCGACCCAGGTGCCGATGCTGCTCAGCGCCGCCCCCGCGATCTCTCCTTCGCGTGCCCACAAGATGCCGAGGCTGAAGTTCGTCTTCGGAGGCGCGGTCAGGGCACCGCCGATGCTGAGCGGGTACGCGAACGCCACGTCGACGGGAAGGTACGGCCGCGGCTCGTCGCCACGTGCGACCAGGGCCTCCTTCACGGTCGGCGCGAGCTGAGACGAGGTCACCGTTGCGGTCTGCTTCTCGGCGAGCGCGATCGTCGTCTGGCCGAGTCCTCCTTTCCCGTCGTCGACCAGCACGCGATAGCTGCCGGGCTCAACGCCGAGCTGAAGAGGAGCTCCCGCGCTCTTCGCCACCTCGACCACGAGGCCACCCGTCGCGTTGAGCACGAAGACGCGCCCGCTCAGGCCAGAGTCGAGCTCGAGCTGTGAAGTCGCCACGCGCACGTCAGTGAGCACCATCTCTCCGGTTCCGACGAGCTGAATGTCGAAGGCGGGCCGCTGCGGCCCACTGCGGGTCGAGGCGGTGCGCGCCAGCGTCTCGTTGAACGCGAACTGGTAGGCCTCGGCGAGCGTGACGCGGCCATCACGGCTCGTGTCGGCCGCGCCTCGAAGCCCCGAGACGAGCGCGTGGGTGAAGACGCTGGCCTTGAGCCGCTCCGACTCCTGTGCGGCTTCGTCGATCGAGGCCGACGTCAGAAACGCGTGACCCTTGAGCTGATTCGACGCGTCCACCAGAAACGGAGGCCGCGACACGCCACCTTTCGATCGAGTCAACGCTCCCGACGCGCAGGCATCGACGATGGCGAGACGCACCTCGGCGGGGAGCTGCTCGAGGCGCCGGCGAAGCTCGTCGTAGGGGTACCGCTCCTGGCCGAGCAGCAGCCCGTTCTCGTCGGAGTGCCCCGAGTAATAGAAGATCACCTCGAGCCGGCCCGCCGAGTCGCGCGCAGCCGTGAGCCTTCGAGAGAGCTCGTCGATGGCCCGCCCGATGTCTGCAGGCTTTGGCTCTTCGATGGCCATCAGATCGCGCGGCGCCACGCCGCCCAACTGCGCCAGCACCGAGGCGACCGACTTTGCGTCACTCGCGGCGTACCGCAGCGTCACCCGCTCGCGGCCGCCATCGTTCGCGCCCACGACGAGCGCGAAGCGGCGAACCGCGGGCTCCGACTGACCCGTCACCAGCTGGGCGATCAGCAGCGCTGAGAGAATCATCGAAGCTCCTTCACGAGAACGACGGACCGCTGGTGGGTAGAGGGGTCGACCGAGAGCGCCACGTGCTGGGCGTCGCTGCTCTGCGCGGCCTGTCGGGCGGCCTCCGAGAGCGTGTCGATCGAGAGTGGGTTTCGCGAGGTGAGCAGGACGAACCGCTCGAAGCCAGGTGAGCTGTCGAGCTCGAACGATTGCTGCGTCGAGAACGAGCCTGCGTCAGTCGAAGTGTCGGCGCTGTGCAGCGGCGCGTGAATGGTGACCTGCCCGAGCGCATCGAACGACAGCAGCACCACGAACCCCGCTTCGTCGACGCCGTACCGGGCCTGAACGAGGTCGCCCGGTCGAACCGGAGCGCCGTTTCCGATCGGCTGCGGCCCCTGTGCCGTCATGCGAAACAGCGCGAGCCGTGCGCCTTCTCCTTTGAAGAGCGTCTCCTCCCCGCGGGGAACGAAGACGAGGGCGAGCAACGCGGCGGCGGCGAGTCCGAAGGCAGGGAGCAGCCACCAGCGCTCGTGCTGCACGGGAGCTTGCGCCTTCACCTGCGCTGCCACGCGAGCGGGAGGATGCGCGGCGAGCGTCTTCGCCGAGTCGGCCTTCAACGCCTCGAGGCGTGCCTGCACCGTCGCGTCCATCGCCTGATCGACCCGCGCGCGCTGCTCCGGCGTGACTTCACCGAGCAGGTAGCGCTCGAGCAGCCAGTCTGGAGGTTCCTGCCGGCTCATGGCGCCGCTCCTTCTTCCAGCGTGGACAACTTCGCGCTCAACGTTCGAAGGCGTTTGCGCACCCCTGACACCGACAACCCCACTTCTTTCGCGACCTCGTCGTGCGTCATGCCGTCGAGCAGGTGCATGACGGCGATGGTGGCGGTCGACTCGGGCTCGACGCTGAAGAGCCGGCGCAACGTCGAGGCGGCCTGGGCGCGCGCGGCCTCGTCCAGCTCCTGCGCGATGGTGAGCACCAGCTCGTCGTCGCGATCTTCCGGCTTTCGCTTCAGCGTGCGCAGCTTGTTGAGACACACGTTCGTCGCCAGGCGGAACAACAACGACGAGGGCGCCGCGTCGTCGAGAGACTTCTGGTGTCGAAGCACCTGCACGAAGACGTCTTGCATCGCGTCGAGCGCCTGGCCTTCGTCGCGGAGCAGCCGCCGACACCGACGGAGCACCATCGGGCCATGCGTTTGGTAGAACTGCTCGACGTCGAGGGCCACGGCGCTCCTTGTTTCAGTGGCCCTCCCGGTAGCAAGAGAAGCCGAGGAGAGTGAGAGCGAATTCATCGGCTCAATTCGATCGCCGCACCGTCGAGGCGCCGCTCGAGGTGACGTTCATGGTGCCGCCGCCCGAGACCTCGACCGTCGAAGCCCCCGAAGCGTGACCAGTGATGGCCGTGGCCGCGGTGAGATCGACCAGTGACGCGCCGTCGACTGACACCGTGGCCGTGTTCGCCGAGAGAGGCCGCGCGCGTACCGTCGACGAGCCCGTCACGTGCATCGAGAGCGCCTCGGTCTTCCCTTCGAGCTTCACCGTCGAGGCGCCCGACGCATCGACCGTCACCGTCGAGCTGTCGATGCCGCTCACGATCACCGTGCTCGCGCCCGAACTCTCGATGGGGAGCTTCGCCACCGCGGTCACCGGAACCGTCACGGTCGAGGCTCCCGACGCGCTCACGCCCTCGAACCGATCGTTCGAGACCTCGATCTTCACCGGGGTGAAGCCCATCACGTCGACATCGGGCCGAATGCGCAGCACGAGTCGGCCGTCGGTCACGAACGTCTCGACGTACTGGGTGATGTTCTCGTCAGTCGTGAGCGAGACCGAGCGGTCGCCCTTCCGCGCGATCACCTCGATCGCCGAGTGCACCTCGATCGACGAGAAGACCGGCACGTCACGCGGCTGGGTGACGCGCTTCCCGTTTCCGACGAGGCCAAAGCCTCCACACGCGGTGAGGGCGAGCGAGACGGCGGCGGCGAGCAGGCGGGACATGGTGAGTTCCTCGGAGTGCAGCGGGTTCGCCTGCTCGAACACCGGCACCGAAGAGAACTGTCACCACGCCTGAAACTACGGCGTCGAATTGCCCAAAGGCCCCGAAAACCCGCTGGTTCGCTTCGGCGGTTCGAAGGCCTGCAGGTTGTAGAGGTTCACCGCGCGCAGCAGAAACGTGTCGGCGAGCTGGTTGAACAGCACTCCCGCGATCGAGATCACGGCTCCGCCGAGCAGCGCGATGGGAAGAATGGGAAAGAGCGCTCCGGCGGCCAGGCCGACGATGAGGCCACCCAGCATGGTGACCGGCCCCGTGATGCCGAGCACCAGCCCGGTGATGCGCAGGCCCTTCACGCGCACGAGCTCGTCCTGACAGAGCGCGCAGCCCTGGAAGAACGGGGGCGCCTCTTCACCGAAGAAGCCCAGCTCGAGCTCAGCTCCGTTCTTGATCAACCGAAGGCCACCCAGCCGCGTGTCTTCGAACGGAGCGACGGTGATCAGGCTCGGCTTCTGGGCCAGCGCGGGGAACGCCAGCAGCGAGAGGAGAAGGGCCAGTCGCATGGGGCTGCAACCATACAGTGCCTGCGGAGAACGGCCAGCCACCGGAACGCCCGTCAGCGAGTCACGTGTAGCGCTGCTCGAAGAGCCCCCGCAGCTTCGCGTTCTTCCGCAGCAGCTCGAGCGTCAGATCGGCGTGGCCAGGTACGTAGCCGTTGCCCACGAGCATGGTGACGTCTTTGCCAACGCCTTCGGCGCCGAGCGCTGCGGCCGTGAAGCTGGTCGCCATCGAGAAGAAGATGACGGTGCCGCCGTTCTTCACCGAGAGAATGCTGGCCATCTCGGTGTTGCCGACCGACGCGCAGTTCACGACGAGATCGGCCATCGCGCCGTTCGTCAGGTCCGATACCTTCTGCATCACGTCGACGCCCTTCGTCGCGTCGCAGGCCACGACGTGATCGCACAGCCCGATGTTCTTCAGCGCGTCGAGGGCCGGCTGCGAAATGTCGAGCGCGATGAGCGTTCCGTTGCCGGCCATCAGCTCACGGGCCTGGGCGAGACACAGCGCGCCGCTCTTCCCGGCTCCGAGCATCACCACGGTCTGGCCCGGCTTCACCCAACGCGCGACGAGCGCCGGAGCCCCCGCGACGTCGAGTGCGGCGAGGCTCAGCGTGTCGGGAAGGTCTGACGGCAGCTTCGCGAAGATGCCGCTGGCGAACAGAATCGCGTGGCCGGTGATGTCGATGCGATCGATCTCGGGCCTGATGCCGCGAACGGTCTCGATGACGAGCGGCGTGAGCGTGAGGCTCACGAGCGTGGCAATGCGATCGCCCTGCTTCAGGGTGCCGAAGGCGGGGTGCTCTTTCGTGACCTCACGCACGCGGCCGATCAACATGCCGCCGGAGCCAGTGACGGGGTTCTGCATCTTCCCGCGCTCGGCGACGATGGCTCGCACGGCTTCGACGATCCTGGAGGGATCTCCGCCAGCCGTGTCTTTGAGCTGCTTGAACGACGCAGCGTCGATGTTGAGGCTCTCGACGTCGATCAGCAGCTCGCCCGCCCGCAACGGCAGCGAAGGGTCGATGACGCGCGCGCGCTGAGGGAGAACGCCCTGCTCGTTCTTGACGCGAGAGAGGCCGTAGAGATCGAGAGCCATGGGCCGCGCATTACCACGCGGCCCTTCAGCTGATGATCAGAACGTGTACTGCACGCGCGGGTAGAACCCGAGCGACGGAATGTTCGGGCCGATCACGAACCGGAACGCGACGTCG
The DNA here is from genome assembly GCA_016879935.1 of Archangiaceae bacterium. Classification (GTDB taxonomy): domain Bacteria; phylum Myxococcota; class Myxococcia; order Myxococcales; family Myxococcaceae; genus Xiheimicrobium. The sequence continues at coordinate 11,170 of JAACJQ010000351.1, read as the reverse complement.
AGACCGATGGAGAAGTGGTCCATGTTGGTCGCGTACTCGACCGAGGCGGCGATGCCGGCGTTCACGCCGCCAGTCACGTCGGTCACGGGCGCGGGGTCGAGCAACGTCCACCCAGCGAGGATCTTGCCGCCCACGTACAGGCGCTCGAGCACGCGGTGCAGGTAACCACCCGACGCGCTGACGAAGATGAGCGTGAAGTTGTCCGACAGGTTGCAGGAGTTGTCGTTCTTCAACCCCGACCAGCAGTTCTGCGCGTTCGCGCCGATGCCGACGTGCACGCCGATGGGAATGAGGCCCGAGCCTCCGCCGATCGTCAGCTGGTAGCCGCCGCCGAGCTGCAGGTACGTCTGAAGGTTCGAGTAACCGTTGTCGCCACCGAGGGTGAAGAACCCGCCGATGTCGGTCTCGGTGAAGAAGCCACGGCGGACCTGCAGCGGCACACCCTCGGACGGGGTCGCGGCAAAGGCCGCCGAAGTGAGGGTCAAGGTCAGCAGCGCAACGAGCTTCCGCACGAATCCACCTCCCAGAAACAACGGGCGCGGCACCATACAGGTCCAGGGTGGGTCCGCCAACGCCAAAAACTCACCTCGGCGACGAATCAAACCGGCAGAACGCCGCGCTTCCGGCCGACCGGCAATTGCTGGGCGGGCACGTAGAGATCGAGGCGCGAGGCGAGCTCCTGGCGCAGCTGCTTGCCGGGAATGATCTCGTCGACGATCAGCTCCGAGGCGAGCTTGAAGATGTCGACGTCTTCCCGGTACTCCTCGCGCAGCTTCTGAATGTACGCCTGCCGCTCCGGGCCCTCGGGCTTCTCCTGAATCTTGTTGTAGTAGACGGCGTTCACCGCCGCCTCCGGGCCCATCACGGCGATCATCGAGCCGGGCAGCGCGAGCGTGACGTTCGGGTTGAAGCCCGGGCCGCTCATTGCGTAGAGGCCGGCGCCGTAGGCCTTGCGAACGACGACGCAAATGCGCGGCACGCTGGCTTCGCTCACTGCCGAGATCATCTTCGCGCCCGAGCGAATGATGCCCTGCTTCTCGACCTTCGAGCCGATCATGAAGCCGGGCACGTCGGCCAGGTAGATGAGCGGAATGTTGAACGCATCGCACAGCCAGATGAAGCGCGCGGCTTTGTCGGCGGAGTCGACGAAGAGCACCCCACCCTTGTACTTGGGCTGGTTCGCCACGATGCCGACGACGTAGCCGTTGATGCGCGCGAGACCGGTGACGAGCTCTTGCGCGAACATCTTCTTCACCTCGACCCAGCTGCCCTCGTCGATGAGCTCGTTGATGAGCGTGTACATGTCGAAGGGCTTGTTCTGATCGCCGGGAATGATCGAGACGACCGGTGGCTCACCGGCCGCGGTCGCGACGGGGTCGATGGGCTTGCCCGAGGCCTTCGGCGCCTTCACGGCGGCGCGCGGCGGCTTCTCGTTGCAGTTCAGCGGCATCATGCCGATGTACTGGCGCGCGAACGCGAGGGCTTCCTGCTCGGTCTTCGCGAGCACGTCGCCGCAGCCCGAGATCGAGCAGTGCATCTTTGCGCCGCCCATCTCTTCGAGCGTCACCTTCTCGCCGATCACCTCGGCGGCCATGCGCGGACTGCCCAGGTACATCGACGCGTTTCCGTCGACCATGATGACGATGTCGCAGAACGCGGGAATGTACGCGCCACCGGCAGCAGAGGGCCCGAACAGCACGCAGATCTGCGGCACCATGCCCGACAGGTGCACCTCGTTGTAGAAGATGCGACCCGCGCCGCGGCGACCGGGGAACATGTCGACCTGATCGGTGATGCGCGCTCCGGCGGAGTCGACCAGATAGAACAGCGGCACCTTCAGGTTTCGCGCGATCTCCTGAATGCGGAGGATCTTCTCGACCGTGCGCGCGCCCCACGAGCCCGCCTTCACCGTCGAGTCGTTCGCCATGATCGCGACCGGGCGGCCGTCGATGCGGCCCACGCCGGTGATCACGCCGTCTGACGGGAGCTCGGGGTCGCGGTTGTTGGCGAGCTTGCCCTCTTCGACGAACGAGTCCTTGTCGATGAGCAGCGCGATGCGATCACGCGCGAAGAGCTTGCCGACTTCCTTGTTCTTCGCGTGGTACTTCTCGGCGCCGCCCTTCTCGACCCGCTCGACCAGCCCGACCAGCTTCTCCGTCATCGACATGTGAAGACCTCGCGTTCGACGTCGTTGGTGCGCGCGCGGCTGTACACACGTCGTGGCTGGTTGTCAGCGCTGATTCACTCGGGGACTTCGCGAGAACCAAACCAGACCGACGCTTTGGGAGTCTCTTCGCGGAACGGGAAGAGCAACGAGTCGACGATGGCGGGCGGGCGCTTCACGCTGGCCGGCAGAATCGCCTCCGCCCGGCCTCCCGCATCGAGCTTCGGCTCCTCGAGCACGGGCAGCGCCTCGGCGATCTCGTTCCACGGCAGCGACAGCTTCGCGCGCCCGAACTCCGCCGCCATGCGCGGGTCGGCGGTCGAGCCCTCGAGCGAGAGATGGAACTGCCGCAGCCGAATCACCTGGCCGTTGCCGAGGTGGGCTCGCACGAACTCGAGCAGATCGAACACCTTCACCACCTCACCGCGCTGCACCACCCACAAGATGAGCTCGTGCGTCGTCCACAGTTGCTCCTGCTTCTCGAGCAGGCCGGCCATCACGCGCTCGAGGTCGGTGGCGCTGGTGACCACGTGCTGGGTGCATGCGCGGGCGGGCGGAAAGATCGTCTCTTCGACGGCGAAGAAGCTTCGTGGAGAGGTCATGAGTCACATGCCCTTGAAGACGGGAGGCCGCTTCTCTGCGAACGCCTTGAGGCCCTCGAGGCGATCTTCGGTGCCGAGGGTGCGCTGATAGAACCGCTGCTCGAGCGCGAGCGCGGAGTCGAGGTCGAGGTGCATGCCGTCGTCGATCGCGTGCTTCGCGAGGCCGACCGCGATCGGCGCGTTCTCGACGATGTTCTTCGCGAGGTGCATGGCGTCCTCGATCTCTCCGACGCGATTCACGAGCCCCAGACGCAGGGCCTCTTCGGCCGCCACGCGTCGCCCCGTGAGGATGAGATCCTTCGCGGCGCCCTTGCCGATGAGTCGCGGCAAGCGCTGCGTGCCACCGCCGCCGGGAATGATGCCGAGCTTCACCTCGGTGAGCCCCATCTCGGCCGCCTCGTCCATGACGCGCAGATCGCACGAGAGCGCGAGCTCGGTGCCCCCACCGAACGCAGCACCGTTGATGAACGCGATGAACGCGCAGTCGGAGAGCTCGATCGCGCGGAACGTCGAGCGCAGCGAGTCGAGGAAGGCCCGAACCTCACCTTCCGACATGGTGGCGCGCTCCTTGAGATCGGCCCCGGCGCAGAAGGCCTTGGTTCCCGCTCCCGTGAGGACGACGGCCCGCACCGATCGCTCTGGGCCGCTCACCCGCGCCACGTGCTGCGCCAGCTCGGTCACCATCGCGCGGGACAGCGCGTTGCGTTTCGCCTCTCCGTTGATGGTCCAGCGTTCGACCGCGCCCTGCGCTTCGATGGTGAATTCAGCCATGGTGCAGGCTCCGCATTTCCATAGAGTCGCGCGCCATGAAGGCGCCTCTTCGGTGGTGGATATACCGGCTCGCAGCGTTCGTCCCGCTCCTCGTGCTCATCGCCAGCCCAGCGCTCGCGCGTGTAGGCAGTGGTGAGAACTACAACTCGGGCCGCAGCTCGAGTGGTTCGGGAGACGACGGCGCGCTGGTCGAGATCGCGTTCCTGCTGATTCGCGTCGCGATCGAGCACCCCTGCGTCGGCATTCCGCTGCTCATCCTCTTCGCGGTCGGCGTCTGGTACTGGAAGCGGCAAGAAGGCTCAGCCTCGACCCGCCACGCGCTCGATGCCGCAGAAGCCCAGCGCCGAACGTCGGTCAGCTCCCGCGATGCAGAGGGCTGGGTCAACGCGCTGAAGGCGAAGGACCCGAAGTTCGATCTGATGGCGTTCTTCGATCGCACGAAGAAGCTCTTCGTCGACGTGCAGGAGGCCTGGTTTCGCCGAGATCTCGAGCCGGTGCGGCGCTTTCTGTCTGATTCGACCTTCACGCGCCTCGGCACCCAGCTGAAGATCATGCACGCGAACGGCATTCGTGACGCCCTCGCCGACGTGCAGGTGATCGATCTGCAGATCATCGGGCTCGAGCAATCGCAGTTCTTCGACAGTGTGCATGTGCGGGTGAAGGCCTCGGTGCGCGACGACGATGCTCCGAACACGGCGACCGACGAGCAGGCCCGCGCGCTCGCTCAGAAGAAGACGCCCGAGACCTTCACCGAGGTGTGGACGTTCCTCCGCCGGCCGGGAGTTCAGACCGACACCTCGAAGGATCTCGCGCAGGGCTTCTGCCCGAACTGTGGCGCTCCGTTCAGCGGCGGCGCCGCGAACACCTGCGAGCACTGCGGCGCGATCGTGAACAGCGGCAACTACGACTGGGTGCTCGCCGAGATCACCCAGGGCAGCGAGTACGTGGGTGCCAATGCGGCCGTGGATGGGCTCGCCAAGGCCCGCCAGCGCGACGCCGAGCTGACCACCGAAGTGCTGGAAGACCGCGCCTCCTTCATCTTCTGGAAGTGGATCGAGGCGCAGGTCGCCGGCGATTCGATCAAGCTCGCCAAGGTCGCCAGCCCACCGTTCGTCGAGCGCCTGAAGGCCGATCTCGAGGCACTGTCGTCGAGCGGCCGTCAAAAGGTGTTTCAGGAGTGTGCGGTCGGAGCGGTGAACACGCTCTCGATCGGCGACGCGGACGACGAGGAGCTGGCGAACATCGAGATTCGCTGGAGCGCGAAGACGGGCATCGGCCCCAGGGGGCAGAAGCCGCCGAACCTGCCCTCGGTACCCCAGCGGTGGGTGTTCACCCTCGCGCGCAAGGCGGGCGCTCACACGCCCATGAAGGCTGGCGTCTCGACCGCGCGTTGTCCGAACTGCAGCGCGCCGCTGAGCGACAACTCGTCGACCTCGTGCGACTACTGCGGCGCGGCGCTGGCGAGCGGCGAGCGCGACTGGGTGCTCAAGGAGGTCAGCTCGTGGGAAGGCTTCGGAGCACGAGCCCCCGCACCCTCGGCGCCGCGCCCAGCCTCTGCCCGCGTGCCTGATCGTGAAGAACGCGAACGACTCCTCTACCTGATGGCCGCGATGGCGATGGCCGACGGCGTGGTCGACCCGAACGAACGCAAGCTGCTCAAGATGTGTTCCGAGCGGTGGAGTGTTCCCTGGGCCAACGTCGAGCTCGCGCTGAACGCTGGCCCCGGGTTGTTCGACAAGCTCGTCTCTCGTGGATCCGTCGAGGCGGAGACCTTCCTGCGAGAATTGGTCGCCATGGCGCTCATCGACGGGAAGATCGATCGAAAGGAACGAAAGCTGCTCGAAGCGGCCGCCGGTCATCTTGGGTTGGGCGGCCGCCTCGATGAGTTCCTGAAGGGTCAGTGACGAGCCCGGTCGAGCTGCTTCTGCATCGCGACCTGGTCGTTCAGTTCGTGGTCCGCGTGCTCGAGACAGTGTGCGAGCGAGCCCTTCGCTGATTTCGCCTTCACCCACGTCATGGCGCTCATCTCGCCGGCGACGATCTGCGCCTGAACCGAGAGCCGGTCACCGACGCCGAGCTCGCCTTCGACCTCCCACTCGGCGTCGATCAGCGGCTTGGCGATTGCCGTGAGATCACCCGCCGCGAGCTGCTTCGCGATGGCCTCGCCTTCGAGCGGAATCTCGGTCGTGAGCTTCGCCTTGCCGACGCCGTTCATCATTCCGGTGATCGACTTCTCGACCTCGATCTCTGCCACCACCACCCACTCGGTCTTCGCGTTCGACAGCGCCTTGGCGGCGTCTTCCGCCGAGAGCTCGCCGCGTTTGAGCTTCTCGGCCAGCTTCGGCGGCAGCTGCTTACGCGCCTCGAGCCGCCACGAGTCCTTTCCTTCGACCTCGACGTCGAACGTCATCTGGCCGAGCGACTTCGCCACGGTGCCGTGCCCGAGGTTCAGGTAGGCGCGCGCCTCTGCAGAGACGTCGAGCCGCGCCGAGGCGGTGAGCTCGCCCTTCTCGAAATCGACCTTCACGCCACCGGTCGCCATGCCCTCGGCGCCAGCATGCGCGTGCAGCCCTGAGCCCGCGTGGAGTTCGAAGTGGGCGCTGAGAATGGCTCGCGCCTCGCCCTGCATCTCGGTCACGTTCGCCCGGTAGTGATCGAGGCGCTCCGCGGCGTGGGCGCTGGCGCCGGTGGCGCGGTCGACGACGTGCGCCCAGGGGAACCCCGGCATCGCCTTCGCGGTCGCGACTCCACCCGAGGTCGCGATGGCCTGCGCGAGGTCGGCGGCTGCTTCGGGCGTCTGCACGACGAACTTCGTGCCCGCGGCGATCCCCGGCATGGCCTTGAAGTGCTCGTTGCCGATGCCCATCGCTGCCGCGCCGAACGTCGTGACCTCGAAAGCGCCGTCGTCACGCCGCTCGATGGAGATCTTCCCCTCGACCTTGCTGGCCAGCTCTGCGCTCAGCAGGCCTTTGCAGGTCAGCTCGATCGACTGATGGGGGCCGAGGTGACTGGCTCGCTCGGCGATCTGCGCCTCCATCGGGCTCAGGTGCGCCGTCGCGTAGGCTCGTTCGGCGGCCTCGACGCGGTGGCGCTCGGCGTTGCTGGTCGGGCCGGGCTTCGGCATCACGCTCGGGCCCCGGCCCTCGGCGATGGTGGGATCGAACGACGTGTTGGTGGAGGACGAGATGCGGTTGTCTGCCATGGGTGCAGCTCCTGTGTGAGGGAGCCGCCACGCAGTTCACGCCATCAGCCACGCCGAACCACCCAGACTCATTGGCGGGTCTGTTCTCCATCGAGAGACGCGAGACGCCAACCGTCCGACTCGAGAGTCAGCAGCGCCACCCTGCCCTGGCCGACGACCACGGAGGCGCGTGAGCCCGCGACGGTGATCGTCCCAGCCGCAGACGCCTTCAGTCGCGAGACCAACTGCGCGCCGCGCGGTTCGTTCACGAAGTCCTGCTGGAGCCGTGCGCTCGAGTACTGCTTTCTCCACGACGCGCCGAGCATCGAGAGCGCCGCCTCGAAGTCCTTCCGTTCGACGGCATCGACGAACGAGACGATCACCTTTCGCACGGCCGGCTCGTTCGTCACTGCAACGACGACTGGGGTGTCAACGCATGGCTTCGGGTCAGGCTGCCTGACGAACTCAGCCCCGATGCAGCCAGAGCAGATCAGCGCCAACGCCGCGCGCATCAGGGGGCTCCACCGTCCGCGCTCTCCAACACCGTCGGCGCGAGGATCACGCGCTCGACACGTCGCTCGACGCCAGGCTTGAAGAGCGCCTTCTCGAGCCTGGGGTCGACGAAGAGCTTTTCCGGCTCGGCCGGTTTCTCGGAGACGTCACGCCCCCACAGCGCCAGCACCAGCACGGTGATAGCGAAACCGATGACTGCCCCAAGCGCGACCGTTCGCGTCATGCGCGGCACATTCCCTCGAAGTCGACCTCGTGGTCTAGGGTGGTTTTTCATGACGAGTGGACCCCGTGAAGTGCGCGCCCCCCGCGGCGCCGAGTTGTCGTGCAAGGGCTGGGTGCAGGAAGCCGCCCTCCGAATGCTGATGAACAACCTCGATCCCGACGTGGCCGAGCGCCCGCAGGATCTCGTCGTCTACGGCGGCACCGGCAAGGCGGCGCGCGACTGGCCGTCGTTCGATCGCATCGTCGCGGCACTCAAGAACCTCGGCGACGACGAGACGCTGCTCGTTCAGTCAGGCAAGCCAGTTGGAATTCTGAAGAGCCACTCCGACGCGCCCCGCGTCTTGATCGCGAACTCGAACCTCGTCGGCAAGTGGGCCACGTGGGAGCACTTCCGCGACCTCGAGCAGCGCGGGCTCATGATGTACGGCCAGATGACGGCCGGCTCGTGGATCTACATCGGCACCCAGGGAATCCTTCAGGGCACGTACGAGACCTTCGTGCAGGCCGGCCGAACGCACTTTGGCTCTCCCGATCTTGCCGGGCGCGTCGTGCTCACCGGCGGGCTGGGCGGCATGGGCGGAGCGCAGCCGCTCGCGTGCACGATGGCGGGCGGCGTGATGCTCGCGGTCGAGGTCGACCCGAAGCGGGCCCAGCGGCGAATCGAGACGAAGTATCTCGACGTGATCGCGAAGGACCTCGACGAGGCGCTGGCGCTGGTGGCCGACGCGAAGGCGAAGAAGCTCGCGAAGTCGATCGGCGTCATCGGCAACTGCGCCGACGTGTTGCCCGAGCTCGTCAAGCGTGGCTTCAAGCCCGATCTCGTGACCGATCAGACGAGCGCGCACGACCCGCTCGGTGGCTACGTGCCCAACCGCATGTCGCTCGAAGAGGCGGCGGTGCTGCGCGCGAAGGACCCGAAGGCGTACGTCGAACGTTCGCACCAGGCGATGGCAGAGCACGTTCGCGCGATGCTCGCGTTCCAGGAAGCCGGCTCGCACGTGTTCGACTACGGCAACAACCTTCGCGCCGGCGCCCAGCAGGCGGGAGTGAAGAACGCCTTCGATTTCCCCGGCTTCGTGCCTGCGTACATTCGGCCGATGTTCTGCCGCGGTGAAGGTCCGTTCCGCTGGGTCGCACTCTCGGGAGATCCGGCCGACATCGCGGTGACCGACAAGGCGCTGATGGAGCTGTTCCCGCACAAGGAGCACATGGTGCGGTGGCTCAAGCTCGCCGGCGAGAAGGTGAAGTTCCAGGGGCTGCCGGCCCGCATCTGCTGGCTCGGCTACGGAGAGCGCGACAAGGCCGGCCTGCTCTTCAACGAGCTCGTGCGCACGAAGAAGGTGAAGGCGCCGATCGTGATCGGCCGTGATCACCTCGACTGCGGCTCGGTGGCGTCGCCGAACCGTGAGACCGAAGCCATGAAGGACGGCACCGACGCCGTCGCCGACTGGCCGATCTTGAACGCGATGATCAACGCCGTGAACGGCGCCTCGTGGGTGTCGCTACACCACGGCGGCGGCGTCGGCATCGGCTACTCGATCCACTCCGGGCAGGTCATCGTGGCCGATGGAACCGAGGCGGCGGCGAAGCGCATCGCGCGTGTGCTCTCGAGCGACCCGGCCATGGGTGTGCTGCGGCATGCCGACGCCGGCTACGACGAGGCCACGAGCTGCGCGAAGGAGCGCGGCGTTCGTATTCCCGGCATCACCGCCTGATGGATCTCGTCATTCGCAATGCCTCCGAGGTCGTCACCTGTGATGGCCCGCTCGAGGCGCGCGCCGAAGAGACGCTGGGCAGGCTGCCCAACAGTGTCATCGGCGTGAAGAACGGGAAGATCGCGTTCCTCGGGCCCGAGTCGTCGCTCCCGGCCTCGAACGCCACCATCATCGATGCGCGCGGCGGCTTCGTCGGCCCGGGCTTCGTCGACTGCCACACCCACGTGGTGTTCGCGGGCGATCGCAGCGACGAGTTCGAACAGCGCTGCCAGGGGAAGACGTACCTCGAGATCGCAGCGGCGGGTGGTGGCATCGCGCGCACCGTGTCGGCCACGCGGAAGGCGACCGAAGATGAGCTCGTCGCGCTGGCGAAGCCGCGGCTCGGGAGGCTCCTCGCGCAGGGCGTGACGACGGCCGAAGTGAAGTCTGGCTACGGCCTCGACGTGCGCTCCGAGCTGGCGATGCTCCAGGCGATTCGGCGGTTGAGCGCAGAGCAGCCGATCGAGCTCGTCGCCACCTTCCTCGGCCTCCATGCCGTGCCTGTCGAATTCAAACAGCACCGCACCGAGTGGATTCGAATCTGCATCGACGAGCTGCTCCCGCTGATCGTGAAGTCCGGGCTCGCGACGTTCTGCGACGCCTTCGTCGAGCAGTCGGCCTTCACCCACGACGAGGCTCGGATGCTGGGAGAAAGAGCGCGGGAACTCGGAATTCCCCTTCGGCTCCACGTCGACCAGCTCACGGCGAACGGGGGCGCGCAGCTCGCCTCCGAACTCGGCGCGGTGACGGCCGATCACCTCGAGCAGATCACGCCTGACGGCATCGCGGCGCTGAAGCGCTCGGGCACCATCGCAGTCCTCGCGCCGACCTCGACCCTCTTTGCGAAGGCCCGGCCCTTCGCCCCGGGTCGTGCGCTGCGTGACGCTGGGGTTCCCGTCGCGTTGTGCACGAACTGCAACCCGGGCTCCTCGAACTCCGAGAGCGTGAGCCTGGCCATGGGGCTCGCCTGCGTCGAGAACGGGCTGACCCCTGCCGAGGCCTACCTGGGCTTCACCCGTGTCGGAGCGCTCGCGCTTCGCCGACCCGAGCTCGGCCGAATCACCGTTGGCGGCCCCGCTGATCTCGTCGTCTTCGCGTGCGACTCGTACCGCGCGCTGCCCTACCACCTCGCGATGAACGAGGTGTCGGTCACCCTCAAGGCCGGGCGGGTCGCCACCCACACCACCTGAACGGCGCGCCGGCGCTCACGATGGTATGTAAGAGGTGTTCAGGAGGCTGTGTCGATGTGCCGGTTGTTCGCCGTTCGTGCAGACAGGCCCGTCAGGGTTCACCGAGCCTTCGACGCGCTCAAGCAGCAGGCGCTCGAGCACAAAGACGGCTGGGGCATCGCGCGGTTCGACACGCAGCCACCCCACGTCGAGGTGAACGTCACGCCAGCTCACGCGTGCGAGCGGTTTCGTCAGCTCGGTGAAGAGCTCGCGACGCAGTCGATGATCACCCACATTCGGCTGGCGTCGGTGGGCTCGGTCACCGAGAAGAACGCGCACCCCTTCGTCGCGCGCGGCTGGGCCTTCATGCACAACGGCACCGTCGCGCAGTTCAAGCAGCACCGCGACGCGATTCGCAGCCACGTGGCGCCCGAACACCTCGCGCACATTCGTGGTGAGACCGACAGTGAGACCTGCTTCGCCCTCTTCCGCACGGTGCTCGACCCCCTCGAGAACCCCGGGCTCGACGACCTGAAGCGGGCGCTGTCGCGGGTGATGAACACCGTCTCGACGATCACCGATCAGGGCGACGTGAAGTCGGCGATGAACTTCCTGGTGACCGACGGTCAGCGCATGGTGGCGACACGTCGCGGACGTACGTTGTTCTGCGCGTCCGAGCCGGGCGCCCGCTACATCGCGAGCGAGCGCCTCTGGCCAGACGGAGCGTGGACCGAGGTTCCCGAAGATGGCGTCGTCAGCATCGACGCAAACCTCGAGCTCACGCTCTCGAAGCT
>JAACJQ010000350.1 GCA_016879935.1 Archangiaceae bacterium | reverse complement strand
GGGCGGAGGTTCTGCGGGCGGAGGTTCTGCGGGCGGAGGTTCTGCGGGCGGAGGTTCTGCGGGCGGAGGTTCTGCGGGCGGAAGTTCTGGGGGCGGAGGTTCTGGGGGCGGAGGTTCTGCGGGCGGAGGTTCTGCGGGCGGAGGTTATGCGGGCGGAGCGTCCGGTGGCGCAACGGGAATGGGAGGAGGGTCAGCTGGAAGTGCGGGAGGTGTTGCCCAGACCGCCTCGTGCCCAACGGACTGTGCTGTTTACGCACCTTGTAGAGCCGACTTCGACGGAGGCCGGTGCGTCAACGTAACAGTCGCCTTCTCCGTCCCAGCAAGCAACACCACATATGACGCTGGCTCGAATGTCACTGTGAACGTCGACGTCCGCATGTGGGACGGCGGTGCTTTTCCTGGCGCAGTGCCATTGACTAGTTCATTTGGCACCAACCAGACCCTGCTGGCGGGAGTGGCCACATCAATCGCACTTCCTCCTGCGCCCGGCACACACACGTTAACCGCCGGGTGGAGTTCGCCCGGCCCGTCAACACAAACCACCATACAGGGCGTCGGCTGCAGCACAACGTGTGAAGCCTGGCAGTTCTGTCAAGCATCTGCCGCAGGCGGCTCGTGTCAATCTCTGAACCTCACGCTCACTTGGACATCTCCTGACGCTGGCCTAGGCTTCAATTCGAGCACTGTACCGGCACGGCTCGTGGTGACGCGAAGTGGGGGCCTGGTGCCAACCTCTTTGGCAACCATTCCAGTCTTCACACCGCAAGGAACGGTAACGACACTTAGCGGTTCAGCAGGATCGTACACGGGTTCGCTGGCCTTGGTTGCCCCTGATGAGGATAAGACCTTCGTCGCAGGTTGGCCCGATGGAGGGCCGACTGCCTCGCTGCGAATTGGGCGCGATACGAACCCGCCGGCGGTAGGCGTCACAGTTCTTCCACGGCCCGCGGCCTTCCCCGACCCGTGGCCGGACAATCCGAATGCGTGGAAAAAAGACGAAACTGCGCTCGTCGCTGTCTCGATTGACGGGGGCCGCGCAGCAACCATTGCGGACGTCTTCGTTGTCGACTCCGGAGTCCTCATCACCGCCGCCCCCCCAACGGCGTGTGGCTGCTCAAGCTGTCAGTGCTTCGAGGTCCCTCTTCCAGCAGCGGCCGAGTTCCCCAGCAAGTTTAGCAGTGCACGCTCAGCAGTTATCATTGGGACACGCCCAATTTACGATCAAGCAGGGAATGCAAGCCCCCCGACGAGCACTGAGATTGCGGTCACCCGCTTTCTTTGGCGACGGCTCGCCCAACCCAGTTTCCTGAGCCTCACTGAAGATGGCGTTCTTATCATGAACAACAACGGCCAGATCGAAGCCATGGGAAGAGATGGAGGGACTCTTTGGAGGGCCTCGACACCAGCAGGCTTCGCGCCGGTGCTGGGAACCTCAAGTCTGTATATAAGTGAAAACGACGGTACTTTCAGTCGAATTAGACAACTCTCACTGGCAACCGGGCTTAGCACCGCCACCTTTTGCGAGTCTGCCGCAATAGACTTCACGAGCAACTTGGCGCTCGCGACCAGCGCCACGGGCGTAGAGATACCGATCATCCGACGAGGAACAAGACTCCTCTTTGGTACCGCTACCTGCCCGTCAGTCGACCTAGAATCCACCTCGTTCAGCACGAATTTGATGACCGCACTCGAAGTTGGAGGGGAGATTGGAGTTTACCTCGACCTGAATGGCTCAATCCGAAGGCTCGTCTTCGACGGCAGCACTGTCGTTGACGGGGGAGCTGTGCCAGTGATTGGGGGGTCCGAACAGTACATCCTAACGCCTACACACCTTCTGCGCAGCTGGAATCAAACTGTAGTTGCACACCCCCGAAGCAACATCTCAAGTCAATCATCACAAGCAACCTATGGCACAGCATTGACCTCGCCATTCGTGGCAAGCAACGCAGGCGTTTGGGGATTCAATGCTGCATACCTCATCCGACAAGACTTCAACTCAGCCAGCACGTTCACCACGACTGACTTGATCCCGTACCCAGGACCCACCGCCCCGGGCTTTGCCGTGAAGTCGTCCGATTCCATTTGGGTTCCCCGTCCCAACGAGGTGGCCCAACTCCGCCTGGACGGAGGCATGATTTGGGGCTCACAGGGTCCGGTTGGCTCCTTCATCATCGACATTCCAAGAACGCCATCTGGCGCGAAGACTTGTGGAGCTGAATTCGGGCGCCTGTACGTCTCCTCGCCGTCCGATCTCACCGCATACCTTGTTTACACAAAGGGACTGGACGGGACGGCATTCTGGCCTGTGAACGGATTCAACAGTGTGCCGGGTCATGATTTTGCGAACAGTCGGAACCAGAGCCGATCGCTGTCACCGTGGGCATGCCCCTGACGTGAACCTGCTCCTGCTTCAGCCTGGCGAAGTCGACGCAGCTGGCGTGGCGGTGCTGCGTGACCGCCGTCTGGTGCATGCCCGCGAGGTCCTGCGGGTGAGTGATGGCGATACCGTGCGGGTGGGCGTTCGTGGTGGAGCGCTCGGCACCGCGACGGTCAGCGCGCAATCGAAGACCGAGTTGGTCTTGCAGGTCACTGCGAACGAGCCACCGCCGCCGCGCCCGGGCATCGATCTCATCATTGCCATTCCCCGCCCGAAGGCGCTCAAACGCGTCATTCCTGCCATCGCGTCACTCGGCGTCGATCGCGTCGTGCTCATCAACGCCGCGCGGGTCGAGAAGAGCTACTTCGACGCGAGGGTTCTCACCGCCGAGACGCTCGACGCGCTGATCGACCTCGGCCTCGAACAGGCGAAAGACACGATTCCACCGCGCATCGAGGTTCGCGAACGCTTCAAGCCCTTCGTCGAAGACGAGCTCTCGACCTGGGCGCCCCCCGGCGCGCTCCGCTTCGTGCCCCACCCCACCGCCGTCGTGCTTGCCCATGCGATGCCAGCCGATCAGCGCCTCGTCGTGGCCATCGGCCCTGATGGTGGCTGGGTGCCGTTCGAGGTCGATCTGCTCGCTCGGCATGACTTCGCCCCGATCTCCCTCGGCCCCCGTGTGCTGCGGGGCGAGGTCGCCATTCCCGCAGTACTGTCAGCCCTGCGCCCAACGCTCACGATGGAAACGCCATGACCTTCCAGAACGACCAGAAGCCCGCCGAGAAGCCGAAGGATCCGAACAACCCGGAAGCCCTCGTCCGCTTCATGATGACGGAGTGGAAGCCGCAGTCGAAGCCATTGCCGAAGGCCATTCCTGCCGTCGACTTTCACGCGCGGCGACGGGCGACGCTCTCGGCCCGCTTCCCCGGTGAGACGCTCGTCATTCCCACCGGCCACGAGAAGGTTCGCGCAAACGACACGTATTACCGATTCCGTCCCGGCTCCGACTTCTTCTACCTGACCGGTAACACCGAACCCGACTGTGTACTGGTGATGACCCCGCGCGAGGGCGGCCACGACGCACACCTCTTCGTTGAGCCCAACCCCGGCCGCGCGAGCGAGACCTTCTACACCGACCGTAAGAAAGGCGAGCTGTGGGTGGGCGCGCGCCTCGGCGTCGAGCAGAGCCGCGCTCATTTTGGAGTCGACGCAGCGCTCGCGCTCGAAGGGTTGAAGGCGTTCCTGGCGCAGCACCCGCTCGCCCGTGTGCTTCGCGGCTTCTCACCGCTCGTCGATGCGACGATTGCGAAACGTGATGAAGGCAAGCCTGACGACGAGCTCGCCACCGCGCTCTCGGAGCAACGCCTCGTCAAAGACACCCTCGAGATCAAAGAGCTCAAGAAGGTCATCGACGCCACGAAGCGCGGCTTCGAAGACATCATTCGCACGCTGCCGAAGGCGAAGAGCGAGCGCGAAGTCGAGGGCACCTTCAACCTGCGCGCGCGAGTCGAAGGACAGGACGTCGGCTACGGAACCATCGCGGCCAGCGGCGCCAACGCCTGTATCCTCCACTGGACCCGCAACCACGGCGCCCTGAAGAAGAAGGACCTGCTGCTGGTCGACGCCGGCATCGAGGGCCACGCGCTGTACACGGCAGACATCACGCGCACGCTGCCCATCTCGGGCAAGTTCTCGAAGGAGCAGCGGACGATCTACGAGCTCGTCTGGAACGCCCAGCAGGCGGCCCTGAAAGAGGTGAAGCCGGGCAACGACTTCATGGCGCCCAACCTCGCAGCCTCGAAGGTGCTCGCGCAGGGGCTCAAGGACCTCGGCATTCTACCGATGCCGGTCGAAGAGGCGCTCAAACCAGAACATCTCTTTTTCAAGCGATGGTCGCTCCACAATGTCAGCCACATGCTCGGCCTCGATGTGCATGACTGTGCCAGGGCGCGAGAGCAGGTCTACCGCTACGGAAAGCTCGTGCCCGGCATGGTGCTCACCGTCGAGCCAGGTCTCTACTTTCAGCTCGACGATCTCACCGTTCCCTCGAAGTACCGAGGCATCGGTATTCGCATCGAAGACGACGTGCTCGTGACCGAGAAGGGAATGAAGAACCTCTCCTCGTCGATTCCCAGCGAGGCGGGCGCGGTCGAGGCGTGGATGAAGGCGACGTGGAAGAAGGCGCGCTGAGATGGCCTGGTGGCTCACGGTCTACTGCCGCCGTCCGGTCTCCAGGCTCACCGCGAAACAGCTGCAAGCGGGCATCACGGGGGAAGACGCCACAGCGCTCGCGGGCGTCGACTACTTCACTCTCGCCGAGGACTACGACGTCGCCGACGAGCTCGTCAGCCCTGCCATGAAGGCCCTGAAGGTCTCGAAGGAGCTGCAGGTGAGCTTCGGCGATTCCCGGCCCATCGTCGTCCACGTCTGGAGCTCACCCGAGCGCGTCGCCGAAGAGCTCTCAGAGGTGCAAGAGGTGCGCACCCCGCCAAAGTCGCTTCGCTCGGCGCTGAAGGACACGAAGGAGATCGTCGGCATCGAGCTCGGGTTCTCCCACCTCGAGAACATGGGCGTCGTCATCGCCTATGAGCTCGCCCGGTACCTCGCGCAGAAGGGCGACGGCGTGATCGTCGACGACGATGACCGCTGGCAGCGCATCGACGACGGTGCGTTCTCTGAGATCGACTAGTCGGTCTCGATCTCGGTCGCAGGCTGCTCACCCAGTTTCGCGTCGAACGTGAGCCGCCCAATCTCGCGGCCGTCTTCGGTCAAGACACGCACACGGTAGGCCGTCGCCTCGCTGATGGTCGTGTATGCGAAGGTTCGATAGCCCTCTTCGTTGCCGCCGCTCAGGCCTGCCGCGAAAGGAGCGCCCCGCTCCGTCCACCCCTTCTTCGGGTCGTCCATCTCCCAGGCGAACTTCACCTGATCGCGGAACTTCGCGGGCGCGAAGATTCGGGTGAAGACCCACGCCCGCTTCGCCGAGCACACGTACCCGAGGCCTTTGCAGGGCTCGTCGTTCTCACAGGGAATGTCCGACGGCGCGTAGTGCTCTTTGCGCTTGAGACAGACACCAGTCGGTGACGCGATGAAGACCGAAGAGTGTTTTCGCCAGACCTGCCACGACGGCGCTGGCTGGTACGCGAGGGCGTAGTGAACTCCCGTCTCGTCCTTCGACGGCGAAATGCTCGCATACACATCGATGTGTTTGAGAGAGAGCGGAACGGGAGGAATCGCTCCGAGGACGTAGAAGACCAACAGCGTGCCCTGCACGACGAAGCCGGGAACGACCGCGCGCTTGAACGTCCAGTTCGGGTCGTGCGTGAAGCGCGTGAATACCTTCCACAGCCCGAAGGTGACGCCCGCGCCAATGAGAATCGAGACGTAGTACTGCCAGCTCGAGAGCTCCCCGACGATGACGGGCAACAGGTACGCGAGGAACGACGTCGTCGCGAACGACAGCATCGCCACCCGCACGACGGGGCCCTGTTGCCGAAACCGCGGCAGCTCGTTGGCGACGATGAGCCCCGCGAGCGCGATGAGGAAGACGAACGAGAGAATTCCGCTCGACGCGCGGAAATAGAAGACCATGAACGCGTTGAGCAGTGTTCCGAGGAAGAAGTGCATCACCCACAGGCGAAAGCTCGCCAGCTTGCCGAGAAAGCCCTCGGGCTCCTTCCCGCTCACGTGCAGCCGGTGGTCGACGAAGATCAGCAACGCCGACAGCACCAGGTAGCAAGCCTGGTGAATCAGCAGCGGCGTCGAGTCGATGCGATGCAGCAACACCACGTCGAACAGGAAGCCGGCGAAGAAGAAGCCGATCTCGAACGCGATGTGGTGCTGCTCTTTGAAGGCCTTGAAGCTGGCCCAGGGGCCGGTGGCGGCCGGTTCAGCTATAGCGATCGTCTCGCCAGGGGTGGGCGGTGTCGGAGTAGCCACGGTCTTCCCAGAATCCCAGCTTGTTCTGTTTGAGCAACTCGATTCGGCTGATCCACTTCGCGCCCTTCCACGCGTACAGCTGCGGGGTGATCAGGCGCACTGGCCCACCGTGATCGCGCGGCAGGGGCTGGTCGTTCCACGTGTGCACCAGCAGCACGTCGTCTTTGAGCAGCTCATAGAGCGCGACGTTCGTCGTGTACTCGTCGAAGGCATGAATCATCGCGTACTGCGCCGACTCGAGCGGCCGGGCGAGCGCCAGCACGGTCGAGGCTTGAACGCCCTTCCACCTCGAGTCCATCAGGCTCCACGTCGTCACGCAGTGGAAGTCCGACACGTCTTCGGTCTGTGGCAGCGCCATGAACGTCGCCCAGTCGATGGTGATGGGCTCCTCGACCGCGCCGTCGATGGTCAGCTTCCAGGTCGAGGGCGTGATGTTGGGCTTCACGCCCAGATCGAGCACCGGCCAGCTCTTCGTCTGGTGCTGGCCAGGCGGAAGCTTCGGCATGCCGTGACGGTTGGGCGCTCCGCTGCCCATGGGTCGCGGGTCGCTCATCGAAGCGGAGTCCCGAATCTTCCCGAGGTGCCGTTCGCGAAGCTTCATTCTCGCTTCGACGATGCGCCGCTGCTTCTCGTCGTCCACGCGCGGGTCAGCCCCTCACGAGGGCTTCGAGCTCACCACGCTCGGCGAGATCGGCCACGATGTCGCTGCCGCCGACGAACTTTCCTTTGATGTACACCTGCGGAATCGTCGGCCAATTCGAATACACCTTGATGCCGTCACGAACCGCGGGCTCCTTCAGCACGTCGACGGCGTAGATCTTCCCGAAGGGTTGCAGCAGTTGCACCGCGCGCGCCGAGAAGCCGCACTGCGGGAAGAGCACGTTGCCCTTCATGTAGATGACGATGGGGTTCTCGGAGATCTCTTTGTCGAACCGGGCCTTCAACGCTTCGTCGATCATCGCTTCACCTTGCTCCACTGCTCGGGGGTGTACGTCTTGAGGGCCAGGGCGTGCAGCTCGCCGGTGGCCAACACGTCTTGAAGCGGCGCGTAGACCTGCTGGTGCTGCTGCACCATCGACAGGCCCACGAACGTCGGGCTCACCACGCGCGCTTCGAAGTGATCGCCGGTGCCCGTGGTGTCACGGATCTCGACGGTCGCCCCAGTCAGCGCCTGCTCGAGGCGCGCCTTCAGAACTTGAGGGTCCAACATCAGTTGATGCCTCCGGTGGTGATCAGCATGGCGGGGTCGACGCCCATGCTCTTAATGACCTCGCTCCAGATGTGCTCGGGCTCGGTGTGCAGCACCGGGCCGGTCTGGGCCTCGGTGAACAACCAGCTTCCCTGGGCGATCTCCTTCTCGAGCTGACCTGGGCCCCAGCCCGAATAGCCGAGGCAGAAGCGCAACGTAGTCGCCGGATCGCGCAGCAACGGCTCGAGCGCGTCAGTCGTCACCGAGAGGAACAGGCCCGGGAGGAGCGGCGCCCGTTCGCCGATGGAGTCGCGGTCGTGCAGCACGAAGCCACGGTACGGCTCCACCGGCCCGCCCACGAAGATCGCGTCGTCTTCGCGAACCGTGGCGATCTCGAGTGACTGCGACTTGCCGAGATCGGCGAAGGTGAGCTCGGCGGTGCGGTTGATGATGAGCCCCATCGACCCCTCGTCGTTGTGCTCGAGCATCAGCACCACGGTCTTCGAGAAGTTCGGGTCCTGCATCTGCGGCATGGCAATCAGAAACCCGGGGGCGAGCGCCTTCACGTTTCCCAGTATAGAGGGCCCATGCGCGCACTGGTGAACCGGAAGGCTGGCGGACCCGAAGTTCTCGTCGTCGAGGAGCGCCCTGATGTCACGCCCGGGGCAGGTGAAGTTCGGGTGCGGGTGAAGCGCTCCGGGCTCAACTTCGCCGACATCTCCGCGCGTGTCGGTCTCTACCCCGATGCGCCGAAGTTCCCCATGGTGATGGGGTACGAGGTGTCAGGCGTCGTCGACGGCGTGGGCGCTGGCGTGACGTCACTGAAGGACGGCGATCGCGTCACGTCGATGTGCCGCTTCGGTGGGCAGGCGACGATGATCTGTGTGCCGGCGTCGCAGGCCCGCCGCATTCCCGACGCGATGAGCTTCGACGAAGCCGCCGCCCTGCCCGTCAACTACCTCACGGCGTACCAGATGCTCTTCTGGACCGCGCCCATTCGGCCGGGAATGACGGTGCTCATTCACATGGCCGCCGGCGGCGTCGGCCTCGCGGCGATTCAGCTCTGCAAGACGGTCGAGAACGTCACGATGCTCGGCACGTCGTCGGCGGGAAAGCACGACTTCCTCCGCAAGCAGGGCCTGCATCACCCGATCGACTACCGCACCCAGGACTACGTCGCAGAGACCATGCGGCTCACCGACAAACGTGGCGCCGACCGCATTCTCGACGCGCTCGGCGGCAAAGACTGGGAGCGTGGCGTATCGGCCTTGCGCTCCGGCGGCACCCTGTACGCGTTCGGCTGGGCGAACATGATCGACGGAGAGAAGCGCAGCCTGCTGCACGTCGCGAAGGAGTTCCTCTCGATGCGCAAGTGGAGCCCCATGGAGTTGATGGGGCTGAACAAGGGCGTCATCGGCATCAACCTGGGCCACCTCTGGCACGAAGGCGCGCTCATGGGCTCGCACCTCGACGCGCTGCTCGCAATGTACGAGCGCGGGCAGATCAAGCCGCACGTCGATCGCGTGTTCCCCCTGTCGAAGGCGGGAGAAGCGCACGCGCACGTTCAAGCCCGGAAGAACGTGGGCAAGGTGCTCTTCGACGTCGAGGCTTGATCAGATTCGTTCGACGCCGATCTCGCGGAGCGCCTGAACGAAGTCGCCCGGGCCGATCAACAGCCGGGCACCGTTGCGCAACACGAGGAAGGTGAAGCGCGCGTTGAATGAGACGGTGATGCCGGCGATCTCGCGGGGCGCGATGGCGCGCCCCGAGAGCACCACCAGTTCGCGTGAGACGGCGACCGGCGGCAGACGAACGAAGAAGAGCGCAGGCATGAAGCAGAAGACGGCGCACACGGGAGCGCGGGGCACCGCCATCAGCACCGCGAGCGTGACCGCGATGGCCACGCCGATCGCGCGAAGGTCGCGGCTGCGAGAGACGTAGATGGGGACGTGGGCTCTGAGTGCGTTCACGGCGCTGGCCACCGACTCCACTGTCGTCGCATCGCGAAGCAGCGTCAGCACCTCACGCGACGCAGCCAGGAAGCGCTCTCGCATCGGCCATGCGTGATCGATTGGCGTGAAGTCGTCGAGCACCGACGCGAAGGCCGAGAGCCGATCGAGATCGCTCGCCCACAGTCGGCCGCACTGGAGGCGCTCGATCACCTCTCGCAGCGTCGCCTCTGCCCGGCGAATTCGTTCTGCGCGATTCACGACGTCTCCTCCGCCCGCAGCTGCACCGAGACGGGAACACGGCACGCTCGGAGGGCCGCGAGCAGCGGATCAATCGCGCCCGGGAGCAGCACTTCGCAGGTGGTGCCATGGGTCGTCTCGATCGCCACCACCATCGAAGGTCCGTCGATCACGATTCGTCTGATGTCGTCGAGGGCCCACGAGCGCGGTCCCAGCCGCAGCCGCGTCGCAGACACGACGACCCGCTTCGTTCCATGCACGAACGAGACGCCCAGGAGCACCAGAGCGACGACCAGCAAGACGGGAGCGCCCGCAGGCAGCACCGCAGCCGCCCCGACCAGCAGCGCGGGAATCAGCAGCGCTCCGACGTTCTCGGTGCGCGTGCCTGCGAGGGTCGTCGACAGGTGAATTGGCAGGTGCGGTGCGAGCGCTGCGCGAACCTCGAGCACCGTGCGTGGCAAAGGAACGTCGAGGTGCCGACACAACCGCCGCGCCGCGCGAAGGAGCTGCGTCATCTCCGCACCGGCGGATTCGAACGCGGCGACGACCTCTGGGCTCGTCGAGAACCGCCGCGTGGCCGGCACCGTCGCCGCGATCGTTCGCAGGCAGAGGTCGACCTGCTCGAGTGCGGCTCGCGCGACACCTCGCTTGTCGACGAGTGCCCGCACCTGCCGCATGAACACGACCGAGGCTTCGAGCTGCTCCAGCCGACCTTCGAGGGCGATCCTCACGTCGCTCATGACGCCCACCACGAGTCCATGCCCGAGCGAGAGACCGGAACCCCAGCGGCGCGCACTGCGGCCATCAGCCCGTCGACCGCGTTCGGCACCTTCACCCGGGTCGTCCGCCCGAGGGTGGTCTCGACGACGATCACCGCACGCTGACCACGGCGCTGGCCCCAGCCCGGAATCTCGAAGTGCACGTTGCGCAGCTCGCGCAGGCGCCACTCGAAGCGGCCCAGCCGCAAGGAAGTCGCCGAAACGACGACGTGAATGGAGCGAGCCGCCAGAAAGAGCACCTGCGCCACCCACGCGATGAGAAAGATGGGCGGCATTCGTGCACCGCTTGAATCGGTCAGGCTGAACGCCACGACCGCGAACACGAACATCCCGAGCAGCAGGACGAGCTCCGACCCTCGCGCGATCAGCCGTGTGCTGAGGCGAATCGGAAGGTGGGGTTCGAGAAGACGCTGAACCTCATGAACCGAGCGCGGTGCGGGCAGCCCGAGCGTTCGGCACAGTCGAGCGGCGTCGCGAACCAGGCGCGTCGTTGTCACGCGAGCGGCCGAGAGCACACGCCCGACCTCCTGGCTGTCGTCGAAGCGCCGCAGGTGGGGAAGCAGCGACTCCAGCGACTTCAGCTCTGGCGCGATTCGGGCGAGCGCAAGCACCCCAATCGTCCCATCGCGGAGTGACCCGCTCACCTGCTTCAACACCACCAGCGACACCTCCACCTGCTCCAGCTTCCCCTCGAGTTGAATGCGCGCGGCGTCCATGGCGCAGGCGGATGCAGCGCCGAAGCCAGCCCCAGCCTGTTGAAACGACGACGGGCGCTCCCGCGAAACATGATTCAGCTCGTGTTCACCAGCAGCCGACTCGCGCGCACGCTTCTTCGTCCTGTGGCATCACCTCGGCGCATGAGCGAGCCAACCGCGAAGCCGCCCTTCCTGAAGGCCGCCACGGTGATCTGGGCGATCGTGATCGTGGCGGCGCTGGCGTGTACGGCGACGGGCGTGGTGACGCTCTTCGGCTCCAAGTTCGGGCCGGGCTTCGACCCCGACCGCATTCAGCGCGCACCTTCGACGAGGCGCCTCGTCGACTTCGCCGCTGACGCGGGTGCGTTCTGAGATTGGAACTCGAAGGGGCTGCCGTGCTTTCAATCGCACCATGAAACGCGGACTGAGACTCGCTGCCGTCGTGATGGCCGTTTGCTTCGTGTGTGCTGCGGCGCTCGCGCAGACCAACGCCGCTCCGAAGCCGACGAAGGCGGCCGCTGACGCGGGCACACCCGTTCGCATCGACTACCTGCGCACGACGAAGGCGCCGCCGATGGACTTCCGGCGCGAAGCCCCGCCTCCGCAGCCGCAGCAACCGCCACCTCCAACCCAGAAGCCATGAACGCGCTCCAGGCCTGGCTCATCTCGGTCGTCGTGCTCGCCTCGGTCTACTGGCCGCTCGAGTGGGCGTGGCCTGCGCGGGAGGGCCAGCGCTGGTTGCGGGCACGTGTCGGCACCGACTTTCTCTTCCTCACTGGCCAGTACCTGCTGTGGAACGCGGTCGCGCTCTCGGTGCTCCTGGTCGTCCGCGAGCAGGCCGATCTCTCGAACGCCCTCGGCGCCTTCCGGGCGCTCGCGCACCAACAACCGTTCGCGCTCCAGGTGCTCGAGGCGCTGCTGCTCGGAGACCTGAGCGTCTACTGGTTCCACCGCGCCTCTCACCACTTCGAGGTGCTGTGGCGGTTTCATGCCGTGCATCACACCTCGGAGACCGTCGACTGGATCGCCGCGCACCGCGAGCACCCGGTCGATGGTGTGCTGACGCAGCTCTTCATCAACCTGCCCGGCATCGCGCTCGGCTTCGACTTCGCGACGATCTCCTCGTTCATCGTCTTCCGCGGCCTGTGGGCGATCTTCATCCACTCCAACGTGCGCCTGCCGCTCGGGCCGCTTGCGTACCTGTTCGGGTCACCCCAGTGGCATCGCTGGCATCACGCCAAGCACCCCGGCGTGGTGGCGAACTTCGCGAACCTCTCGCCGTGGTGTGACTTCCTCTTTCGTACACATCACCATGGCGCCACCGGCAACGAGACCTACGAGCTCGGTGTTCCCGAGGCGTGGCCCACCTCGTACCCCGGCCAGCTGATCGCGCCCCTGCTCCCGCGCGCGTGGTGGCCCAGGCTGTTCCCTTCGCTCAGCGGCCCAGCTCGCGATCGATCGCCTTCCGAAATGCCTCTTCGGGTTGAGCCCCCGCCATTGGCAGACCGTTGATGAAGAACGCCGGCGTACCGTTGATGCCCAGCGCCTCGCCTGCCTTTCGATCCTTCTCCACGGCCGCCTTCATGCGCCCCGACTCGAGACACTCGACGAACGGCTTCACGTCGAGCCCGAGCGTCACCGCGTGCGCCTTCAACGATGTCTCGTCGAGCTCGCGCGGGTTCGCGAAGAGGTGATCGTGGTACTCCCAGAAGTGGCCCTGCTCGCCGGCGCAGGCGCTCGCTTCAGCCGCCTTCGGCGCCAGCGGGTGGTTGCCCAGCGGAAAGTGACGGAACACCACGCGCACGTCGGCCGGGTATTCGGCGGCGACCTTCTTCACGATGTCTGAGGCCTTCGAGCAGTACGGGCACTGGAAGTCGGCGAACTCGACGATGGTGACGCGCGCGTTCGGTGGGCCCTTGCCGGGGCCGCTCGCGTCGACCGTCTTGCGCGGGCGATCGGGCTGCGAGAGCAACACCTCGTAGCCAGCGCGGCGCTTGAGCTCTTCGAACATTTCGCGCGCCCGCTTCACCTTCGCCTCGCGCATCAGCGCCCGCACCAGCTGCGGCTTCACGTCGGCGAACGTCGCGTCGTCGGGCAGCTTGTTCTTCACCTTCGAGTAGAATTCCTGCAGCTCGCCGTCAGAGGGCGTGCGCAGGCCGGTCTCGAGGCGCTGCTCGACCCACGCGTCCTCCGACAGGCCGTCCTTCTTCGCTTCCTGCTCGACGAGGAACTCGATGGCGATGCGCTCGGCCGAATCGACCCGCAGCTCGTAGAGCTGATCCTGCAGCTTGTAGAAGTCGTCGCCCGCGCGCTTGTCGGCTTCGGACTGGAGGATGAGCCGGTTGCCCACCTTCACGACTGGCGGGTCTCCGACAGGAACTGCGGCGTGGACCTCTGACGGCTTCGCAACGGGAGTCGTGGCGCAGCCGAAGGCGGCCAGCACACTCAACAAGACGAATGAACGCATGAGCGGCCAGCGTCTCACAGTTCAGCCGTCGCTGCGCGCTCCTGGCAGGCAGGCTCCAACGGGAGCGCCCTTGCCCTTCCCCGAGCTCGGCAGCGTCCAGTACTGCCCCGCCTCGACGAACTCCTCGCAGCGCTGCTGAGACGGGCACTGGAGATCGCCTTCACAGGGGTCGACGCACTCGCCCGTCGTCGCGAAGCCATCGCCAGCAGGCGTCACGAGGCACCGTTCGCTGGCGTGACAGTCGGCGTGCACCAGACACAGCCCGTGAATCGGCTTCGCGCGCGTCGTCGGGGTGAGCACCCAGACTCCGATCATGGCGACCAGGAGCCCGGGCGCGACGAAGCGCATGTTCCTCTGCAACGCGTCCATCAAGACGGCGTGGGCGAGACCTCAGGCGAGGTGCGGAAGAAGTCCTCGGGGTGCTCGAGCTTGAGCGCCTCGCGGAGCACTTCGTCGACCGAGTCGACCAGCACGATGCGCATCGCCGAGCGGATGTTCTTCGGGATGTCGCGCAGGTCTTTCTTGTTCTCGCGCGGCACGATGATCGTCCTGATGCCGAGGCGGTGGGCGGCCAGGCACTTCTCCTTGAGCCCGCCGATCGGCGTCACGCGGCCACGCAGGGTGATCTCACCGGTCATCGCCACGTCGCGCCGCACCGGAATGCGGGTGATCGCCGAGACGAGCGCCGTCGCCATCGTCACGCCCGCCGACGGCCCGTCCTTCGGGAACGCGCCGGGGAAGTGAATGTGCATGTCGTTCTTCTCGAAGAAGGCGTCTTCGATGCCGAGCCGGCGCGCGCGGGTGCGAACCCACGTCACGGCCGCCTGCGCAGACTCCTTCATGACGTCGCGGAGCACGCCGGTGACGATCAGCTTGCCCTTGCCGGGCATCGTCGTCGCTTCGGTGTGGAGCACCTCGCCGCCGTACTCGGTCCACGCGAGCCCGTTCACCATGCCGATCTGATCGGTCTTCTCGTTCTTGTCCTTCGGCACGCGCGGCACACCGAGCAGCTTCTTCACGCGGCGGCGATCGACCCGAATGGGGCCCTTGTCTCCACCGATGACCTCACGCGCCACCTTGCGGAACACCGAGGCGATCTCGCGCTCGAGGCTGCGCACGCCCGACTCGCGGGTGTAGCGGCGAATGACGGTCTTGAGGCCCAGCGTGGTGAGCGCGACCTTCGTGTCTTTGAGGCCGTTCGCTTCCTGCTGCTTCGGAATGAGGTACTTCCTCGCGATGCTGAGCTTCTCGTCTTCGGTGTAGCCAGCGATGCGGATGATCTCCATGCGGTCCTGCAGCGGCTGGGGGATCGTGTGCATCGAGTTCGCAGTGCAGACGAACATCACCTTCGAGAGATCGAAGTCGAGATCGAGGTAGTGATCGTTGAAGGTCGAGTTCTGCTCGGGGTCGAGCACCTCGAGCAGCGCGGCCGACGGGTCTCCGCGGAAGTCGGACGACATCTTGTCGATCTCGTCGAGCAGAATGACGGGGTTCGCCGACTCGGCCTTCTTGAGCGACTGAATGATCTTGCCCGGCATCGCGCCGATGTACGTGCGGCGGTGGCCACGAATCTCGGCCTCGTCACGCACGCCGCCGAGCGACATGCGCACGAACTTGCGGCCGAGCGACTTGGCGATGGAACGGCCGAGCGACGTCTTGCCGACACCGGGAGGGCCCACGAAGCAGAGGATCGGCCCTTTGAGCTTCCCGACGAGCTGCTGCACCGCCAGGTACTCGAGGATTCGCTCCTTCACCTTCTCGAGCCCGAAGTGATCGTCGTCGAGCACCTTCTGCGCTTCGTCGACGTCGATCTTGTCCTTCGTCTCTTCGCCCCAGGGCAGCGAGAGCACCCAGTCGATGTAGTTGCGCACGACGGTCGCTTCCGCGCTCATCGGGCCCATCATCTTGAGCTTCTTGATCTCCTTCTTCATCCGGGCGTGAGCTTCTTTGGAGAGCTTCTTCGCCTTCAGCTTCTCCTCGAGCTCCTGGATCTCGGTCTTGCCGTCGTCGCCCTTGTCGCCAAGCTCGCGCTGGATCGCCTGCATCTGCTCGTTGAGGTAGTACTCCTTCTGCGTCCGCTCCATCTGCTTCTTCACGCGGGAGCGGATCTTCTTCTCGACCTTGAGGATCTCGATCTCGCCCTGCATCAGCTCGTAGAGCTTCTCGAGCCGCTTCGCCGGAGCTTCGGTCTCGAGCAGCGCCTGCTTCTCGGGCAGCTTGAGCGCGAGGTGCACGCCGATGGTGTCGGCGAGGCGGGAGGGATCTTCGATCAACGCCACCTGCTGCATGAGCTCGGGCGCGATGCGCTTGTTGAGCTCGACGAACGCCTTGAAGGTGGCCTGAACGGCGCGCATCAGCGCTTCGAGCTCGGCGGCCGTCGACGGCGGTTCGACGACGGGGTCGTACTCGCACTCGAAGTACGGCTCGGTGGGCAGGAAGTTGGTCAGGCGCGCGCGCGAGATGCCCTCGACGAGCACCTTCACCGTGCCATCGGGCAGCGGCAGCAACTGCACGACCTGGCCGAGCGTGGCGAAGTGGAAGACCTCGTCAGGCGTGGGGTCGTTCGTCTTCGCCTTCTTCTGCGCCGAGAGGAGCAACAGCGCCTTGCCCTCGGTCGCCTTGCGGTTCATCGCCTCCTTCAGCGCCGCGATCGACTTCTCGCGGCCGACGTAGAGAGGACGCACCTCGTGCGGGAAGAGGACGATGTCTCGCAGAGGCAGCAGCGGCAGAGGCTTCACTCGGGGTTTCTCCAAAAGTTGTGACGACGAAGACGCTTCTACTCCCACACCTGCGTCAGTTCGACTTCGTGACCGCCGCAGCGGGAGGCGTAACGCCGAGCGTCGAGAACAGGAACGCGATCTGGTCGACCGACGACTCGATCGACTTGGCGACCTGATCGGCGCCTCCGTGGCCCGCGTTCATCTCGATGCGCAGCCACGAGGTGCCCTTCGCCTTCGTCGAGTGCTGCACCATGGCCACGAACTTGCGCGCGTGGAACGGGTCGACGCGATCGTCGTGATCGGCCGACATCATCAGCAGCTGCGGGTACGTGCCGTTCTCGACGATGTGGTGGTACGGCGAATAGGCCGCGAGCACCTTCAAGTCTTCGGGCTTCTCGGGGTCGCCGTACTCCGGAATCCACGTCTTGCCCGAGCCGTAGAGGTGGTAGCGAACCATGTCGAGCAGCGGCACCGCACAGATGACCGAGCCGTAGAGCTCAGGCCGTTGGGCCATCGCGGTTCCGACGAGCAGGCCGCCATTGGAGCCGCCACGAATCGCCAGCCGCTTCGCCGTCGTCCACTTCTCCTTCACGAGGTACTCGGCCGCGGCGTGGAAGTCGTCGAACACGTTCTGCTTGTTGGCGCCCTTCCCTGCGTCGTGCCACGCCTTGCCGTACTCACCACCGCCGCGCAGGTTGGGCACCGCGTACACGCCGCCCGCCTCGAGCCACGGGTAGATGAACGAGGTGAACGCGCTGGTGAGGCTGATGTCGAAACCGCCGTAGCCGTAGAGCAGCACCGGGTTGTTGCCATCGAGCACGACGTCTTTCTTCGCGACGATGAACATCGAAACCTGCGTGCCATCCTTCGACGGGTAGAAGACCTGACGCACCTCGAAGCGCGTGGGGTCGACCGGCACGTCGACGCTCGCCCAGAGCTCTGACTTCCCGGTCTTCACGCTCGACTTGAAGATCTGCCGCGGCATCGTGAAGCTCGAGAACGCGTAGTAGGCCTCGTCGTCGTCTTCGAGGCCGACCAGGTTCGACGCCGTGCCCAGGCCCGGCAGCTCGACCGCGCGCACCTTCTTGCCCTTGAAGTCGAACACGTCGACGACGCTGACGGCCTTCTTGAGGCCCGAGATCGCGAAGTGGCCACCGACGATCGCGAACGAGTCACGGGCGACGTCCTTGTCTTCGGCGATGAGCTCCTTCCAGTTCGCGCGCTCGGGCTTCTTCGGGTCGGCCGAGAAGAGCCGCTTGTTGGGCGCGCCTTCGTCGGTGAACACGTAGAAGACGTCTTTCCAGACGTCGACGCTGTACTTCGCGTCCTTGCCCTTGATGAGCAGCTTCCACTCCTTGTCGACGCCGACCTTCTTGAAGAAGACGTCGTTCTCGTTCCACCCGCGCATGATCGAGATGAACAGGTACTTGCCGTCTCGCGAGACCGAGCCGCCGATGAACGTCTTCGGGTCGCCGGTGCGCGGGTGCAGCTGCTCGTCCTTCGCGGGGTCGTCGCCCAGTACGTGCTTCTTCACCTCGCAGTAGCCGGGGCGCTCCGAGACGGGAATCTTGGCGTCGGTGGGCAGCCACTCGTAGATGAACGCCTTGTTGTCCGGCGTCCACGAGGGGCTCGCGTACTTGCCGCCGGTGATCACGTCGATCTTCGAGCGCTGGCCCGAGTCGACGTCGAGCACGTACAGCGTCGACTCGTCGGCGGCGTTCGGCTTCTCGGCGAAGACGACCTTCTTGCCGTCCCACGAGGGCACCCAGACGCCGAGCGAGACCGTGTTGTCGGTCGACCAGGTATTCGGGTCGAGCAGCACGTGCTCGTCGCCCTTCTCGTCCTTCCAGTAGACGACGGCCTTCTCCTTGTCCTTGCGCTGGCGCGTGTAGAAGTACCGGCCCGCGCGCTTCACCGGAATGCTGATCGCGTCGAGGTAGTAGAGCTCGGTGTAGCGCTTGGTGAGCCACTCGCGGCCGGGCAGCGCGTGCAGGTTCTTTCGCGCGAAGTCGTCTTGCGCCTTC